>CAJMNV010000120.1 GCA_905214825.1 uncultured bacterium | reverse complement strand
GTGTACCACGAATCACTACCAAATAAATATTCGCTATCACATTCAAAAATTTCAATATAAATTTTGAAAATCCGCTATGCATTTCTTTGATATGTTTATCATGGGTAGAACGTATCATTGCAACCACAACACCAATCGCAATACCAATCAATACTGCAAAAAATGTCAATTTTAATGTGTTTCCCAAACCTTCTACAAGATACTTCCATCTATCATCTTCTATAAAGTTTTTATAAAAATCGGCTTGAATAGTTTCCCACCAAGACTGCAAACCTTCCATGCAAAGCGGCCTTCTTTTGATTCGTTGATAAATAGGGACCGTTTCCCGCGCATTTTTGGATACGAATTATTATGCTGTGATGTGTTTGTGAACTACGGTTTGCACAGTACCATCTTCAATCAATTCTGTCAAAGCTTTGTTGATGGGTTCTGTCAATTCGCTGTCTTTTGCCAAAGCAATGGCATAATTTTCTATTGTATATTCTGTATCCAGAATTTGCAATCCTTCATTTGATTCAACAAATTTTTTTGCAGGTTCATTGTCAATTACCACACAATCCACTTTTCCGGCTTTCAATGCTTCAATGGCGTCTGTACCTTTGTTATAACGTTCTACCGTACCCAAGCCTTTTTTTTCTATATCAGCAGTTGTATATGTGTCACCAGTTGTTGTTGTTTGCACACCCACTTTATTATTTGCACCTTCTGCCAACAAATCATCTACACTGGTAATAGGAGAACCTTCTTTTACAATGATAGATTGTATCCCTGTTGCATAGCTATCTGTGAAATCCACGCTTTCCAAACGGTCTTCTGTTACAGTCATACCAGCCATACCAATATCTGCCTTCCCAGATACAATAGAAGGAATGATGGAGTCAAATATCATATCTTGGATTTCCAATTCATACCCCAATTTATCTGCGATTGCTTTTGCAACTTCTACATCAATACCAACCACTTCGCCACCTTCATAGAACTCATAAGGAGGGAAATCCGCACTGGTTGCCAATACCAATTTTTGTTTGCCACTGTTTTCTGCACCATCTGCATTTGCATCTTCATTGTTGTCTGCAGGTGCAGAGCCACCACAAGCTGCCAAAGCAGTTGTCATAGAAAGTATCATAGTTGCTGCCAAAATGTTTTTCAAATATTTTTTCATATCTTTTTACCTCCATTGATTGTTTGCTTTTGTTTTCATTTCTTTTTTACAACCCTTGCTGTAACCAATACACAGATTATACTTGATATTTGTATAAAATACAATATCTGTTTTGTATAAAAAATAAAACGCTTTTTTATGTATTTTATACATTTTTTTAAAATACTTCTAAAATACATGATTTACAATAACTTTTTTATATATTTTTATAAAATTCTATATTTATGATAAAATCTGCACTGTATCTTTATACATTTATACACAAAAAAATACATTGTTTCGTTGCAAAATAAAAACCAAGAGAATCTCTTGAAATATCAAAAAATCCTCTTGGTTATTTTTACGCAATTATGCTTCGTCCAAAGCTCTTGTTTCGATTTCTTTTTGCAATCTTGCAATTACATCTTTCAAATCCACTTGCCCTTCTTCGCCATTTTTTCTGGAACGCAAAGAAACTTTATTTGCTTCTTGGTCTTTTTCGCCCACAACAATGATATAAGGTACTCTTTCATTTCTTGCTTCTCTGATTTTGTAACCAATTTTTTCTGCTCTGTGATCAACTGCTACACGAATATTGGCTGCGTCCAACTGTTCTGCCACTTGATTTGCATAATCTGCAAATTTTTCAGAAATTGGTAATACTTTCACTTGTACAGGTGCTAACCATGTTGGGAATTGACCTGCAAAATGTTCAATCAAAATACCAATAAAACGTTCAATAGAACCAAAGCATACACGATGTATCATAACAGGGCGTTTTTTGCTGCCATCTGCTGCTGTGTATTCCAATTCAAATCTTTCTGGCATTTGCATATCCAACTGGATTGTACCACACTGCCATGTTCTACCAATGGAGTCTTCCAAATGGAAGTCTATTTTAGGACCATAGAATGCACCGTCGCCTTCATTTACAGTATAAGGAATTTTGTTTTCTTCCAAAGCATCTCTCAAACCATTTGTTGCAATTTCCCAAGCTTCATCTGAGCCCATACTATCTTCTGGTCTTGTGGAAAGTTCAATATGATATTTGAAACCAAACAGACTATACACACCATCAATCAAACGAATCACGCCACTGATTTCATCTTTAATTTGTTCTTCTGTCATAAAGATATGTGCATCATCTTGGTTGAAACAACGAACACGCATCAAACCATGCAATGCACCAGATTTTTCATGTCTGTGTACCAAACCGATTTCTGCCATACGCAAAGGCAAATCTCTATAAGAATGCATATCTTGTTTGTAAATCAACATACCACCTGGACAGTTCATTGGTTTTACTGCATAATCCTCATCATCAATCACTGTTGTATACATATTTTCTTTATAATGTTCCCAGTGACCGCTTCTCAACCACAAATCTCTATTCAAAATAATCGGAGAAGATACTTCCACATACCCTGCTTTTTTGTGTATTTCTCTCCAATATTCCAACAATGTATTTTTCAACACCATACCATTTGGCAAGAAAAATGGGAAACCAGGACCTTCATCCAACATAGTAAACAATTTCAATTCTTTACCCAATTTTCTGTGATCACGTTTTTTCGCTTCTTCTATCATTGTCAAATATGCTTCCAATTCAGACGCTTTTGGATAACATGTGCCATAGATACGGGAAAGCATTTTATTTTTTTCGCTACCTCTCCAATATGCACCTGCCACAGATGTCAATTTGATTGCTTTGACATATTTGGTACTCATCAAATGCGGCCCAGCACACAAATCTGTAAAATCACCTTGTTTATAGAAAGAAATCACAGCATCTTCTGGCAAATCTTGTATCAATTCCACTTTATAAGGTTCATTTCTTTCTTCCATAAATTTGATTGCTTCTGCACGAGGCAGTGTAAAACTTTCGATTGCCAAATCTTCTTTGACAATTTTTTTCATTTCTGCTTCAATGGCTTCCAATTCTTCTGGTGTAAATGCTTTATCTTTATCAAAATCATAGTAAAAACCATCTGCAATGGCAGGCCCAATTGCCAATTTGACATCTGGATACAATCTTTTGACAGCCTGTGCCAAAATATGAGATGTGCTATGACGGAATGCCACTTTACCTGCTTCATCTTCAAATGTGCAAATGCTTACTTGTGCATCTTTGTCCACAACAAAACGCAAATCTTTCACTTCACCGTCTACAATACCTGCACAAGCATTTCTTGCCAAACCTTCGCTGATGGATTTTGCAATATCCAATACAGACATAGGGCTGTCAAATTCTTTTACTACGCCATCTTTCAATGTAATTTTCATGATATATCGCTCCTTTTGCATATTTTTTTGACTTTGGAAAGTGCGATTTTTTGCAATAAAAAAATCCCGTCCACTTTCCTTACGGAAAAGGGACGAGAGTCATTATCTCCCGCGGTTCCACCCTTTTTGTTTCGCAAAACCACTCATTTTAAAGACGATAACGGAATCACCGTGCCGTATTAAGGCAACTCAGAGGTGGTTTTCATACACTTTTCAAATGAGGATACTCACAGCCCCGTAACATACATCGGTATCCCTCTCTGTCCATTTGAAAAGGACTACTGTCCTCATCAACGCTTTATGGATAAGATTATAGCACACAATTTCATACTGTCAATACCTTTTTCAAAATTTTTTCAAAACCATTTATTTTTTTTGAAAAACGCAATTCCTGCCACAACAAAAGCCACAGAAACCAATATCACAATCAAATACCCATATTTCCACTCATATTCTGGCATTTGAAAATTCATGCCATACCAACCAGCAATCACCGTCAACGGCAAAAATATGGTTGTCACAACCGTAAATACTTTCATGGTTGTGTTCAAACGAATATCCACTTCTGCCTCATAGGACTCTCGCACCTGTGTCACAGCCTCACGCAAATTCAATATATTTTGATAACTGCGTTCTGTTTTTTTGGATAACCGTTTGAAAGAACCCAATGTTTTTTCATCAAAAATATCATTTTGATTTTCTATAATAATATCCAGAACATCTAAAAACTGTTCATAATATCGTTTCATCATCATCAATTTTTTTCTTAAACCAATAATTTCTGTCACAAAATTTTTCTTTTGTGCAGTAATCAATGCTTGTTCCAAACCAAGTATCTCTTTTTCGATGGCATCAAAAGCAATATGTTCTTGTTTTGTCTGTGCTTCCAAAAATAAATATAACATACGAGAAAATGTAATCCGTTCGCCCAATGCATTTGCACAATCTTGCAATGTCTGTGTAACCAATTCTGTTTTTGATGTAAAAAACCATGCCCGTTTTTTTTCCAAATAAATCACAACACTACCATGTGTCAACAACACATTTTCAAAATCCAGCATTTCCAAACTCATACAATCGAATGTCTCAAAACTTTCATATTTTGCAAAACCAAATTTTCTTGCTTCTTGTAAAACATGTAGGGAAATATCATATGTTTCTGCAAAAGATGTCATATCATTATAATGACAAATACTCATATAAGGCAAATTTTGTTTTTGATATTCACCAATTTGATACCCTCCACACTGTATTGTCAAAAACATAGAAAAAACCCCCTTTTTGTTTAGAAAAATCAAAAAACAATAGAGAGGAGAATGCTTTTATAATCAAAGCCTTCTCCTCTTTTTCTTTTATTTTCTAAAAAATTTGTCTCACTACCATTTTTTATCAATAGTTATTTCATTTTCACAGCTGTACCATATGCCATCACTTCTGCCGCACCTTGCATAATACCGCTTGTGGAAAAACGCATACCCACAATGGCATTTGCTCCCATACGTTGTGCATCTTCAATCATACGTTGTGTTGCAATTTCTCTTGCTTCTTCCATCATATCTGTGTAGCCTGTCAACTCACCGCCAATCAATGATTTCAGACCAGCACCAAAATCTTTACCAATATTTTTGCTTTGTATGGTTGCACCCTTTACCAATCCCAATATTTCATATTCTTTGCCAGCGATATTTTCGGTTGTTGTCAATAACATATGTAGTGCCTCCTTTTTTATACTTTTTTTCATCATAACAAATTTTCAAAATATGTCAATATTTTTGTTCTACACTTTACAGATATACAAAAACATAGTACACTATTTTTATAAAAAAATCGTCTTTTTTTACAAGAAAGGAGCATATACAAATGAAAAAACATCGTTTTTGGGCATGGGCAACTATTTTTTGTATGTTTATGGTATTTTATACAGGTTATAAACATAAATAATCATAATACAATAATAAAACAATAAAAC
>CAJMNV010000119.1 GCA_905214825.1 uncultured bacterium | reverse complement strand
GTAGGGGAAAATACCCGCTACTTCTGTAAACGCATAGGACGCGTATGCAGCAGCTTCGTTACCGTCCATCGTTTTCATTACTTTTGACATTCTTTTTTCCTCCTTTATTCATTTGCAATTTTTCATTTTTTATAAAATTTGTACGGAATTCCGCACAGAATGACTGTTTCTTTAACAAAAATATACAGCTTTTGTCAATTTCCTTGTCTTACAACAAGGAAATGCAATATGAAACAGTACAATTTTTGTCCTTGCTTATTATACAATCAAATTCCTGCAATTTCAACCAGAAATTCAAAATAAAAACGTTATGTTTCTAACAAAATGCTGTTTGTATAATTTGACAACCATAGAAACCATAAAATAAATATTTTTATGCAAAATTAATTCTTTTTGCAGATTTTTCTCTTAAAAACACACACATATTTGTCAGACAAGATGTATATTTGAACAATTATTTTCTTTTTTATAAAAGTGCATTTGCCATAAATTGATAATGAAATATCAATACAAAAAAAGTCTTATCTGATACAAAAATCTTCTTATGAAACATTTTGATAAAACATATTCTCCACAAGAAAATATTTCCATAAATAAAAAAAGAGCATACTTTGATTTACAAAATATGCCCCTATACTTGTTTTTTAAGAAATTAAGAATAAATATTTGTCTTTATATACGCCTTGTGCAATTTCTTTTGGTACAGGCACTTGCTGATAACTTCCATTTTCTTTATCGTTTGGCAAAAGCACCCATTCTTCTTTCTCAGATATATAATAATTTTGTTTTGCGGCATCTTCTGCATAAACGTTCAATTTTTCCTGCCATTGTTCTGTATTGAGCAATTCTTGCATTTGCACATATTTTTGCTCTTGCAAATTGACGTTCACACCCTTTGCCATCAATACACCATCTACTTCCACATCCCAGAACAAAGATAAAAACTTTTTACCAAAATATCCTTTTTGGAATTGTATTCGCACATGATTTGGTTTTGGAATTTCTTCTTTTGGTTCTGTTTGTTTTGGTGTATGCTCTGTTTGTGCTGTTTGTTCTTTTGTTTGTTCTGTATTTTCTGCTTGTATTTCTTGTTTGGGTTTATTTTCTTCTTTTGGCAATGTATCTGGGAATGATTGCAGTTGTTCCAAAGCGAATTTTTGCAAATCATCATTCAAACTTTTTTCATAACTGATGTCATTCAAACCAACAATCACAGGAATTTCTGCAGTATATATTCTTTCTCCATCTTTTCCTTCCATATGTCTTGCTGCCATCACAGGTTTTGTATTATCGCCCGTTTTGATTGTCACCAAACGTTGTGTACTATCCCAAATAACTTCTGTTGCAAAATAATCAAATACATTTTCTGAAACATATAAACAGGTGTTTATGGTTTCTGGTTCTCTATCCAATGTGATATCATAACCGTTTAATTGTGCTTGTTGTGTGCCACGATACAGCAGTAATTTTTTCCCATGAAAAGAAATTTCTGTTGCTTTTTTTTCTGTATCCCATTTGACACTACCGCCCAAACCTTCTACCACATTTCGCACAGGCAAAAGCAATACTTTGTCATCATCATAATAAATTGGCATATTTTCCATATTTTCTAATGTTGTGGTATCTCCTGCTTGTGGTGGTTCTATGGGAACCTGTGGTTCTTCTGCCACTTCCATTTCCAGTTCTTTTTGTTTTGTCAATTCCATAGAAAGTGCAATGGTTCCACTAATCATAGCCGCCGCTGCAACCACAACAACGGTTAATTTTTTCCAACCCATATTTTTTTACCTCTTTCCGCTTCATTATTCAGCGGATTATACCATAAAATATGAAAAAAAGCAATGCAATCATAATATTATAGTTTTTTTATACAATTTTTTATGCTTTTACAATCATATTTTATTGTTTAGTCCATTTCAAATTTCAGCACAGTGCCATTGACTGCATCTACATCACATTCATATTCTGTTGCACCTTGTCGGAATTCTAATTCATATACTGCATATCCATCATCATAATCAAATTTTACCATCATACCACTGACATTGTTTGCCGAAAGTCCTGCTTTTGCTAAAGCAATCTGTTTTGCTTTTGTCTCTCCAATGTATTGATTCTGCTGTGGTGTTGGTGCCTGTGGTTGTGGTTGTGTTTGTGGAATTTGTTGTTCTGCATCATAGTCAAAATCTATAATACTGCCATCTATCGCATGGATTGTATAATCATATTCTTTGTTGCCCTGATAAAATTCCACTTCATATACAGGAATACCATCGTCCCAATCTTGTTTTACAAACAAAATTTGTGTTTCATTTGCAGAAACTCCTGCATGTTGTAATGCAATTTCTTTTGCTCTTGCTTCTCCAATGTATTGTTTTTGCTGTTGTTGTGCTTGTGGAGATATTTGTGGTTGTGTTTGTGGAATATGATGTTCTGCATCATAGTCAAAACCAATGATACTGCCATTTGTTGCATTGATTTCATAGTCATACTCTTTATTGCCATGATAAAATTCCACTTCATATACAGGAATACCATCGTCCCAATCCAGTTTCACAAACATAAATTTTGTTTCTTTTTCAGGAACACCTGCGTGCTGCAATGTAATTTCTTTTGCTTTTGTTTCTGAAATATAATTCGCACCAGAAATATCTGCAATCGTTGCGGTATAATTCATTTCGTTAATATCATCTATGGTATCTGCAATATTTTCTGTCATGGTATCATCATATTCATAGTACACAATATCACGAATATCTATTTTTTGTGTTTCCACCATCTGTGACAACTCTTGTATGCTCATGGATGCCAATTCTTCCATTGTCATATTTGGAATTTTTTGTGTTAAGTTGTACAAAAATACCGCTTTTCCATAAGAAATACCATTTTGTTTTGCAAATGTTGCTAAATCTTGTTTGGTATCAGAAATTGCTTGATTGTATATAGTTGCTGTTACATTATAATTTGCCAATGCATCATTAATATCAGACACAACAACAGAACGCAATGCTTCTGCTTTTTTCTGGTCTTTGTTCTGCACACTCACCAACACATTGGCATTATCGACTGACAAATACCCATGTTTTATCATAGAACCTGTCAATGCATTCACTGCCACATTCAAATCCACGTTTTTCAAATTCATATTATCCAATATGATTTCCCCATCTTGGTTTAATGCTTCCACACGTTTGACTTTGTCTGACTGATTTGTAACCAATTCCACACTCGGGTTTACATCAATCACAATCAAAGAATTACCCTGTGTACGCAATGCCCCAAATACAACCACCAATGCCAAACATGCCGCAACCAAACTGCCGCCCAATATCTTTGTTTTCTTTTTACCTTCCATATTCCTATCCAACCTTTCTTCTGGTATGACAGAGGCACAAGCAATTTTATCAAACACATCAGGCATCAAATCTGCAACCGCATTCTGTAAGCAATCTTTGATTTTTTCTTCGTCCATGTGTTTCAGTCCCCTTTCTGCAAATACTGCTTTAATTTTTTCAATGCACGATTATTTTTGGAAAGCACCGTAGACAATGGCAATTCCAAAATTTGTGCAATTTCTCTGTGTTTCAGCCCGCTTAAAACATGTAACATAATAATTCGTCGTTCTTCATCTGTTAATATCGAAAACGCCGCTTCCAATACCACACGGTTTGTATTGTCTTGCACATACAGCATGGTATTTTCCAGCATTTTTTCTTCTATGGCTTGATTTTTTTGTTTTTCCCGCAATTTCATCAAACAAAAATTGCGTGTCATCGTCAATATCCATGCCATGGGTGTTCCTCTTGGCTGATACAGATGTGCAGCAGAACGAATTTTTAAGAAAGTGTCTTGTAATATATCCTCTGCGTCCTGTTTATTTTTTAACATCGAAAGTGCAAAACCAAATACTGCATATCCTGCAATGTCATACAAACAACGTAATGCTTCCATGTCACCTTGTGCAATACGATGTAACAAATCCTCGTCTATGGTTTTTATTTTCGAGCGAACTGTTTTTACCGTATCATGTTGCAATACCATACAAAATAAACACATATTGTTCCCCTTTCATAAAGTATAATGCAATCAAACGTCATTTTATTGCATTACTTTTCTTATTTTTTCATAATTTTATTTTAATACCACTTTTTGAAAAAACAAATCTTTTTTTTCCATCTCAGTCAAAAAACTTCATAAACAAATAATAAAGAGAAGAACACTTTGATTTCACAAAGTATGCTTCTCTTTTTCATTTTTGTTTATGTTTCATTGACACCTTTTATGTATAATATCAATTTGGTAATCCAGCCTTTTTCTCCATTTTCTGGCACAGAAAGCACAATGCATTGTGCCTCTTCATTCCATGCAATATCTGTTTTTGTCATCATTGCCAAATCCCGTAATTTATAATATGGTATTTGTTCTTGTATGATATATTCCACATCAAACATTTTCTTTTGGTACTCGATTTGTATCATACCTTGCAGATGTTCTGTACCCTGCAATACAGGCGGCAAAGCAACATCTTTTTGAATGTGTGCAAACGCTGTTTTTGCATCTTCTGCATTCAAGTAATAACTATTTTTTTTGTGTAATCCTTGAATATCAAAAAACTCTTTGCCACTTTGTACAGAAATATTGTCCAATGATACTTTTGGAGTTTGTTCCACTACATGCCAAGGATTTGCTGGGTCTGGGTCTGTTGGGTCCCAGCCTCTGCGTTTGACATCTGTGGTGTCCAAATGTGGTGGTTGTTGTGGCAATAATGGCAATGGTGCATCACTTCTGATCATTCGTACGGTAGTACCTTTTGGACAATTATCATAAATCCATTTTGCGTCAGCCGCAGTCAAACGCACACAACCCATGGAAACCGATGTCCCCAATCTGCCATATTCTTCATATTGCAAAGAGCCTTTGTCATTCATTTTCAAATATGGTATAGAATGAAACAGTATATGCCCTGTAATTCTTGTAGCATATTGCCCATACACATTGCCAAACAATGGTCGCCATACATATTTGTCTGATGTATGGAATGTTCCCGTTGGTGTTGCCCCACCAACAGAACATAAAAACACACGGTCAGGTATCGAATAATCACCTTTTTCATTTTTTCGATATACAGTGACTGTATTTTGTGTCAAATTTACTTCTAATAAATAGGGATATTCTGCTGCTTGTGCTTTTTGTGGCACTTGCCAAAAGAAACATAGTACCAAAACAACACAGAACCAAGAAAATCTTTTCTTCATGTCATATTCTCCTTTATTTAAATCATTTCATCATTCATATTTTATCAAATTTATAAATCAGAAGCAATATTGTACCATACTACAAAACTACATACAAAACATATCACATATCACATATCACGATTTTTTGGAGAATAAAATTTTTTTGCAGATGTATAATGGCATGCGCCCTCATTATAGCCTATTCCCCGGCAAATGTAAAGAGACTTTTTGTACA
>CAJMNV010000118.1 GCA_905214825.1 uncultured bacterium | reverse complement strand
AGCAAAAAATAAGTTAAAGATTTCTTAATTTTTTTTAAAGTATATAGGAAATGCATTATAAACATATTCCATATTATGTTAAAATTATACAGAAATATACATGAAATTTTTTATGTAAAATTTTAAGGAGGCGTATGATAATGAAGTTTAGAAAAAGAATTATGGCAGCAGCAATGACAGTAGCTATGGCGGTGGCTATGGTGGGTTGTAACGGCAACAACGGTGGTGACAATGCAGAAAAAGGTTTGGACCCAGAAACACTGTTGAAAACTGCAAATGAAACAATGGCAAACGTAGAAAGTTTTTCCGCAGATATGAACATGACATTTGACATGGAAATGGCTGAAGAAAAAGCATCTACAGAAATTGTTGCAAAAATGGAAGCAATGACAAATCCTTTGAAATTGAAAATGGATATGTCCACAAAAATGAATGGTGAAGAAATGCAAGCATATCAAATGTATGCAATGCAAGATGGTGAAACAGCTACTTCTTATATCAATGTTGGCGGACAATGGGCAAAACAATCCATCAGCGTAGATGATTTGGCACAATACAACGCAGAACAAAACATGGATTTGTACTTGAACAATTTGAGCAATTTCTCTGCAACAGGTTCTGAAACAATCAATGGCAAAGAAACAACCATCATAGAAGGTGTGTTGACTGGCGATGCAATGAAAGAAGCAATGAAAAATTCCGGTTTGGAATCTGCAACAGCAGGTATGGGTATGTCCGTAGATGAAGTTGTTTCCATGATTGAAGGTGATATGCCTGTAAAACTGTGGATTACAGAAGATGGTTATGTAATGCAGTATGATTTGAATATGACACAAATGATGCAAAGTTTGATGGATGGTATGGCACAAGGTCAAGATTTGGGCTTGAAAGTAAGCAACATAAATATCAAAATGACTTGCGATAACTACAATGCAATAGAAAACATTGAACTGCCCGCAGAAGCACAGAGTGCAGCTTAATCTATAACAAAGTAAAAAAATCAGATGTCTATATGACATCTGATTTTTTTTATGAAAAAAGTGACAAAACAATACTCGCTTGCGTATAGATTGTAAACATGATAAAATAAAACAAAATAGAAAATCCAGTGTATACGTAGGTATAGAAGGGATTTTATTTTTGTAATCGTTATTCTTATTTGAGAATAACGAAAGGGTGAGAAGAATGAATAAAAATTTAGCATATCAAATGAAATTGCGTATTATGGGAGAGAAAAAGGCATTTGGTAGTGGTGTTTTGCAGTTGATGCAAGGGATAGAACAAAAAGGGTCTATGCAAAAAGCCGCATCAGATATGGGGTTGGCATACAGCAAAGCTTGGAAAATGATGAAAACGGCAGAAAAAGAGCTGGGTTTTGCTTTGTTGGAAAGAAAAAGTGGTGGTAAAAATGGTGGCGGTTCACAAATTACAGAAAAAGGAAAAGATATGATGATACGTTTTTCAAATTTTGAAAATGAATTGAAAATACAAGCCGATAGACTTTATCAAAAATATTTTAATTAGGAGGAAAAACATTGCAAAAAGAAATATTGTTTTGCAACAGTGGTGGATGTACAGCAAAATTGGGGGCAGGTGTGTTGGAACGGATACTTTCCAAATTGCCACAATCAGAACAAAAAGATGAAAATTTACTTATTGGCTACGAAAGTACAGATGATGCAGCAGTGTATCGTATTTCTGATGAAATTGCGATTGTGCAGACATTGGATTTTTTCCCCCCTATGGTAGATGACCCCTATTTATTTGGGCAGATTGCAGCAACAAATGCACTCAGTGATATTTATGCCATGGGAGGCGATGTCAAAACAGCATTGAATATCGTTTGTTTTCCAGAAAATATGGATTTGAATATATTGGGCAAAATACTACAAGGCGGTAGTGAGAAAGTCATGGAAGCAGGCGGCACATTGGTAGGTGGACATTCCATTGCAGATGATGGTGTGAAATATGGTTTGTCTGTGATGGGTACAGTGCACCCTGAGCGTATATTTGCAAATGATGGTGTACAAGAAGGGGATGCACTGCTTTTGACAAAGCCTTTGGGTGTTGGCATTGTGTGTATGGCAAACCGTATGCAGGCGGCTTCTGCGGAAAGTATGCAACAAGCCATACAATCTATGACAACATTGAATCAACATGCCGCACAAATTATCAAAAAATATGATGTGCATGGTTGTACCGATGTGACAGGATTTGGTTTTCTGGGGCATTTGAAAGAAATGCTTGCAAAAGGATATTCTGCCGAAATTGACAGCATACAAATACCTTATATTCAAAGCAGTTTGCAATATGCAGATGATTTTTATTTGACAGCAGCAGCACAAAGAAATCGCAATTATGTGGGGGATATGGTTATATTTGAGCATGTGCCGTTTGCCGTACAAGAATTGCTGTTTGACCCGCAGACTTCTGGTGGTTTGCTTGTGAGTATGGGGCTTGAAGATGCAAAAAAAGCGATGGACGAAATGCAAGGAAACGGTTTTTTGTGTGAAATTGTAGGACGTGTGACAAAAAAGGAAGTCCCCAATATTTTGGTGCGATAGGAGGAAAATACATGAAAATTGATGCAAGAGGGAAAAATTGTCCTTTGCCTGTTATCGAAACAAAAAAAGCAATGGAACAATGCCATGAAACAAATTTAGAAGTTTGGGTAGACAATGAAATTGCAGTGCAAAATTTGTACAAATTGGCACAACAAAAAGGTGTCCAGATTATCGACCGCAAAGAAAGTGAAAATTGTTATGTGGTGACATTGCTAAACAAACCAATACAACCAAAACAAACACAAAAAACAGAGCAAACACCAAAAACAGAACAAAATACCATTGTGGTGCTTTCATCGGAAACAATGGGCAAAGGTGACGAGGTGTTAGGCAGATTGTTGATGAAAGGGTTTGTGTATGCATTGACAGAAATAGAAAAATTGCCCAATACAATATTACTATATAATAGTGGGGCAAAATTAGCAGTACATGGTGCAGAAACTGTGCCGGATTTGCAGTTGATGGAAAAACAAGGGGTTGCGGTGTTGGTTTGTGGTACTTGTTTGAACCATTATGGATTGTCCGAACAGTTGGCTGTGGGTAGTGTGACGAATATGTATCATATCACAGAAATATTGGCACAAGCAAGCAAGGTGATTGCTCCATGATAGATTTTGATGTTGTGGTAAGAGGTGGTGGCGATTTGGCAACCGCTGTCATTCATAAATTGCATCGTTGCGATTTTTCGGTGTTGGTACTGGAAGCAGAACAACCTTCTGCCATTCGGCGTTATGTATCATTTGCGGAAGCGGTTTATACAAAAAAACAAACGGTAGAGGGTGTGACAGCGGTATTGGTTTCGGATTTGGCACAAGCCATGCGGGAACAACAAAAGGGTAACGTCCCTTTGTTGATTGACCCAAAGGGGGACGTGTTGTCACAAATACACCCAAGTATTTTGGTAGATGCTATATTGGCAAAATGCAATTTGGGTACAAATATGGATATGGCAGATATGGTCATTGGTTTGGGACCCGGATTTACGGCAAAAAAAGATGTACACTTTGTCATTGAAACAAAAAGAGGACATGATTTAGGGCGTATTTTATCAGAAGGTTGTGCCACACCGAATACAGGTGTTCCGGGTGTGATTGGTGGATATGGTAAAGAAAGGGTCATACACGCCAATACTGATGGTGTGTTGCGAAATAAAAGCAATATTGGCGATTGGGTGAAAAAAGGGCAAGTGATTGCAGAAATTGATGGTATACCTGTTTTGGCAAGTATAGATGGTGTGTTGCGTGGATTGATACGAGATGGTTATGCTGTGACAAAAGGGTTCAAAATTGCAGATATTGATCCCAGAGTGGAAGAACAAAAAAATTGTTATACCATTTCTGACAAAGCCCGTTGTATTGCAGGTGGTGTGTTGGAATGTATATTTTGGCAAAGGAGTTTTAAATGGAAAAGGTTAGAGTAGAAGATGCTGTGGGTATGGTGCTTTGTCATGATATTACAGAAATTGTCCCAGGAAAATTTAAGGGCAGAGCGTTTGCAAAAGGGCATATCATACAACAGCAAGATATTGAAAAATTATTGGATTTGGGGAAAAGACATATTTATGTTTGGGATACCAAAAAAGGATATGTGCATGAAAATGATGCTGCAAAACGTATGGTACAAGCGGCAGTAGGTGAAAATATTGTGTGCAGTGATGTCAAAGAAGGTAAAATTGAATTGTATGCCGATTGTGATGGTGTGTTAAAAATCAATTTAGATACATTGTATGCAGTCAACAGCGGCGAAGAAATTTGTTTTGCAACCATACATGGCAATAAAATGGTCAAAAAAGGAGCATTGTTGGGAGGGGCAAGAGTCATTCCTTTGACAGTCAAAGAAGAAGTATTGCAAGCATTTGAACAAATATGTCAAAGCCATACACAACCTTTGATTGCAGTCAAAAAGTTCCAAAATGCAAAAATCGGTATTGTGACAACGGGCTCTGAAATTGCTTCTGGCAGAATAAAAGACAAATTTGGGGCGGTTTTGGTGGAAAAGGCAAAAGAATTGGGGGCAGTTGTTATAGGGCAAGTATTTCCAGGAGATGAACAGCAGGAAATTACAAAAGCGATATTGGATTTTTTGGAAAAAGGGGCAGATATGGTGCAAGTGACAGGTGGTATGTCTGTTGACCCTGATGATGTGACACCTGCGGCAATTCGAGATTGCGGTGGAGAAGTGGTGACATATGGCACACCCGTATTGCCGGGAGCAATGTTTATGCTTTCTTATGTAAAAGGAAAGCCAGTTGTTGGTTTGCCGGGGTGTGTGATGTATGCAAAACGCACAGTATTTGATTTGACAGTGCCAAGGCTACTCACAGGTGAAAAATTACAAAAAAGAGATTTTGTGCTTTTGGCACATGGCGGACAATGTCAAAATTGTGCTGTTTGTGTCTATCCTGACTGTGGTTTTGGACAATAGGGAGGAAATAAAAGAAATATGGGAGAGTTGACACATTTTGACACAAAAGGAAATGCGTTCATGGTAGATGTGAGCCAAAAAGATATTACAGAACGTATGGCTGTTGCAAAAGGACGGATTGCTGTAAATGAAGAAGTGTTTTCAAAAATCAAAAATGGCACTATGGCAAAAGGCGATGTATTGGGAATTGCAAGAACCGCAGGTATCATGGCAGCAAAACGTACATGGGAATGGATACCGCTTTGTCATTTGATTGCTTTGACAAAATGCAGTGTGGATTTTTCGTTGTTGGAAGGAAGCTGTGAAATTGAGGCAATGTGTACTGTCAAAACGGTGGGAAAAACGGGTGTAGAAATGGAAGCTTTGACAGGTGTGCAAGTTGCATTGCTGACTGTATACGATATGTGCAAAGCACTTGATCGTTCTATGGTGATGTCACAAATTCGTTTGGTAAACCCTAATCACTAAACACTCAAATTACATGCTCATCAAAGTTTTTGGAGCG
>CAJMNV010000117.1 GCA_905214825.1 uncultured bacterium | reverse complement strand
GGGGGAACACCAACGGTGTTATCGGCAGAGCAGTTGCAATGTTTGATGGATACCATAAAACAAAATTATTGTATTATAGAAGATGCAGAGATTAGCATTGAGGCAAATCCGGGAACATTGGATTTTCATATGTGTCAAGCGTTATACAATATGGGTTTTAATCGTATTAGTATGGGGTTACAGGCTTGGCAGAACCATTTGTTGCAAATATTGGGTAGAATACACACAAATGCACAATTTTTGGATAATTTTCAAAATGCAAGAAAAGCAGGTTTTAAAAATATCAATGTGGATTTGATGTTTGCATTACCAAATCAAACCATATCAGATTGGTTGGAAACGTTGGAACAAGTGACAACATTACAACCAGAGCATATTTCTGCATATAGCTTAATCATAGAAGAAGGTACACCGTTTTATGATTTGTATGAAAAAGGGGTATATCAAGAAATAGATGAGCAGACAGACAGAGAGATGTATCATAAAACCGTAGCATTTTTGAAAGAAAAAGGGTATCACCAATATGAAATATCCAATTTTTCTAAAAATGGAAAACAAAGCCGTCATAACAGCTTGTATTGGTTAGATGGCGTATATATGGGGGTTGGTTTGGGGGCACATTCCTATTGGGCACAAAAACGATTTCACAATCCTTATGACTTAGATTGTTATATACAAAAGGCAAATGCCAACATGGATTTGGCAGAAGATGTGGAGCGAATACCCATTTATGAACAATACAGTGAATTTATGTTTTTGGGTTTGCGTATGACAGATGGTGTTTCCAAAAAGCGGTTTTTGGAGCGTTTTGGGAAAGAAATGGTAGACATATATGGTGAAGAATTGGAAAAACTGAAAAAAGAGGGATTGTTGGAAGAATGGAATGGTTTTGTGAAATTGACAGAACGGGGCATTGATGTGAGCAACTATGTTTTTGTGGCATTTTTGAAAGATGTAGAAGAAATTATAAAAAATATATAAAAAATTGCAATTAGCACTTGACAGAGGCGAAGGCAAGTGCTATCTTATGTTATAGAAATTAGCACTCGTATAAAGAGAGTGCTAACAAAATAACAAAGGAGGCGAAGGCAATGTCGTTGAATGACAGAAAAATACAAATTTTGCAGGCGATTATCAATGATTATATTGAAACGGCAGAGCCTGTCGGTTCCAGAACCATTGCAAAAAAATACAATCTCGGCATTAGCTCTGCAACCATACGCAACGAAATGAGTGATTTGGAAGAAATGGGATTTATTATGCAGCCCCATGCTTCCGCAGGTCGTATTCCATCGGATTTGGGATATCGTTTGTATGTTGACCATCTGATGCAAAAAAAGGAACTTGGACAGGAAGAACAACGGTATTTGCAAAGTATCATCACAAGAAATGTGGGACAGATTGATTATTTATTAGAAGAAACCGCAAAAGCACTCTCAACTTTGACCAATTACACAACCATTATTTCAGAGCCTGTCAGCCAAACAACCAAAATCAAACAAATTCGGCTGTTGCCCTTAGACAGCACTTCTGTGTTATTGGTGATTGCGACAGAAGATAATTTCATCAAAAATCATGTCATTCAAATGGGGATTGTACCTGATGATGAAAAAGTGTTTTTGATAGGAAAATATTTGCATGAGGCATTGCAAGGTTATGCACTGCATGATATTGATGCAAGCATCATCAATCGTTTGCAAACAGTATTGTATGAATATCAAGAGATATTGCCGCATATTCTAAATGCAATTGAAAATACCATGAAAGCGGCAGAAAAAGTGCAGGTACACATGAGCGGTACAAAAAATATACTGGCTTTTCCCGAATTTTCTGATATTCAAAAAGCAAAGTCGCTGTTTCAAACATTAGAAGAAAAAGATGTGCTTGTGACATTGCTGGAAGGCAGTAAAACAGACGAATTGCAAATTTTGATTGGAAGTGAAAACTCCGTACAAAGTATGCAGGATTGCAGTGTGATTACAGTAACTTATAAAATGGGAGATAATACAAGAGGCACGATTGGTATTGTTGGCCCAACTAGAATGGATTATTCGCAAGTGGTTTCTGTATTGAATGGTATGGTAAACAATATGGAAAAAGTTTTGAAAAATCTTGACGAAGGAAATAAAAATAATTAGAGAAAAGAGGGGCAGATGTGGAAGAAAAGAATTTGAATGAAGAAGCTCTGCAAGAAGAAAATAGAACCGAAGAAACTGCACAAGAAGCTGTGCAGACAGAAACGGCAGATTGTGAAGTGATAGATGTAACAGAACAAAAAATTGCACAACTGGAGCAACAAGCGGCAGACCATTTGGATAAATACCAAAGATGTCTGGCGGAATTTGATAATTTCCGTAAAAGAACCGCAAAAGAAAAAGCCAGTATGTATGACGATGGTGTCAGAGATACCGTGGAAAAGCTGTTGCCTGTGGTAGATAATCTGGAACGTGCAGTGGCTGTACAGGAAGGAAAATCAGACGCAGACGATGCCTTTTTGAAAGGGGTACAAATGACACTGAAACAATTTCAAGAAATTTTGCATGGTATGGGTGTGGAGGAAATTAAAGCTATGGGCGAAAAATTTGACCCCAATTTCCATGCGGCAGTCGCACATGAAGATGACGAAAATTATGGCGAAAATGAAATTATAATGGAAATGCTCAAAGGCTACAAATATAAAGATAAAGTTATTCGCCACAGTATGGTAAAAGTGGCAAACTGATATAAATTAAAAAAATCGTGATAAAATTTAGGAGGAAATAGATTATGAGTAAAATTATTGGTATCGACTTGGGAACAACAAACTCTTGTGTAGCAGTGATGGAAGGCGGACAGCCTGTTGTTATCGTAAATAGCGATGGTGCAAGAACAACACCTTCTGTGGTTGGTTTTGCAAAAAATGGCGAAAGATTGATTGGTGAAACTGCAAAACGTCAGGCAATTACAAACCCTGATAATACAATTAGCTCTATCAAAAGATATATGGGCGAAAATTACAAAGTAAATATTGAAGATAAAACTTATTCTCCACAAGAAATTTCTGCAATGATACTGCAAAAATTGAAAGCAGATGCAGAAAGTTATCTGGGTGAAACAGTTACAGAAGCAGTTATCACAGTTCCTGCATATTTCAATGATGCACAGCGTCAGGCAACAAAAGATGCTGGCCGTATTGCTGGTTTGGATGTAAAACGTATTATCAATGAACCAACTTCCGCAGCGTTGGCTTATGGATTGGATAATGAAGCCGAACAGAAAATTATGGTGTATGACTTGGGTGGTGGTACATTCGACGTTTCCATTATCGAAATCGGTGGTGGCGTTATCGAAGTATTGTCCACAAATGGTAATACACGTTTGGGCGGCGATGATTTCGACCAAAGAATTATTGATTTCTTAGTGGCAGAATTCAAAAAAGCAGAAGGCATGGATTTGGCCAAAGACAAAATGGCAATGCAAAGATTGAAAGAAGCCGCAGAAAAAGCGAAAAAAGAATTGTCTACTGTGACAACAACAAATATCAATTTGCCTTTCATTACCATGAACCAAGATGGTCCGAAACATTTGGATGTGACATTGTCCAGAGCAAAATTTGATGAATTGACAGCAGATTTGGTAGACGGTACTATGCAGCCTGTACGCCAGGCTTTGGCAGATGCTGGCTTGTCTGCAAATGAAATTGACAAAGTGCTTTTAGTTGGTGGTTCCACAAGAATTCCTGCTGTACAAGAAGCTGTAAAAAAACATACAGGGAAAGAACCTTTCAAAGGTATTAACCCTGATGAATGTGTGGCTGTTGGGGCTGCAATTCAAGGTGGCAAATTGGCTGGCGATGAAGGGGCAGGTGGTGTATTGTTGCTGGACGTAACACCTTTGTCTTTGGGTATTGAAACTGAAGGTGGCGTTGCAACAAAATTGATTGACAGAAACACCACAATCCCTACAAATAAAAAACAGATTTTCTCTACTGCTATGGATAACCAAACTGCTGTGGATATCCATGTGGTACAAGGAGAAAGAGCAATGGCAAGAGATAACAAAACATTGGGGCAATTTAAACTGGATGGCATTGCACCTGCAAGACGTGGCGTACCACAGATTGAAGTAACATTTGATATTGATGCAAATGGTATTGTAAATGTTTCTGCAAAAGATTTGGGTACTGGTAAAGAACAGAAAATTACAATCACAGCTGGTTCTAACCTGTCAGAAGAAGAAATTGACAAAGCAGTGAAAGAAGCAGAACAGTTCGCAGAACAAGATAAAAAGAGAAAAGAAAGTATTGAAGCGAAAAATGAAGCAGATTCTATGATTTTCCAAACAGAAAAAGCATTGGAAGAGTTGGGAGATAAAATTGATGCAAGCGAAAAATCTGCTGTGGAAGCTGCTTTGAATGGTTTGAAAGATACTGTGAAAGATATTCAAGTGGAAAATATGACAGATGCTGATGTGGAAAATATCAAATCCGCAACAGAAGCACTCAAACAAGAATTCTACAAAATCTCTGAAAAACTGTATCAACAAGCACAGACTGCACAAGGTGAAACAGCACAAGGTGGCAATGATGCCGATGTAGTAGATGGCGAAGGAAAAGAACTGTAATTGGAAAACAAAAATGTTGTCAAAAGGCAAGGGCGGGAATTTCCTGCCCCTGCTTTTGCAATTTGTATTTATTTGTGTGAAATAGCATAAGGCGGTGAGGAAGTTGGCAGAAAAAAGAGATTATTATGAAGTCTTGGGCGTACAAAAAGGTGCGTCTGATGCAGAATTGAAAAAAGCATACCGTAAAATGGCGGTGAAATATCACCCTGACCAGAATCCTGGTAATAAAGAGGCAGAAGAAAAATTTAAAGAAGTAAACGAAGCGTATGAAGTGCTGAGTAATCCCGAAAAACGTGCAAAATATGACCAATTTGGTCATGCGGCATTTGGACAAGGTGGCATGGGCGGCGGTTTCTATGGTGGCGGCTTTGATGGCTTTGATATGGGTGATTTGGGTGACCTTTTCGGTAGTATGTTTGGCTTTGGTGGTGGCGGCGGAAGAAGAAACGGCCCCAAACGTGGCAGAGATATTAACGTAAATATTCAGCTTACTTTTGAAGAAGCGATATTTGGTTGTAAAAAAGAAATTTCTGTTTCTGTGACAGATGAATGTGAAACTTGTCATGGTTCCGGGGCAAAACCAGGTACACACGCAGAGAGTTGTTCCAAATGTGGTGGTACTGGACAAGAAAGAGTGGTACAACAGTCTGTGTTTGGGGCTGTAACTTCTGTGAGAACTTGTTCTGTTTGTCATGGTACAGGTAAAATTGTAAAAGACCCTTGTAACACTTGTCATGGTACAGGTAAAATGAAAAAGTCCAAAAAATACGAAGTTAATATTCCCAAGGGCATTGATAATGGACAAACCATTCGTTTGCAAGGCAAAGGTGAAATTGGCGAAAAAGGTGGCGGTTATGGCGATTTGCTGGTAACCGTATATGTACAGCCAAATCGTGTGTTTGTGCGGAAAGGGTTTGAC
>CAJMNV010000116.1 GCA_905214825.1 uncultured bacterium | reverse complement strand
AGGAATAAGTATGGAAAAAGAAAAAAAAACAAAGAAGAATTTTTATAAAATGGATAAATTGAAAAGAGAAAAGAAACCAAAAAAATTAAAGGAAAAAAAACCACCAAAACCGAAAAAACAAAAAACCCCAAAACAAAAAAAAGAAAAGAAACCAAAGGCATCAAAAAAGAAAAAAGGTACAAACACTGACGAAGATGGCGGTGGTAAAAAGTCTAAGAAAAAAATATTGTTGATTGTGTTGATAATGGTATTGCTTACATCTGCGGCGATTGGATTTTTTATTGTAAAAAATAAGGGAAAAAATATCATCATTGACAATTATACCATTGGAGAAGATACTGTATCTTCCATTACAACGGTTGTTGGTGAAAGAAAACTGAAAGAAACCGTTGTATATGAATTGGAAGGTGTGACAAAACAAGAATATATTTATGAACGTGATAAAAACACAGAGGCGGATTTGAAAGCATATGAAACATATCTTTTAGATGAAGCAGATTTTACAGAAATGGAAGTGGATAAAAAAGATGAGACACAAAATGCATCTGCAATAGAAAATCTCTGTTATGCAGTTGCGTCTGTGGACGAAGGTTTTATATTCCAGATAGATATTGCTTTATTAGAAGACCAATATGCCATTACGGTAAGTAAACAAGAGGGCAAAGACCCTAAAAAAGAAGAAGAAGTGGTTGAATTTACAAGAGATATGGCATTGGGTTCTTTTGAGCAATTTATTGATAAAGCAAACCAGTTGCCAAAACCAATTGCAGAGTATACAAAAATATTTGATGTAGGGCAGTCTTATATAAATGGTGAAACTTGTTATGGAATTACTGTATATGAAAAAGGAAATGACGAACAAAATACTTTTGTAGAAAAATATTATATTTCTTTGGAAACTCAAAACGTATATCGTTATGATAACGAAACACGAGAAAGTACATTGGTACCCAAGCAAGAAGTGCCAAAACCAATAACAGAAGAAATAGAGAAAAATGAACAAACAAATGAAGAAAAAGAATCTGTTGAAGATGAAAAAAGATTGAATTGATGAAATACAAGAGAAAATGATACAATTTGTATAGGTTATACAATGGAGGGAAGTTTATGTATCGATTTCGTACAACATTTGAGCTAAGTTATTTTCAAATGGTGCAATATGTACGATTATATGCAAAAAGAGTGGATATTCCAATACGAATTACAATGGGCACCATAGGTGTTGTGCTTTTGGCAATCGCAGTTTATTTTGCGATCACACAAAAATGGTTTGAAACAGCGTTTTTTATATTGATGTCAGTTTGCAGTGTGATAAGTATGTTTATATTGACAATTGTACATCAAGAGTTGCTTTTGCGAAAATTGCCTTTTGCGATTGGTAGTCATATTACAATGGAATTACAAGATGGCTTTTTTCATGTAAATTGTTCTGGTCAGATGAAAAGTTATAGTAAAGGAGATTTAACAAGAGTTATCTTGACAAATGGAGATTATATCTTGTGGAAAAAGAAAAATCGGTTGTTTCAAACAAGAGATATTATCGTCATTCCAGCTGAAAAATTAACAGAATTGATGCGTTCAGAAATAGAACAATTTCTTGTATGATGATTAGTGTGTGTATGTGATTTTTGTAGTGATAGTTATTGTGTCAAACTGTTTTGGAGGTGTGCAAAAGTAAACATCAGTATGTTACAAATTTTGGGAGGCATATATTGGAATGAATGTATATCTGGCAAGACAACCAATATTAAATAAATATAGAAAAATTTTGGCGTATGAAATGTTGTATCGTTATAATGAAGAAAATGTATTCAAAGAAGATATGGACGGTACAACAGCAACAAAAAATTTAATTCATGACATTATGATGAATTTCGGTTTTGAGCATATTACAAATGGTAAAACAGCGTTTATCAATTTTACAGCAGCTGTGTTGTTGACAGATACACCATTGTTGTTAGACCCATACAAAGTTGTGATTGAATTGCTGGAAGATATTGTATATACAGATGAGTTGATAGATAGATTGTTATTTTTAAAAAAACAAGGATATACTTTTGCATTAGACGATTATGTTGGAGAAAAATTGCCACAAAGAGTATTGGATATTGTAGATATTATCAAAGTGGATTTTATGCTGACCACACCAAAAAGAAGAGCACAGATTGCAAAATATTTTGGAAAACAAAAAACGCTTTTGGCAGAAAAAGTGGAAACAGAAAAAGATTTTGAAGTTGCGTGTAGAGAAGGTTTTACAATGTTTCAAGGGTATTTGTTTTCAAAGCCAGTTATACACTTTCGTCCTGCAAATGATGTGTCTATGGCAACTTATAGCAGATTGATGGAAGAAATTGGACGCCAACCACCTGATTTTGACAGATTGGCACAGATTATTGAAAAAGATGTCAATGCCTCTTATCATTTGATACAGAAAGTGAATACGTTACAGTATTTTAGAAGAAATCATATTCCAAATGTAAAAGGTGCATTGTTGATGATGGGGTCGGAAGATTTGTATCGTTGGCTTTTGCTGCTGTTGCTAAAAGGCTGTTCCGATGAGAAAACAGAAGCAGCAATTTTCTTGGCTTTGGTACGAGCAGTTTTTATGGCAAATCTGGTAAATTTGATTGATGAAAAAATCAATCAAGAAAGAGCTTATATGATAGGCTTATTTTCTATGATTGATGAACAATCAAGAGATGTTTTGCAACAAATGGCAAAGGCAAACCCTACTTTTGCAAATATTATAGATGTGTTTCAAGGAAAAGGTGGTTTGTTGAGCGATGTCTTAGAATTTGTGGTTTATTATGAAAAGAACCAAGAATTGCAATATGAAACACAAATCAATACTTTTTTAAAAAAGTACCACTTGAAGTTAGAACAAATATCATATATTTATGTACAAGCTGTGGCATATTCTGATAAATCTTTGTATATATAAATAAAATCAATCATTTTTGAAAATCTTTTTTGATAGCAAAGAAAGGTTTTCATTGCTATTTGTATCATAAAATAAAAATGACACAAACATTCTGTGTGTTTGTGTGATTGGAAAGGTTGAAATAAAATGAGGTATGAGCAGTATGCTGCATTGGCAATGGATTATAAAAGTATGATATGCTATATTTGCGACATACAAACGCATGAAATATTATACTTAAATCGGGCAGCAAGAAATTTTTTTGAGATTGCATCAGAAGAAGATTATCAAAACACAAAATGTTATACATTATTCCAAGAAAAAGATACACCATGTATTTTTTGCCAAAAGAATGGCCCACAACGAGGCAAACCTGTGTATCGTGAGCAATATTATAAAAAAAGAAACCAATACTTAGAAATGGAAGAACATTTGATTGAAATTGAAGGACGTATGTGTCGTATGGGTTTTTCCCAAGATATTGCAACACACAAAGAAAAAATTGAAAATTTACAAATGCGTTTGACTGCGGAAGAAACTTTAATAAGGTGTATGCAAATATTGATGCAAGAGGCAGATACAGAACTGGCAATCAATCATATTTTAGAAATTATTGGCAAATTTTATCAGAGTACAAGAGTGTATATTTTTGAAAACAACTACAAAAAGGCTCTGTTTCATAACACATATGAATGGTGTGAAGATGGCAATGTCAAATACATAGAAAGATTGCAAAATATTTCATTGGAAACCATACAGCCTTGGTTGGATAAATTTAGAGAAGATGGTGAAATTATCATTGATTCTATGGAAAATATAAAAAAAGAGTATACAACATTGCCTTTTCCAAAGGAATATAATTTGGAAAATGTATTTTTGGTGCCTTTGATTAGAGATACTTGCGTGGTGGGGTTTATTGGTGTGGATAATGTGAAAGCCAATAAAGAGCATATTTCTTTGTTGCGTTCTATGGCATATTTTATGTTAAATGATTTGGACAAAAGAAGAAGATTCCAACAGTTGGAATATACCAGTTATACGGATATGTTGACAGGACTGCAAAATAGAAACAAGTATTTGAAGAAGTTGCAAGAATATGATGAAACGCCACCGAAAACAATGGGTGTTGTATTTATAGATGTCAATGGTATGAAAACAATTAACGATACACATGGGCATAGTTATGGTGATTTTATTATCAAAAGAATTGCACAAATTTTACAAGACTGTATGGGCGAAACGATTTTTCGCATTGGTGGCGATGAGTTTGTTTCATTGTGTGAAAATATGCCACAAAAAGAATTTGATGAAAAAGTTTCTGAGTTACGCAAAAGAGTGGCAGCAGATGAAAAAGAGTGCATATCCATTCGAAGTCGATGGAAAAGCGGAAGCATCAATGTCAAAGAAGAAGTGTTTTCTGCAGATGAATTGATGTATCAGGAAAAACAAGCGTATTATAAAAAATTGGCAAAAAAAGGCAGAAGCAAAGCACATGATATGATATAACAAACATAGAGAGGAGGATACTTTAAAACAAAAGGATGCTCCTCTTTGTTTTTTGTAAAAATGAGATAAAATGAATTTTAAAAAGTGTAAGAAATTTGTAATTTTTGCAAACGAATTTTGTAATAAGTCTATGATATAATAAAAAAATTAAAAAATGATGAGAAATTTCTTCATCATTTTACAACTTCATATGGAAAGGAGTGGCAATTTGAGCAAAAAAATCATTCGCATTCAAAATGTGACAAAAGTATATCGTATGGGGAATGAGGTCATACGAGCTGTGAATGGATTGCATTTAGATATTTACCAAGGTGAAGTTTGTTGTTTGTTTGGCAAGTCAGGCTCAGGTAAATCCACGTTGTTAAATTTGATTGCGGGTTTGGAAAAACCAACAAAAGGAGAAATTATATTTCATAATCATCATATAGAACGTATGAATGAAAATCAACTTGCAGATTTTCGGCAAAAATATGTGGGATTTGTGTTTCAATCTTATAACTTGTTGCCGACATTGACGGCTATGGAAAATGTGACATTGCCATTGATATTCAAAAATGTACCTGTGAAAGAGCGTAACGCAAGAGCATTAAAAATGTTAAAAGCAGTTGGACTGGAAGGGAGAGCAAACCATAAACCAAGTGAAATGAGTGGTGGGCAACAACAAAGAGTAAGTATTGCACGAGCTTTTATCAATAAACCACAAGTGGTATTTGCAGATGAACCAACAGGGAATTTGGATACAAAAACAACCTATGAAATGATGGATTTGATTACTGGATTGGCAAAAGAAAATAACCAGACATTGGTGATTGTCAGTCATGATATGGAGTTGTCGGAATATGCAAACCGTATTGTGGTGATGATGGACGGAAAAATTAAAAATATTGAACAAAGGAAAATCAATAAAGATACTGCACAAAACGGAGGAGAGGAAGTATGAAAAAAACGGGTTTTCAAAAAATAGTCACATGCTTATTTGCTTGCATCCTGTTATTTGGTTTGGCAATACCAAGTTATGCGGCAAATGATGATTTTACAGAAGGAAAACCAGAAATATTTATATCTGGTAATAGTGTGTATGAAGTGCAGAACGGCGAGGAAACCCGTATTGATTTGCAAGTCAAAAACAAGGGTTCGGCGATTGCAAATCGTATTGTAATGCGTGCAAAAAGTGATGAGGCACTTCCGCCTTTCAAAATTTCATTTTCTGATGGGGAAAATGTGGGAAGTTTGGGTGTGAATAGTAGCCAAAAT
>CAJMNV010000115.1 GCA_905214825.1 uncultured bacterium | reverse complement strand
GCATATGTTCTATGACAAATATGATAACTACAAAATATTCGATACACCAGAAGAACAAAAAGAAAACCTTTTCTTTGCTCGTGTGGACAGCTATTCTCGTAATACAGCTTCTGCACCAAAAGCAGCACAAAATGGTATTGATTTAACTTTGACAAAAAATAAATCTGACAACCTCATTCGTTTGTCATGTGCGGCTGCTGAAAAAAATCTATTGCCATTCTTTGAAGCATGGGGCTTGACATATGATGCAGAAACCGCAAAATATGCACAACAATTCCCCAAAGAAACACATAAAATACAATATATGAACCCTGATGCACAAAAATACAGATTGGCAGGCAGTACAGGTATGGCAGAAGGTACAACCGTGACTGCGGATATAACATATATTGATGGCAAAAACACAGTGACATTGACATTGGATAATTCTGATAAATCAGATGCTATGCTGGGTTATGAAATCATTAGAAACGGTAAGGCTGTTGCATTTGTTCCAGCAAGTCAAACTTCTTATGTGGATACCATTACAACAGGTAACAACCGTACATATACTTATGAAGTGATTGCTTATGACAAATTGTTAAATGCAACTGCAACCGAAACATTAGAACCTATCAAAGTAAAACATGATGGGGCGATTGACCGTAGCCATTGGACAATTACAACCAATATGACTTCTGCCGATGACCAATCCATCACACCTGATGAAGAAAATGGATATTGTAAGCCTACTACAATTTCTGCAATCTCTCGCATCATTGATGGCAAAGGACAAGTATACACAGGCAATGCCCCTGACAAAGGAAATGCAGAATTTATGATCGACCTTGGCAAAACAGAACAAGTGACTGCATTGAAATATAAAGGAGAAAGTGCAGACTTTACCATATCTGTCAGCAAAGATGGGCAAACTTGGACAGAAGCAAAACGTGGACAATTCGCTGGTGGTGAACAAGAACAAACCGTTTACTTTGACCAAGCGGAACAACCCAATTATATGTTTATCTATGATGCTGCTTTTGTGAAAGTAACATTTGATACTGTACCAGCAAGTATTGCAGATGTAAACATTCTGGGTCCTACAAGCGATAATGTAGAATTGTTGGAAAATGGTATTGGAAAACTGAAAACTGCTTTCCAATATGGAAAAAAACCAGAACAGGTGATACCAGAAGGTTCTGCTGTGTTCACAGGCACATACAAAGGACATCCTGCATATAACGTGGTATTGTTAAAAGATGAAAATGGTAAAATTGTAGAAGGTTCTCAAATCATTATGGCAACTGATCCACAAGATGGTCAGTTGGGTAATGTTTCTGATGGTACTTGGATTTATTGGATTGAACCCAAAGATATGGCAAAATTGCCAACAGGTCATGTAAAAGCAGAATTGTATCGTGTAGACGATGCACAGACAAATGAAAATGCACGTTTGGTCAGTGATACATTGTATATCAATGTTCCAACAGAATTGCCCAATTTGGAATTGCATGGTGGCGTTGCACCATTAAACATCGTTGAAGAAATGCAGGAATTGGTACCTGCAACACCTATCGAAAAAGATGAAATAGATGCAATGGAACTGGTACCTGCAACACCTCATGAAGGGGAGGCAGAAAACAACACCGACCAAAATATACAAGGCGATACAAACACAGGCAACACTGGAAATGGTGTCGAAGACCAAAATACAGATAAAACAGAAAATGATAGCCAAGACCAAAATACACAGGGTGACGCAAACACAGACAACACGGAAAATGGTAATGAAAACCAAAATACAGATGAACCTGTGAACGAGGAAACAGCTCCAAACACAGATGAAACAACAAGCGATGCAACAGAAAGCACAGAAAATCAAACTGCAACGGATACCCCAGAAACAAATGCAGCAGAAAATATTGTTGATGAAACTGCGGTAAATGATAAAAAACATACTGGTTCTGCACCTTTGTCTCTTGGTTTCCGCAATGTTGCCTTCAGAGGCACAGTGATACGTCAAGCTGCTGTTAAAGCAGATGCAAACAACAAGCCACATTTCTCGTTTGAAATAGACAAAGATAATGCCAACAAAGCAGTCATGGCATTACATCTGGGCGATACAAATGCAGAAAAAACCATCGCTTTGCAAACATCTTTTACAGTTTCCGATGAAAATGTAACAGATGTTGTCATGGATTGGTCAGATATTATACAAAACCGTGCATTATTGAAAGAATGCAGATATGATAAAGATAAAAAAATAGTGACATTATATGTCACAGCAAACCAAGATTTGTTGGACAGCGGTGTGATGACACTTGGCGAAATCAGTATGAAAGCAACAGGCAATACAAAAACTGCAACTTTGACATTAAAACCTGACAGCACTATCACCGTAAACACAGCATTTGAGGGGAACGATGTTGTTGATGTGACAGGTGGTGTGGAACTGGAAACCCAAAATAACGGTGGTTCTTCTGGCGGCTCTTCAGGTGGTTCTTCTGGCGGCTCTAGCCATAGACCATCTCATGGCAGTTCTGACAATAAGCCAAATACAGATAAAACAGAAAATACAGAACAAACACAAAAACCAGCTGAAACACCAACGATGGATGCAGCAGCTGTATTCCATGATATTCAAAAAGATGCATGGTATTATAACGCAGTACAACGTGCTTATGAAAAATCATGGTTTAAGGGTACATCTGCAACAGAGTTTACACCAAACGGCACTATGACAAGAGGTATGTTCGTAACTGTTTTGGGACGCTTTGCAGGGGCAACCGGCACACCAAATTCAAAATTTACAGACGTAGCGACAGATAAATACTATGCCGGATTTGTTGCATGGGCAGCAGAACAAGGCATTGTGAGTGGTGTTTCTGAAAATAAATTTGCTCCAGAAGCCTCTATTACACGTGAACAACTGGCTGTTATGGTATATGGTTATCTGCGTTCTGTCGGTGTGGAACTGGATACCACAAATGCCAAAAAGACATTCGCTGATGATGCAAAAATTAGCAAATGGGCAAATGAAGCTGTATATGCAATGCAACAAAGTGGTTTGATGTCCGGTATGCCTGATGGCACTTTCCAGCCAAAAGGTACAGCAACACGTGCAGAAGTTGCAACCATCATGATGCATTTGGAAAGTAAAATACAAAAATAAAATGACATTCTGGTAAACAGAATCCATACAGTAAAAACGAATCATGATAAGATACCCCCTAATGTAGTTATGGTACATTAGGGGGTATCTATTTGTTGTTGATTGGTAGCAACACAACAGATGAAAAAGGAGCTTACGACACATACAATACAGTAGCAAGCACATAGAGGGCGTCTGCAACATATATGGAATCACACGTACTTATGCTGTCACGGATATGAGAGCCATTTCAGACAAAGATTGATGGGTTTTACGCTTGGAATAAGCAAAACAAAGAAAAAATCAGAAATGATTTTCAGATTTTTCGGGATTATGCAGATGCATTTGTTGACTTATTTCGCAGCAATGGTGAGCGAAAGAAAAAGTGAAAAATAAGATGAGGTGTGTGAAAATTGCTTAGAAAATGGATTTTAAAAGCAAAAATACTTCTGTTGGTGTGTATTGTTGGCACTACAGCATTGGCGGTATATTTCAACATGGAGATATTTATTTTTCTGAGAGAGATACTGCTGGGTACTTTTTTTGCCACTTTCCTATACGAGGAAATCATTAAATTTTTTATGAAAAAAAAGAAAATGAAAAAGAAACAAAAAGATAATTTTCAGATTGTTTTCACAGCATCTGAAGAAGGGAGACGAAATTTTTGAAGAGGTATATTGCTTTGTTGCTATGTGCCATGACGACATTACCACTTCACGTATTGGCAGATGATGGTGGATATACCGTGCATTATTTTGAAAATGAGACAGAATATTTTCATCACAATGGAACTGCCGGTTCCGGCAATTTCGGTGCGGGGCCTGCTTTTTCCGAGCAATCGAATGGGTACATCACCACAACTGTTGACGAAGCACAGGGCTATATGCCGGGTAATGCGATGGGATACGATGTTATTTCGGTGACACAACAGCCAAAAGCTGCATTATGGTCACGTGAGCCGTTAGAGCCGCCATTGAGAGCCAATCAGTATGCAGGTAATAAAAAAGCCAAGCCAGTCACAATCGTGATAAATGGCAGGAAATACACGCCGAGAGATACACCTGCGATTGTGATAGATGGCAGGGTATTTGTTCCGTTGCGTTTTGTGGCAGAGCAACTGGGGTACTCCGTCAGCTGGAATGAAGAGACCATGACAGCAGAAATCAATGATGGAGCCATCAAGGTAGAAGTTGGTTCTTATACCATGTGGAAATATGATGCCATGACGGTTCCGACAGATACACCACCATTTTTTTATCAGGGGACACTTATGGTAGGACTGCGACAGATTGGAAATGCACTGAACTTCCAAGTCAAATGGGATGCAACAAACAAGACAGCATATTTGGAACGTGCCATACCGCAAAAACAGTTGCAACAACACAATGTTTTTAACACAAGTAAGTAAAAAAACTTCAAAATAAAAAAAAATTTCCAATTTCAACAAATGACTGTTTCAACATGATACAATGTAAGTACAACATACTCAAAATACGAAACAGAAAGAAAAAGGAGAGGAAGTCTTATGAAAAAGAAAAAACTTGCAGCTACGATGTTGGTTGCAACAATGGTATTTACAAGTGTGCCGGTTTTGGCTGCAACGGGGACAAAAACTGCCGTATTAAATACAGCCAAAGTGCGTTTCAATGATGGACCCGTGCAAAACATACAGTGTTACAACATTGATGGGTACAATTATGTCAGAGCAAGAGATATTACAAACAATCTAAATATGTGGATTTTTGATTATAAAAATGGGAAAACCGGTTTGATGGTTGACTCAACAGCAGAATCTGAATCCAAAAAACCAATGGAAAAGTTAACGCAAAAAAATGCTACTGTGCAGATGAAAAACGCTGAATTGGCATATAACAGTTTTGTAATTAACACAGAATGCTTTTTGTTGAACGGCAGATACTACTTTAAGCTGGCTGACTTTGCAGCAGCAAGTGATAACGCTCTAGAAAGAGAAAAAGTAGGTATAGAAATTTCTGCGAATTCAGGTATTGTTGATGAACCAAACAAACAATCTTTTGATGGTGTAAGTGTACAGTGGAACAATGACACAAAAGTGATTGATGTCAAAAGAACTACCACTGATTTATTGAAAATATTCAATGATATTCGAGCAAATGGTGGCAATCCAGTACCAACAAAACCATCACAAGCTGAAAGTAATACAAACAATACAACATCAAATAACACACAAAATACATCAAGTACAAACAAAAAGGGAACACCGGTTATTGCTGGATTTGAGGATTATCATAACGATGGGCAACCTGCGTTGACAGAAGCACCTAAAGAGGGCGAAGTTTTAGCAGATATTCTCATTGATGAAAGCAAAGGTGCTTATTTAGACGAAGCATTGGATTATCCAAATCTTGAAAATTATACAGTACCATATGGTAATATAGGCCCTATTGGAGAATGTACATGGTATGCAAGAGCACGTTTTTTAGAAACAGTAGGCGTGAGTACACTTTATGAAAAGTATTGGGGAAACGGTGTTGAAAATTGGGTGAATAACGTACAAACTAAAAATTTATCCAATGTCAAAGCAACAACTGATCCATATGCTATC
>CAJMNV010000114.1 GCA_905214825.1 uncultured bacterium | reverse complement strand
GTTTTGCATGGAGCTTCTTCTGTTGATCAGAATTGTGTTGCAATGTGCAACGAATATGGTGGTCAGATTGATGGTGCAAAAGGTATCCCTGCCGAAATGTTGAGAAAAGCGGCTTCTATGGCTGTTTGCAAAATCAACATGGATACAGACTTGCGTTTGGCTATGACAGCAGCAATCAGAAAATCTTTTGGTGAAAATCCTTCTGCTTTTGACCCTCGTGGTTATATGGGGGCGGCAAGAACATTGATTCAAGAATTGGTAGAAGACAAAATCAAAAATGTCATTGGTTCTGTGGATTCTATGAAATAAAAAATAAAAAATAAATAGGCGATATGGTATGTGATACCATATCGCTTTTTTATTGCAAAAAGAAAAACCATTTGTTTTACAAACAAATGGTTTTTGATGAAATTACTCTTCTGCCATACGATACCCTACACCCACTTCTGTGAAAATATAGCGAGGTTGTGCTGGATTTTTTTCTAATTTGCGGCGGATATTTGCCATATTGACACGCAAAATTTGATTGTCTTTCATGGCATAAGGCCCCCAAAGTTCTGTGATGATATAATCATAAGTCAAAACACGACCAGCACTTTTGGCAAGTAATGATACAATTTTGAATTCAATTTGCGTTAAGTGTACATCTTTTCCAGAAACAGTTACTTGTCTTTTATCAAAATTGATGGTCAAATCTGGTAAACTGAACACATCATTGGAAATATTTCCATTTCCGCTTTTTGCCGCATGACGTAATGCAGTACGAATTCTTGCCAACAATTCAGATGTACCAAAAGGCTTTGCAATATAATCATCAGCCCCCAAATCCAGTGCTGTGACTTTGTCGGCTTCTTCTGTTCTAGCAGAAACCACAACAACAGGCACATTTGACCATTCCCGTATTTTTTTGAGTACATCTAAGCCGTCTATGTCAGGTAAGCCCAAATCCAATAATGCAACATCGAGACAGTGAGATGGCAACATAGACAGTGCTTCATTACCAGAACGTGCAATTATCACATTATAATCATTTGCTTTTAATGTGGTAGCAATAAAATTGCTGATTGCTTCTTCATCTTCTACCACCAATATTTTTAATTTTCCTGACATACTTTTTAAGCTCCTTTCATGGGCAATATAAACATAAAACTTGCACCACCATTTTCATTGTTTTTTGCATGAATTTCACCACCATGTGCAGTGATGATAGATTTGCATATCGGCAATCCAATACCAAGTCCACGAGAGGAGTCGGAGGATTTGCTGTTGTTTGTAGTACCATCAAAAATATGGGGCAATCGTTCTGTTTCAATGCCGATACCTTGGTCTAAAACAGAAAAATAAACACGGTTCCATAAATGTTTGATGGTGACATATATGGGTTTTTGAGAGCCAGAGTGTCGAATGGCATTTTCCATGAGATTGATTAACACTTGTTCAATCAACATGGCGTCCATAGGAACCAAAAGTAACTCATCTGGTACACGCACACGAATATCAACAGAAGAAAAGCGTTTTTGTATTTTGCCGACTGCTTCTGCAACAATTTCTTCCACAACTTCTTCTTGTTTTTTCAACTTGGCACCTTCACCACTGATTTTTGTGACAGAAAGTAGATTTTCTACCATTTGTATCAGCCATTGTGCGTCATGGTGAATGTCTGAAAGCAGACGCAGACCTTCTTCTTTTTGTAACAATTCTTTGTTTTCAATCAATGTGGCACTCGAACCCAATATACAAGTTAAGGGTGTACGCAAATCGTGTGATATGGCACGCAAAAGATTGCTTCGCATTTTTTCTTTTTCTTTTTCCAATAATATTTTTTGTGATTCGTCCACGATTTCTTGGCGGTCTAATGCGATGATGGTTTGTGTTGCCATCAAATTTGCAAATTGTATGATATCTTGGTTGATATAACTTTTTTTTGCAAATAATAGACCTATTACACCATAAACTTTGTCTGATTTGGAAAATGGAATATAGGTACCCAGACAATTTTGGGAGGCTTCTGTGCAACCGATGCCAGTTGCTTTATCATTTTGAAATGCTTGTTGGGCAACTTGTTTTTCTAACATACTTTCCAAAATAAGCTCGTCTTTTTCAGTGATATATTTTTTGACTGTTTTATCAGGATTTAAAGGAGCCCCCATGTATAACACAATACTGCATGAATTGGCATCATGTATGCTGTCTACGGTGATTTGCAATATTTCATCTATGTTGTTTGCACGCAAAAGCTGACGTCCCATAGAGTTCAATGTTTCGGCTTGTTTTTCTCGCACGGAAGATAATACAGCGGCTTGCTTGACTTTTGCAGTCAAAGCACTGGTTAATGTAGACATGAAAAGCAGTATTGCAAATGTGATGGGATAGCCTGTCATTGTGAAATTCAGTGCAAAGTATGGAAATGTAAAGAAAAAATTGACACCAATAACACCAAAAATGGAGGCAAGAATTCCCCAAAAATAGCCACAAGTGATAGAAGATGTGATTGCAACTGCCAACATGTATACACCAAATATATTGTCTTTTATGAATTCGGCTTCCTGCAAACAAAGTGCAAATGTTGTGGCAACCAAAAAAACAAGTATGGTTTTGAATAAATCATATAATATGAATGTAAAATGTCGTTCAATATTTTTGAAATGCCGTTTCATATATAACCCTCTTTAATCGATGGGATATTCTTATTCGATTTTCATTATACACAGCATTTGAATAAAAAGAAAGATGATTATGATAAAGTAACAGAATTTTTATATAAAAAACAAAATATTGTTAAAAATCAATACACTGGCATTGAAAATGAGAATGTAGTTTGATATAATGATACAAAATTTTGCCAGAGGGGAGATAAGAACAAATGAAAAAACCTTTTGTTTCTTTGGAACAAGCACAACAAATAATACAAACATATCCAACACCATTTCATATTTATGATGAAAAGGGTATTCGTGAAAATGCAAGAAAAGTGAATGAGGCTTTTGCATGGAACAAGGGATTTAAAGAATATTTTGCTGTGAAAGCAACACCAACACCAGGAATATTACAAATATTGAAAGAAGAAGGTTGTGGGGCGGACTGTTCTTCATTGACAGAATTGCAGATTGCGAAAGCAGTGGGTATAACAGGACATGAAATTATGTTTTCTTCCAATGTGACACCCGCAGAAGATTTTGCATTGGCAGCAGAATTGGGGGCAATTATCAATTTTGATGACATTACACATATTCCATTTTTTGAGAAAATTGCACCCATACCAGAAACAGTCAGTTGTCGGTATAATCCGGGTGGCGTGTTCCAAATTAGCAATGATATTATGGATAACCCACAAGATGCAAAATATGGTATGACAAAACAACAGCTTAAAGAAGCCTTTCGTATGTTAAAAGAAAAAGGGGCAAAACACTTTGGTATCCATGCTTTTTTGGCAAGCAGTACCAGTTCCAATATATATTATCCTGTACTGGCAAAAATATTGTTTGAATTTGCTGTGGAATTGCATCAAGAATTGGATATTCATATTGCATTTATCAATTTGTCTGGTGGTGTGGGTGTGCCATATGCACCAGATGAAACAGCTTGCGATATTATGGCAATCGGTGAGGGTGTCAGAAAAGTGTATGAAGAAGTTTTGACACCAGCAGGTATGGACGATGTGGCAATTTTTACAGAAATGGGTAGATATATGCTGGCACCGTATGGAGCTTTGCTGGCAACGGCAATTCATGAAAAACATATTTATAAAGAATATATTGGCTTAGATGCTTGTGCCGCAAATTTGATGCGTCCCGCCATGTATGGTGCATATCATCATATTACCGTTTTGGGGAAAGAGCAGGCGGTTTGTGACCATATATATGATGTGACAGGTGGTTTGTGTGAAAACAATGATAAATTTGCTGTGGATAGAAATTTACCCAAAATAGATATGGGTGATATTTTGTATGTGCATGATACAGGTGCACATGGGCATGCAATGGGGTACAATTATAATGGAAAATTGCGTTCTGCGGAATTATTGTTGAAAGAAAACGGAGAAGTTACTTTGTTGCGTAGAGCAGAAACACCACAAGATTATTTTGCAACATTAGATGTGACAGGATTGTTTTGAGTGACACAACAAATTTTGCTTGTCAATTCAGATGGGCTATGTTAGTATAAAGATATACATAGTCGCCGTTTTTTAGCAGCGACTTTTCTTGATAGCAATAAAATCGAAAAGATACGGAGGAATATCATGAACCATGAAATGATTATTGTGTTGGACTTTGGTGGACAGTATAATCAACTGATTGCCAGACGTGTCAGAGAACATCATGTGTATTGTGAAATTATGCCTTGGAATAAACCGATTGCAGAAATTAAAGCAAAAAATCCAAAAGGTATTATTTTTACAGGTGGACCAAATAGCGTTTATGACGAAAAATCCCCCCACTGTGACCCTGCAATTTTTGAATTGGGTGTACCGATTTTAGGGATTTGTTATGGTTGCCAACTGATGGCATACACTTTGGGCGGCAAAGTTGGCAATGCGAATGAAAAAAGCGAATATGGTAAAACAGAAGTAACATTTGATACCAGTAGTAAATTGCTCAAAGGCATTGATGAAACAGAAATTTGTTGGATGAGCCATACTGATTTTGTGACAGAATTGCCAGAAGGTTTCCGTATTACTGGAAAAACAGCAACTTGTCCTGCGGCAACGATTGAATGTTCAGAAAAAGGTTTTTATGGTGTACAATTTCACCCAGAAGTAAACCATACACCAAAGGGTACAAATATGATATACAATTTTTTGTATGAAGTATGTGGTTGCAGCGGTGATTGGACAATGACCAATTATATTGAAGACCAAATTCAAAAAATTAGAGCACAAGTAGGCGATGGCAAAGCATTGTGTGCATTGTCTGGCGGTGTAGATTCTAGCGTGGTTGCGGCTTTGGTTTCTAAGGCAATCGGTAAACAGTTGACATGCGTGTTTGTTGACCATGGTTTGATGAGAAAAAATGAAGGTGATGAAGTAGAAGCAGCGTTTGATGGTTTGTTTGATTCTCATTTTGTGAGAGCAAATGCACAAGAACGTTTTTTGAATAAATTAAAAGGCATCACAGACCCTGAAACAAAAAGAAAAACCATTGGTGAAGAATTTATTCGTGTATTTGAAGATGAAGCAAAGAAAATTGGTAAAGTAGATTTCTTGGTGCAAGGTACCATTTATCCAGATGTGATTGAAAGTGGTTTGGGAGACTCTGCGGTTATCAAATCTCATCATAATGTTGGTGGTCTGCCCTCTGTTGTAGATTTTGAAGAATTGATTGAGCCTTTGCGTTTGTTGTTCAAAGATGAAGTTCGTCAAATGGGCTTGGAATTGGGTCTGCCAGAACATTTGGTATGGCGTCAACCTTTCCCGGGTCCTGGTTTGGGTATTCGTGTCATTGGCGAAGTGACAGAAGATAAATTGGCAATATTGAGAGAAGCAGATGCAATTTTTAGAGAAGAAATTGCAAAAGCAGGATTGGATAGAAATATCAATCAATATTTTGCGGTGATTACTGATGTGCGTTCTGTGGGGGTTATGGGCGATTTTAGAACATATGATTATACTGTTGCATTGAGAGGTGTGACAACCACAGACTTTATGACAGCAGATTGGGCAAGAATTCCTTATGATGTTTTGGATAGAGTTTCTGTGCGTATTGTAAATGAAGTGAAACATGTTAACCGTATTGTGTATGATATTACTTCAAAACCACCTGCAACCATTGAGTGGGAATAATTTCAGAGGCCCGAAAAAGACCGGAATGACTGGGTTTTCTAAGGTTTGATGCCCTCTGTGGCAACGAAATGGCAACATTTTTTCATTATTCATAAAAAGAGAGCTAACTGATTTTGATTAGTCAGTTGGCTCTCTTTTTCTTTTT
>CAJMNV010000113.1 GCA_905214825.1 uncultured bacterium | reverse complement strand
CCACACAATTACCATATGCGTTGATGGTTGCAATCGTTTCTGCCGCAAACTATATTTTGACTGCATTTGTGCAAAATTGGCTCATCAATTTACCGATTGCCATTGTATCTATGATTTTAACAATATTCCTTGTGAAAAAATTGTATCGACCCAAAAATGTATAATATCATAAAATATGCTCCAACCATTTCTGGTTGGAGTTATTTTTTTATCGCATTCTTGTTTTTTCTTCTTTTTCTATTTGAGAAACAATATTTTCATCAACCGTTACAGAAACAAAATACAATGTATCATCTGTTTGCACTGCAGCTGTTTGCACATTATCTATGAGTTGTTTTTGTTCTTTTTTTTGTAAATCTTTTGTTCGTAATCCAATAATTGCCGTATGTCCTTCTATCACAACCGCACTGCCTGTCACACCATCTATACGCCCAATTTGTTCTTTGACATCTGTTGCCCTTTCTGCCATAGATTTTCCATTTTGGAGTTCATTTGCTTTCTCTGTTCTTGTTTTCAACAAGTTATTTTCCGCCACTGCCAAAGAACACCCACAACACAGAAAAATCAGCAAAAAACAACTCAAAATCATTTTTTTCATATCATTCTGCCCCCTTTTTGTTTTTATATTGCCCCAAAAAATGATTTTTTGTTTTGTAAAATACAGTGATTTTTTTTGTGATTTTCTGTTATACTGAAAATAAAAGGAGGTCTTTTGCTATGCCAAAACATCAACGTATTTCCATTTCTGATATTGACGAAACACCCAAAAATGGGCATTATATCACAAACACAGAATATAAACGCATACAAGCATTACTTGCCATATGCAGTGGCATACTAGCAATTTTCATATGCTTGCCACGCAAAAAATAACGTATTTCTTGCCATTTGATTGTCTTTTGGTTATAATGAAAAACAGTATTGACAAAAGAAAGGAAGTATAAAACAAATGAAACTGGGTATTGTAGGTTTGCCCAATGTGGGCAAAAGCACATTGTTCAATTCTATGACACTGGGCAAAGCAGAGGCAGCAAATTATCCCTTCTGTACCATTGACCCAAATGTGGGCATTGTAACGGTTCCTGATGACCGTTTGAACAAATTAACAGAAATGTATCATTCTGCAAAAACCGTGCCTGCGGTTATCGAATTTGTAGATATTGCAGGGTTGGTACGTGGTGCCAGCAAAGGCGAAGGTTTGGGCAATAAATTTTTATCTCATATCAGAGAAGTTGATGCCATTGTACATGTGGTGCGTTGTTTCCAAGACGGGAATGTAGTACACGTTGACGGCTCTATCGACCCTATTCGTGACATCGAAACCATCAATTTGGAATTGGTGTTTTCCGATTTGGAAATATTGGATAGACGTATTGCCAAAACGGGAAAAATGGCAAAAGCAGACAAATCTTTGCAAAAAGAAATGGACATTCTACAAAAATTAAAAGATGCTTTGGAAAACGGTATTTCTGCAAGAGCTGTGGAATTTGACACACCAGAAGAAAAAGCATTTGTCAACAGTTTGACACTTCTGACAGCAAAACCAGTATTGTATGCTGCAAACGTTTCAGAAGATGACTTAGCAGACGATGGGGCATCAAACGAATTTGTTTCTCGTGTGAGAGAATATGCCACAAATGAACACAACGAAGTATTTGTATTATGTGCAAAAATCGAAGAAGAAATTTCTGATTTGGACGAAGCAGATAAAAAAGAATTTTTGGCAGATTTGGGTGTAGAAGGCAGTGGCTTAGACCGTTTGATTGCCGCAAGCTATCACTTGCTTGGTTTGATTAGTTATTTGACTGCCGGCCCACAAGAAACCAGAGCATGGACAATCACAAACGGCACAAAAGCACCACAAGCTGCCGGAAAAATTCACAGCGATTTTGAACGTGGTTTTATTCGTGCAGAAGTGGTTGCATATACTGATTTGATGCAAGCCGGCTCTTACAACAATGCAAAAGAACAAGGATTGGTACGTTCCGAAGGCAAAGAATATGTTGTAAAAGATGGTGATGTGATACTATTCCGTTTTAATGTATAATATTGCTATTTTATCATGAAAAACAAAAAGGAGCATACTTTGATTTTCAAAGTATACTCCTTTTTTCAAAATACAAAATGATTATACCATCATTTCCCGTATGGTTTTGACCAAAAATATCACCAAAACAGCTATCATAAACGGTTTGACAAATTTTACCCCTTTTTCGGCAAACAATTTCACACCAATATAATTGCCTGCAATGCTAAAACAACCCGCAATGATACCCATTTTCAAATCCACCATACCATTTGCCAAAAACACAGTCAATGCAGAAATATTCGTAGATAAATTGATAACCTTTGTTGTGCCTGCCGCTTCTTGCAATGCAATATGTGCCAAAGCTGTCAAAAGTAATATCAAAAATGTGCCTGTCCCTGGACCATAAAAACCATCATACACCCCAATACAAAATGATATGGTTGCACACAAAAACAATGTCTTTCCATAAGAAAATGGTTGTTTCTCTGCAGTCAAACTCTTTTTACCCATCACATAAAATGCTGTCAATGGTAGTATGATGAGCATCACCACACGAAACACATCTGCTGAAAGCAACAATGTAATTTTTGCTCCCAAATAAGACCCTGCCAATGCAAACAACACACATGGCAATGCTTGTTTCCAGTTGATGTATCCATTTTTGGCAAAACGATATGTTGCAATCGTTGTACCCATTGCCGCACTCATTTTATTGGTCGCAATGGCAGCATGCACAGGTACGCCTGCAATCATATAAGCAGGCAGAGAAATCAAACCACCACCACCTGCAATGGCATCTACTACCCCTGCCGCAAACACCAAAGGGCATATCATCAAATACATCATCAAACTTTCCATATTTTTCTCCTTTTCTTTTGTATTTTTACGCTTGTATTATGATAACAGTTTTCCGTTTTTCTGACAATCAAAAAAGCGTAGCCATAACCACGCTTTTCATTCATTCTAATACAACTCCTGTAATATGGCGTATCACTTCCCCTGCCAAAATCATACCTGCCACTGGTGGTACAAAAGATAAACTACCCGGTATTTGTCTTTTGCCTGTTTCAGAGGACATTGCTGGCTTTTTTGGTAATTCTTTGGAGTATACCACTTTAACACCAGAAATCCCTCGTTCTTTCAATTCTTTACGCATAACTTTTGCCAAAGGGCATACAGACGTTTTTGCAATATCCGCAATTTCAAAACGGGAGGGGTCGAATTTATTTCCTGTGCCCATACAACTAATAATGGGTATATCTGCCTTTTTTGCTTGTTCAATCAATATCAATTTTGATGTGATGGTATCAATGGCATCTATCACATAATCATATTTTGAAAAATCAAAAAAATCTCGATTTTGTTCTCCATATACCAAGCAGTGTGCCTCGACAATGGTTTCCGGTGAAATATCCGCAATACGCTCTGCCATCACGGACACTTTTTCTTTCCCGATTGTGCTTTGCAATGCCACCAGCTGGCGGTTGCTGTTTGTCAAGCTGACTGTATCACCATCTACCAATGTGATATGTCCCACACCACCTCTTGCCAATGCTTCCGCCGCAAAAGAGCCAACACCACCTACACCAAACAATGCCACATTTGCTTGTCTTAATTTTTGTATGGCTTCTTCCCCCAATAATAATTCTGCACGTGAAAATAAATGCAATTCTTTTTCCATGCTTTTCCTCCCATATTTTTATCGCTTTTCTTTTTTCTGACATTTGGGCACTTTTTGCCATGGAAACGGTTCATATAAACACAACATCGTACGCACAATGCTATCGCCCTGTTTTCCTTTCAATTCATAATCGGCAATGGCTTTTGCTTCTGGAATTGCTTCTGCTGTGGCATAAGACATATCCGCTGCCGCCATCATAGACAAATCATTTTTGTTTGTACCAAATGCCACAATTTTTGTGTTTTTTGCATTTTCCATATCTGCCAACATACGTCGCATCATATATTCTTTTGTTGCAGTTTTGTGATAAATTTTCAAATGACAATATTCTTTTGGTGTTTCCGATTTATCACGCAAAAACAACAAATCTTCTGCACCATCTAATTGTTTGATTTCTTTTTCCACCATATCTGCCACTTTGTCTTGCAATACCAATAAAATATAAACAGGTATGCCTTCTTCTGGCATATCACCATATACATAATTGCGATGTGGTGATACTCTGGCTTTTTCATATAATTTTTGTTCTTCTTCATTTTGAAAATCTTTATGATAAATCAACAACACATCTTGCCACACCACATTTAAAAAATAATGTATATTTTTTTGTTGTAAAAAATCACAAATACGTTTTGTCATTTCTTTGGAAAGCCCATGACATGCCAAATACCGTTTTTGTTTCAAATCATACAAAACTGCACCGTCCATGGCAATCACAGGTAATTTCAAGTGAATATTGTCTACATCTGCAAGCAATGATGCAGGTGTACGCTCTGTTGCGATGGTGAATTTTGCCCCATCACTCAAAAGTTGATTTAACTCAAACACACTATACGGACTAATCCCACATTTTTCACAACACAATGCCCCATCAAAACCAGATACAAAAAAGAATTCTTTATGTTTTTTTCTTGGAAAATGTATCACATTTACACCCAGTGATACCAAAATGCCCACAATCGTTTCAAAAGAACGGTCAAATGCATCCACCAAAGGTCCATGTATCCCATTGGAAAGCGTAACACTCAACAACACAACTCCTGCCATCGCTGCCGCCCCTGTTTTCTTTAACACAACCGTAATATACATAGCAGGAATGACAGCAAGTGATATACACAAATATTTTATCCATTCCCAATCAGGTGGTATCCATTGTACACCATACAGAACCAAAAGTCCCATAATCGCTCCCGTAAATGTTCCCACCACACGATTAAATGCTACAGTGACACTGTTTTCCACATACGGTTGCATACAAATAATCGCTGCAATCGTAGAAAACACAGGTGCTCCTTGTTTGCCTCGTAACAAATAAATCAATAAACAAATTGCAACGGCAATCGCCGTTTTTATCATACGCATACCAACTTTTGGCAAGTCTGTTTCCTCCGTTTCAGGCAATTGTTTTATTTACCAATATATTATCACAGTATAAAATTTCTATCACACGCTGTCAAGCAAACCAAACAAAAAAAGGAGAATACTTTGAAAAATCAAAGTTCGCTCCTTTTTCCATTTTTATATATAATTTTCTTTTGTAGAATAAACGAAAAAATTTTTATTTTTTCGTCGTACTTTTATCAAGCTTCTTTTTTCTGATTATATGCTTCCAATTCCAATATTGCATCTTTAATCATTGCTGGTGTGATTTCATATGGTGAATAATCCATGTCATATTTTTTCACAGTTTCTTCCAATACGGGATCAAGCTCCTCTACAGTTACTTCAATGTCTGCCAATTTTGTAGGCAATTTCATACCTTTATAGAAATCGAAAAATCTATCCAACTTGTCATACTGTTTGTCTAATGTCAACAATACCAATGTACCATAAGAAACAACTTCGCCATGGCGATGTCTTGTTTCAATCTGATGTAACATGGTCATACTGTTAAACAATGCATGTGCCAAATTTGTATTATATTTATGAGAATCTACCATGTTGGATACCATACCTGTGTTAATAAAGATATCCAATGCAACCTGTTCGATTGCTTCGGAAGCACGATTGTTTTTACAATCTTCAATCGCCTGAATACCATATTTCAACAAAGGTTCTGTACAGCAACCGCTCAATGCAACACCAGCTGCATCAGAAAGTGTCAGTTCATCTTCTTTGCCTCTTGCAGAGAATTTTACTTCTACTTCCTTACTCATACCGTCACCAATACCTGCCCACAGGAATTCTACAGGAGCTTCTGCAATTACTTTTGTAGAAATGAATACATGTACAGGAGGTCTATCTACACGGAAGAAATTACGGAATACATGATTTGTA
>CAJMNV010000112.1 GCA_905214825.1 uncultured bacterium | reverse complement strand
AAATACCAGATGTTTTTTTGTAATGGGGTGTACACCCTCCAAACAATCAGACCACAGTGCAATATTTGCCTCTTTTGGGACATACTGATTTTTGGCATATTTTCTATCTCCCCAAATCGGTACGCCTCTTTCTGATGTCTGCACACGGATTTGATGATGTCTGCCTGTTTCTAATTTAATTTTAACAAGCGACAATATTTCACCATTATGTTCTATTTCTTCCAATACATCATAATATAAAACCGCTTTCTTTGCTCCTTTTTTGTCTTTTGGTACACAAGCAGACAAATTGGTTCTTGCATTTTTGTAAAGATAATCTATCCATACACCGCTTTTTTGTTGTATACTGCCACATAACACCGCCATATAATATTTTTGCCATATCCCTTGTTGCATATCTTTTGCAATACGTGTCTCTGCCTGTTTTGTTTTTGCAAATACCATCACACCACCCACTGGTCTATCCAAACGATGCAACAAACCCATTTCATGCCCTGTTTTTTGTTTTAATTGCGTCAAAATATCCATATCTCCTGTTTTATCAGGCTGTGTGGGCATACCCTGCGGCTTTACCACAACCACCATATCATCATCTTCAAACAATATGTTCAAATCCTGCACTCTTTACACCTCTTTCCACAACATTGCACTTTGCGGAGATAACGCAAAACAAGCCATACCATTTATGATTTCCACCATTTGTTGTTTTTGAGAAAATCCCTTTGTATTCGTGACAATTTGCAGTTGTAACTGCCCTTGTAATGCACTACCCATTTCCCAAACAGGCAATTTTAAATTCATTTTTTGTTTTGTATTGTTACACAACACAACCATTTTTTCTTTTGCATCAAAACGCCCATATGCCAACACACCTTGTGGTGTATCAAATATCTTTGTTGCCCCCATTCGCAGTGCCGAAGAATGTTTTCTTATGGCAATCAATGCTTTGTGATATGCAATCAAATTCACATCTTCATTTCCCCAAGGATATGTGCGGCGATTATCTGGATCAGTCCACCCAGCCAAACCTGCCTCATCTCCATAATATATGGTTGCCGCCCCCAACCAAGTCATCTGAAACAAAACCGCTTCTCGCAAAACAGCTTTTTGTGTGCCTTGTTCTGCCATTTCTGCACCATTGGTATGCAATCTGCCTATTTTTTGATTGGTACGGGTCAAAAAACGAGAATGATCATGATTGGAAAGTTGGTTCATGGCAACCATACAAGATTGTATGGGTAATTTTCGCATAGTTTCTTTCATCGTTTGCCAGAATATTTTTGTATCATTGTACAAATTTGGTTTATATTCTGTGCTATGTTTGGAAACCCCTGTAAAAAACCAACTCACAGGCTCCATAAACGCATCATAATTCATAATGCTATCCCATTGATCCCCCTGCAACCAAGCATCTGGATTTCCATAATGTTCCGCCAATATCAACGTATCAGGATGTACTGTCTTTACAGCACTGCGAAAATCTTGCCAAAATTGATGATTTGTGGTTTCTGATTTTGCCAAATCTGCCGCAACATCTAAACGCCAACCATCTGCACAAAAAGGTGGTGATACCCATTTTTTTCCAATATTCAACAATGTCTGATACAAGTTTTTGCTTTTATCTACATTCAATTTTGGGTGGTTGTCATACCCCCACCAACCTTCATAACTGCCGTCTTCCTGCCAATAAAAATAATCATGGTATGGGCTTTGTTGATTTTGAAACGCACCATTTTGATACAAATTTTCTTTATCCAACCATTTATGCAGTGCCCCACAATGATTAAACACACCATCTATCAATATCCGTATGCCTTTTTGATGTGCTTGTTCTACCAATTTTGCAAACAACGCATCACTTGCCTCCAAATTTTCTTTTGATGTGGTTCTAATTTTATATATATTTTCTGATGGCAATGTTCCATCTTTTACAATTCTTCCAAAATGTGGGTCAATGTGTTCATAATCCTGTATATCATATTTGTGACTGCTGGGTGATACAAATATGGGGTTTAAATACAACACTTCCACCCCCAAATCTGCCAAATAATCTAATTTTTGCAACACACCATCTAAATCTCCGCCATAAAAACAACAAAAATCATTCTCACCAATGGGTGCCGACCAATCTTTCTGCCCTACAACATCTTGTTTTAAATAACAATATTCTCCTGTGCGAACATCATTATCCAAATTGCCATTATAAAAACGGTCAACATATATTTGATACATCACACTGCCTTTTGCCCAATTTGGTGTCACAAAATCACGCAATATATAAAACTGCCATTGCGTCTCTGGTATGGTATCTGTTACGCCATTTTTGCCATAATACGAAATACCATCAAAATGTTCCAACGCAAAAAAATATCTGACAGGTTTTTCGGTTGGTGGCAACAAAACACTGTATCTATCCAAAGCTTCCACCGTTTCTTTTTTTCGCATCAAAAATGTTTTTTCTTCTGTACAAAGATATACTCTTTTGACATTCTCTTTTGCCACTTGCAAAACTATTTCTACAAAATCCGTACTGCGTGGTTCTACGGGATTGCGAAAATATATTGTTTCATCACTGCATACGCTATCTGGCAAAAATGTTTGCCCATGCCATATTTTTTCACGCACTTTTATGACATTATCTATATAAATATCCATATTTCTCCAATGCCTACCCTATTTTTATTTACTATATTGTATCAACAACAACTCCACTGCCAAATCTTCTGCTATATTGCCGCTTTTGATTTGTATGTCAGTATCCAAACAATCTTGTAATGCTTTTTCCAATATTTCTTTCGTAAAGTGTTTGCTTTGCTTAAGATATTCTCTGACTGCAAAATCACGCACGCCTATTTTTTCCGCAATTTCTGGTTGTGTATCGCCTTTTTGCCATAACAAAGCACTTGTCAATATCATACGAAATTGTCTGGCAATCAATGACAAAACCGTATATGGAGACTCTTTCAGTGTCAACAAATCACGATAAACACCTACTGCTTTTTCCACATTTTTTCCCCCCATTGCACGCACTAAATCGAATACTCTTGCTTCCAATGAAACAGAACAAACCGCATCAATATCTTGTATTTGTATTTCTCCCTTACCCTCTTTATATGCAATCAACTTTTGAATTTCCTGCTCCAAATTTTCCATATGGTTATCTGTCACTTGCAACAAATAGTATGCCGCTTGATGAGAAAGCACAACACCACCTGATTTGCACATTTTTTTCAACCAAACTATCATTTCATTTTCTTTCAATGGGACAAATTCCACCACCTGCCCAATTTTTGCAATGGCTTTATAGAGTTTCCCCGTTTTTTCCACTTTTTCTTCTATAAAAAGTATGCAAGTCGTTTCTGGAATATTTTCAATAAAATCCAGCAGTTTTTCGCCTTCTTCTTTTCTGCCATTTTTCCAAAAAAAATCACTATTTCGTATCACAAGCAATCGTTTGTCATGAAAAAACGGCAATGTTTCTCCTGCGTCCATAATCGCAGCAGCAGTTGCATTTTTTTCTTCCAAAATATCAAAATTCATTGTTTCTGTACCAGATAGCAATATTTCTTTTTGCAATACTTCTGCATAATGTTTGACGAGATATGTCTCTGCCCCATAAAATAAATAACATTTTTGAAATTCACGTTTTTTCCATTTCTCTTTTAATTGTTTCATAATATGGTTTCCTTTCTGCCGCAGTATGGACGGTATATCCACCGTTTGGGTCAATATTTATGATAATGCTTTTGGATATATCCGTTCTATAAATATCCATATTATGATTTTCCAAACGTTCTATCACTTCTGTATGTGGGTGATTGTATAAATTATTTCTACCACAAGAAATAATGCCACATTCTGCAGATACCGCATCCAAAAATATTGGTGTTGATGATGTACGAGAACCATGATGTGCCACTTTCAAAATATCACTTTGTATCTCTTGTTTTGCCAACATTGCCTCTTGCATTACCTCTATATCCCCTGTCAACAAAACAGAAGTATCCCCATATACATACTGCAAAACCAAAGACCGCACATTTTCAGAATTTTCATCAAAATAAAAATTCTCTATGGGATACATACAACGCAACACACCCAAACTTTCCATCATACAATTATTTCCCTTATGCATAGTATATACCGAAACGTCGTTTTTTTCCACGATTTCTTTCAGTTGTTGTGCGGCTTCCATATCCACAACCGGGCATTCAGACACATATAAATCTTTTCCTTTGCCTTCTGCCAACAATTCTAAAATACCTATGCTATGGTCAGAATCCAAATGTGTCAAAAACAACCCTTCCACATCGGTAATGCCTTGTGATGCTAAATATGGGGCTATGACTGTTATCCCCACGTTCTCACCCAAAGACTTGCCATATTTTCCACCACCATCTATGACAAATGCTCTTTTATCATATGTTGTAATGACTGTGCAGTCTCCTTGCCCAACATCTAAAAATGCAACCGTATTTTCTTTCCAAATCAAACGATTGCCCAACATCGCATACAACAATATCATGGTACTAGAAAATGTCATCAAACGATATTTCCAATTCGGGCAATAAAAACAAAGTGCATACCACAACACATAATACGCCGCTATACTCCATAATGGCATACGTCCGATTGTTACAATACCATATGGAATTTGTATCACCAAATGACAAACCATTTCAAACAACTGCAATATAAAATAAACCGTGCCTGCCAAAAATACTCCCAATGGCAAAAACAAAAAACCACCTATCACAGATAACACAATACCGCCCAACAACATCCCACTCAATGGCAATACCACCATATTTGCCAAAATACCCACAAATGACACTTCATAAAAATGATAAGCAACCACTGGCAATCCAAATCCAACCGCAAAACAAGAAATACCTGCCAAATTTCCAATTTTTCCATACCATGTTTTTGGTTTTGGCAATACATGTGTTGCTATATAAATCCCTAAAACAGAAACAAAAGAAAGCTGAAATCCTGCTTGGAACAAATACAAAGGCTGTATCAACAATATCAAAATACCTGCCAGTGCCAAAGAATTAAGCCAATCATGTTGCCGATATACCACATACCCCAATGATGTTACAGAAATCATCACAACTGCACGCATTGCCGATGGTTTCAAACCGCTAAATATCAAAAATCCCACACAAACTACAATCGTCACAAAAGCCGTTACCCTTTTACTGCATTTGCACAAATCCTGTAATATGTATGATAAATAAAATGCAAACAATGACATATGCAAACCAGAAATGCATAAAATATGTGTCACACCTGCTTTTGTATACAATTCATCGGTTTCTTCTCCAATATCTGTTCTATCTCCTGTCAACATGGCTTTTGCAATACCACTTTCTTTTTCAGGCAATATCTTATCCAAAACTGCTTGTACCTTTTCATTTGCCTGTTTGATGGCCATACCAAAAAATGTGCCTGTACCTGTTTTTTCCCATGTATCTGGAAATATTTTTGCAGTATACCCCTCTGCTGTCAAATACAACCACTCATCATATCCACCATAAATATCTGCACACGCAAAATCCAAAGCATCACCCGATAGCGTGATACAATCCCCCATTGCAACATTTTCATCTAATTTGATAATGGCAAGTAATTTTTGATTTTTGTGTACCGTATTGTATTCTTTCTCTGTCACCGTTCCTGAAATATCACATTTCCAATATCCATTTTTTGTTTTTTCGGCATTTGTAACAATACCGCTTGCAGTAATGGCAACGTTTCCCCCTGCCATTTCCACAAATGTTTTTGTTGTACTTTTCTCAGCCAAACCAAATCCCAGCAAAAAAGCAAGCAATAACAACAAAAAGCAATAATTTTTATTTTTTATCACAAAATATGATACACTTGCCATACAAAAAATAAAGCAGACTAAACATACCCACATAGATATGCCTAGTCTGCTATATATGCCACAAATCATGAATATCAAAATCCAAAATGCCGTTCGTTTCATTTCTTATCTTCCAACATAAAACCAATATCCTCTTTTTCTGTAAATGGTTTGCTAAAATCCAAATTTCCTT
>CAJMNV010000111.1 GCA_905214825.1 uncultured bacterium | reverse complement strand
GCTGTTTAGTTTTCAAGGAACAGTCTTGCTGTTTTTCTTTTCGAATTCAGCTCGTATATTCTATCAAGCTGTTTTCTTTTTGTCAAGTACTTTTTTTCGTACTTTTTCGACTTGTTTTTTCTTTTTTCATCACTTTCGCAGATGACTTTTTCATTTTATCAAAAATCTTTTGTTTCGTCAAGTACTTTTTTAAATACTTTTCGATTTTTTCTGATTTTTGTTGTCGCTTTGTTGAGTGCTTGACTATATTATCAGTTTTCATTTCATCTGTCAACACTTTTTTTCATATTTTTTTATTTTTTCTATTTTTTATCTTTTTTCTTTGAAATTTTGCACCATTGGCTTCCATAATATAGATAAAAAAAAGCGTAGCAAAATTGCCACGCTTTTTTTATTATTTTCTTGGATATTGTAATTGTGCTTGTGCTGCTGCCAATCTCGCAATCGGTACACGATATGGAGAGCAAGACACATAATCCAAACCAATCTGATGACAGAACTCAACAGAATATGGGTCGCCACCATGTTCCCCACAAATACCCAGATGAATATCAGGACGCACTGGTTTTGCTTTTTCCACAGCCCATTTCATCAACAAGCCCACGCCATCTCTGTCCAATCTTGCTGTTGGGTCGCATTCATAGATATTTTTGTCTATGTATTCTGCCAATATCTTTCCTGCATCATCACGGGAAAGACCATATGTCATCTGTGTCAAATCATTGGTACCAAAAGAGAAAAATTCTGCTTCTGTTGCAATCTGGTCAGCCAACAATGCTGCTCTTGGTATTTCAATCATTGTACCAACCATATATGGCAGTTTTCTTCCTTTTTGTTCCATAATTTCATCTGCTGTTTGTGCCACAATCTGTTTTACAAACTTCAATTCTTTTATTTCACCAATCAAAGGCACCATAATCTCAGGTTCAATCGTAATGCCTTTTTCTTCTGAAACTTCCAAAGCTGCTTCTATGATTGCTTTTGTTTGCATCTTGGCAATTTCTGGGTAAGTAACTGCCAAACGACAACCACGATGTCCCATCATCGGATTTAATTCATGCAATCCAGCTGCTTTGATTTTCAATTCTTCCACTGTTTTGCCCGTTTCTTTTGCCAATATTGCAAATTCCTCTTCTGTATTCGGCATAAATTCGTGAAGAGGTGGGTCAAGCAAACGAATGGTAACGGGTCTTTCTCCCATTTCTCTATAAATACCTTTGAAATCCTCTTTCTGGAACGGTTCAATACCTGCCAAAGCCACTTCTCTTTCTTCAACTGTTTCTGCAAGTATCATTTTTCTGAATTTCATAATTCTGTCATTTTCAAAGAACATATGCTCTGTTCTAGTCAATCCAATGCCTTCTGCACCAAACTCTATGGCTGTTTGGGCATCTTTGGGTGTATCGGCGTTCGTTCTGACTTTCATCACACGCACCTCATCGGCCCATCCCATAAATGTTGCAAAATAACCACTAATTTCAGGAGAAACAGTTGGAATATCCATACCATAAATGTTCCCTGTGGAACCGTCCAAAGAGATATAATCTCCCTCTTTAAATGTCATTTCACCCAATACAAATGTTTTTGCTGCTTCATTCATTTTGATGGATTCACAGCCAGAAACACAACATGTGCCCATCCCTCTGGCAACCACTGCCGCATGAGATGTCATACCGCCACGCACAGTCAAAATTCCCTGTGCTGCCGCCATACCTTCGATGTCCTCCGGAGAAGTTTCCAAGCGTACCAAAACCACTCTTTCCCCAGCTTCTGCCTGTTCTTTAGCATCTTCTGCTGTAAAACAGATTTTACCGGCAGCCGCCCCGGGAGAAGCAGGCAATCCTTTTCCAATCGGATTTGCTTCTTTTAATGCTTTTTGGTCAAATGCAGGGTGTAATAATTGGTCTAATTGTCTGGGGTCTACTTTCAGCAGAGCCTCCTCTTTTGTCAATAGACCTTCTTCCACCATATCCACAGCAATTCTCAATGCTGCATTTGCGGTTCTTTTTCCGTTTCTTGTCTGCAAGAAATACAATTTGCCGTTTTCCACAGTAAATTCCATATCTTGCATATCTTTGTAATGGTTTTCCAGTTTATTTGCAATTTCTACAAACTGATTGTACACTTCCGGCATATCTTCTGCCAGTTTTGCAATGGGTTTTGGTGTACGCACGCCTGCCACAACGTCCTCACCTTGTGCATTGACCAAATATTCACCCAACATGGCTTTTTCACCAGTTGCCGCATTTCTTGTAAATGCAACACCCGTACCAGAAGTATCGCCCATGTTACCAAATACCATCATCTGCACATTGACAGCAGTCCCCCAATCATAAGGAATGTCGTTCATGCGTCTATACACAAAAGCTCTGGGATTATCCCAACTGCGAAATACCGCTTTTGTTGCTTCAAAAAGCTGTTCTTTTGGGTCTTGTGGAAAATCTTTTCCTTGGTCGTCCAAATAAATCTGCTTAAACATTGCAACTACTTTTTTCAAATCTTCTGCTGTCAAATCCGTATCGTCTTTTGCACCAATTTCTTCTTTGTAAGCATCTAATTTTCTTTCAAACTTTGATTTTGCAACACCAATCACCACATCTGCAAACATCATAATAAATCTTCTGTAAGAATCATATGCAAATCTGGGATTACCCGTTTTGTTTGCCAGTCCCTCTACCGAAATATCATTCAAACCCAAATTCAATACCGTATCCATCATACCCGGCATAGAAATTCTGCCACCGGAACGCACCGAAACCAAAAGAGGATTTTCGGGGTCACCAAGCTTTTTACCAGCAAGCTGTTCCAGTTTTTGCAAAGCCGTTTCCATCTGAGAAACAATATCGTCTGTCAGCTGTTTACCGCCTTCGTTGTATACCGTACAAGCTTCTGTCGTGATGATAAAACCTTGGGGAATAGGCAGGTTCAAAAGCGTCATTTCCGCAAGATTTGCACCTTTCCCGCCTAATAGGTTACGCATGGAAGCGTTCCCTTCGTTGAACATATAAACATACTTTTTGCTCATACTACTTTACCTCCTGTTGTTTGACTTAGATATTTTCGGGATTACCTCAAATACTGTACAACACTGCTTTTTTTGATTTTCTCCCCTAAAAATCAAATACCTTTTCTTTATTTAATTGTATTGCTTTTTGTGTTGCTATGTTTTTTCGCAATCGTGGGATACTCCCATATTTAGAGTATACGAAAAATCATGATAAAGCAATACAAAATTTGCATTTTTCTATATTCTTTGTGCAATTTTTTCCAAATAAAAAAACAAGAGCAAACTCCTCTTGTTTTTTGTCTTTTTGATTGCAATACAACTTCTTTATTCTATCCATTTTATGCCTTTATAATACCGCAATACGGCTTTTCCCAATATGGCGTCTTCTTCCACAAATTTATTTTCCCAATATCTTGCGTCCAAAGAGCGATTGCGGTTATCCCCCATCATAAAATAGCACCCTTCTGGCACTTCATACGGGCCAAAATCTCCTTCTGTGACTTCTTTGATGTATGGTTCTGACTGCAATGTACCATTGACAAACAATTCGCCGTCTTTGACCTCTACTGTATCACCACCCACACCAATCACACGTTTGACATACAATATCTTTTGTTCTGGGTCATCTGGATACTTAAATACTGCCACATCACCTCGTTCTGGGCTTTTGAACCAATAGCTGGTACGCAATGCCAATATACGGTCACCTGGCATAATGGTATTTTCCATAGAACCTGTTGGTACAGTTGCATTCACAATCAACACACGGTTTACAAAAAATGCCAGCAACACCGCCAACAAAATTGTTTTTATCCAACTGATAATCTCTTTTTTCACTTTTTTCTGCAACTCCTCAAAAGGTATATTCTTTATTAGAAAGCCATGCAAAAAACTTGCATGGCTTTTCGATTATTTCAAAAATCCGTTTATAATTTGTGCTTCTGCTTCTTGTTCTGTCAAACCTAATGTCATCAATTTCATTAACTGGTCGCCTGCAATTTTACCAATCGCCGCTTCATGTATCAATGTTGCGTCCACATCATTTGCCAAAATTTCCGGTTCTGCCGCCACAATCCCTTCATCCATAATAATGGCGTCACATTCAGAATGTCCATAACAGTCTGCATTGCCCACAATCTTAGAACGGAACAACTGTCTGGAATGGTCTTTTGCCACAGAACGAGAAATCAATTTTGCAGAACTGCCTGTGCCTTCCAATTCCACATCAAAGGAAGTTTCTGCATATTGTTCGCCGTGTGTCATAATTTTTTCACGAATGACAACAGTTGCACCTGCTGCCAATTTTGCACTGGAAATACGCTTTGTAGAGTCTATGCCTTTTAACTGCAAAGTATCCATTTCCAAATAGCTGTTTTCTTCTCCAACAATATGGGTTTGTGGATTGATGATACGTTTTCCGCTGCCATCACCTTCGCCAATATGTTTTTCCAAGTATTTCACTTTTGCATTTTTACCCACAAAGAAACGGTGTATCCCTTCATGCAAAGACTCTTCACTGCCACAGTTATGAATACCACAACCAGCCACAATGGTCACATCTGCATTTTCTCCAATATGAAAATCATTATAAACCAAATCATGCACACCCGCTTCTGTAATCAATGCAGGAATATGCACATTTTCATCTTTTGTATTTGGCTTAATATAAATATCAATACCAGAGCCATTTTCTTTGGGTACAATCTGTATATTTTCTGTGGAGTTTCTACCTTCACTTTTGCCGTTGCTACGAATATTAAACGCACCATTTACAGGAATTTCTGTCATATCTGCCACTTCTGACAGCAAATTTTTGATAACATCATTTAACATTATGCATTCCCCTCCTGAAAATATCTACAACCCACTTCCACACCAAACAGACCAGGCAACACTTCCTCTTTTGTACCAATTTGAGCAATTTCGCCGCCACTGATTACCACCACTTGGTCAGCAATATTCAATATTCGTTCTTGGTGAGATATAATCAATATCGAAGCCTGTATTTCGTCATGCATTTTTTCAAACACATCAATCAAATTTTTAAAACTCCATAAATCAATGCCTGCTTCTGGTTCATCAAACAATGTCAATTTTGTTTTTCTTGCCATAACGGTTGCAATTTCAATTCTTTTCAATTCTCCACCAGAAAGGCTTGCATTGACTTCACGGTCGATATAATCTTTTGCACAAAGTCCCACTTCTGATAAATAATCACAAGCTACTGCTGCGGACAAATCTTTGTTGCCGCTTGCCAGTGTAATCAAATCTTTTACCGTAACCCCTTTGAAGCGAACAGGTTGTTGAAATGCAAAGCTCACCCCTGCTTTTGCACGTTCTGTAATTCCCCAATTTGTAATATCTTGCCCGTCCAACAGTATTTGACCGCTGTCAGGTTTTATAATTCCTGCAATCACTTTTGCCAATGTAGATTTTCCGCCGCCATTTGGGCCTGTAATCACCACAAATTTTGCATCATCAATCACCAAATTGATATTTTTCAAAATCTGTTTTCCTTCTGCGGAAAAAGAAATGTTCTTTAATTCCAGCATATTCTTATCCTCCTGTATTTATCAAACATTTCGGCTTATTTTTTGCCGAACATCACACTTGCAAACTAAATTGAATTATACCAATTTCTGTATTCCCATGTCAACGATTTTCCCCCAAAACCTGCACTTTTTCGTATATTTCCTCTTTCTTTTTGTTTGACTTTGGGCTAAAATAAATACCAAACAAAACAAACACCCTATCAAAAAAAACAGTATTTTGGGATAAGGATTTACAAAAGCTGTATGCATAAAAACATATTATGCATATGCCTAAAAATAAAGGAGGTTTTTATTATGCTTGGTTTACATTCCGATGGTATCTGTATTTATGGTGATTCTGACACACTCAGAGCACAACTCAAAAAACAAAAACTCCCCTTAACCGGAGAAGTCACAGGCAACACATTGGTATTTTCTGTGGATAACGCAGAAATTATACAAAAACGCCCTTATGATATTTCATTTTCTGCTGTTACCACCCCATGGTTTGTTTGTGCACGCACGCAAAACATACCACACCCTTTGACGCTTTCTTTTGCCTCAGATGCAGACATCATTG
>CAJMNV010000110.1 GCA_905214825.1 uncultured bacterium | reverse complement strand
GAATACCATTAGACTATGAATTGGATATGTAGAGAATGTAAACATTTTATGAACGAAAGCAGATTTTTTGATGTAGAGTATATATGAGCTGGTATATACCATAGATGAAATGTTATTATTGGGGAGTATTTAAATAGCAACATAGCATCTGTATTTTTGGAAATAGAGGATTTGCAAAATACTGTGGAAGAAAATGGAAATCATTTGATATATTTTGTGTTATGCTACGAAAAAACATAAAAACATTGTAGATAAAAGCAATCTGTGGTATACTATGTACCGAACAAAAATAAAAATCATATCAATTATAGAAAGGGTTTTTCATGGAAAGACAAAGAACCGTTGCAATGCCTGCACAAGAAGAACAGGCAAGGCAGATGGAATTTATCCGCCAAATTCGTCAAGAAAACGACAAATATTTTGCGAAAACAGGAAAACAGAAAAAATTTTACAGTTTGGCAATGGGTTGCCAAATGAATGCACATGACTCCGAAAAGCTGGAAGGTATGCTGGACGAAATGGGCTATCAAAGAACAGAAGAAGAAACAGAGGCTGATTTTATTATATACAACACTTGTTGTGTGAGAGAAAATGCAGAATTGAAAGTGTATGGAAAGTTGGGTTGGCTCAAACATTATAAAAAAGATAATCCAGATGCAGTTGTGGCTTTGTGTGGTTGTATGATGCAACAAGATACCGTTTTGCAAACCATTCAGGAAAAATATCGTCATGTGGATTTGGTGTTTGGTACATTCAATTTGTACAAATTGCCGGAATTGATGCAAACAAGAAAAGAAAGTGGCACACCCGTTTTTGATATTTGGCAGGAACATCAAGAAGTTGTGGAAGATTTGCCAAGTATTCGTCATTTTCCTTATAAAGCAAGTGTTAACATTATGTATGGTTGCAATAACTTCTGTTCTTATTGTATTGTGCCTTATGTGAGAGGTAGAGAAAGAAGTCGTACTCCAGAGGATATTTTGGACGAAATTAAAAAATTAGTTGCTGATGGTGTAAGAGAAATTGTACTTTTGGGACAAAATGTCAACTCTTATGGAAAAAATTTGGAAACACCCATATCTTTTGCAGAATTGTTGAGAAAAGTAAATGAAATTGAAGGTCTGGAACGTATCCGTTTTATGACTTCCCACCCAAAGGATATGTCTGATGAGTTGATTTGTGCAATGAAAGAGTGTGACAAGGTTTGTAAAAATTTGCATTTACCTTTCCAATCAGGCAGTTCTGAAATATTGCGTCGCATGAACAGACATTATACAAAAGAAAGTTATCTGGAATTGGTACGAAAAGTCAGAGAAGCAATGCCTGAAATTACATTGAGTACAGATATTATTATGGGCTTCCCGGGAGAAACAGAAGAAGATTTCCAAGAAACATTGGACGTTATTCGACAAGCAAGATACGTGACAGCATTTACATTCATTTATTCCAAACGTACTGGTACGCCTGCTGCAACAATGGAAAATCAAGTGCCAGAAGATGTGGTGAAAGACAGATTTGACAGAATGTTGCAAGTGCTGAATCCGATTGTGCATGATGTGGTGCAAGAACAAGTCGGAAAAACTGTTTGGGTATTGGCAGAAGAAACAAGCAAACACAATGCATGTATATTGACAGGACGTACGGAACAAAATATATTGGTGCATTTTGCAGGTGAAAAAAACCTCATTGGTCAAATGGTACCTGTGAAAATTACAGAAAATAAAACATTTTATGCAATCGCAGAAAGGATTATAGGTGAATAAATATGGCAAGTGTATTTGAATTGGCAAGAACATTGGGCGAAGAATTGCAAAAAACACCTCAGGTAGAGGCTTTGTTGGCAGCCAAAAAAGCATATGAAGAAGACCCAGAAATTTCAAAAGCTGTGGCAGAATATACAAAAATGCACGAAGAATTTCAAGCAAAAATGCAGGCTGGTGGCATTACACCAGAAGAACAAAAATCATTTTCCGAAGAAATGAAAAAACGTGGTGAATTTATCAAAAACAACAAATTGGCTTCTGATTTGTATGTGGCAGAAATGAATTTCAATAACTTTGTAAATTCTGTATTCAATATTGTAACAGCAACATTGGCAGGAGAAGAACCAGAACAAGCAGGCGGTTGCAGCCCAAGTGCATGTGCTTCCTGTGGTGGTGGCTGTCACTGATATTTGGTAATCAAAGACAAATCATACTTTGCCCGAACCCCTGCAAAAGGGGTTCGGGTTTGCTTGTAAAATAAGCAGTATACAGAAAGATGGGGGGAGAATGAATTGGCAAAAATTACGCCAATGATGCAACAATATTTTGAAATCAAAGAAAGATATAAGCATCATTTGCTTTTTTTTCGTTTAGGTGATTTTTATGAGTTGTTTTTTGAAGATGCTGTGATTGCATCAAAGGAATTGGAAATCACATTGACAGGAAAAGATTGGGGACAACAAGAACGGGCTCCCATGTGTGGCGTACCGTTTCATAGTGCTGATGCATATATCGCTCGTTTGGTAGAAAAGGGGTATCGAGTGGCAATTTGTGAACAGATTGAAGACCCAAAGACGGCAAAGGGAATTGTAAAAAGAGATGTTGTACGTGAAATTACAGCAGGTACAGTAACGGATTATCGTATGTTGGACGTAACAAAAAATAATTATATTATGGCAATATATGCGACCAAAACGGGATATGGTATTGCAGTGTGTGATGTTACAACAGGAGAGTTTCAGACAACAGAATTTCCAACGGTTTTGGCACCTGATTGCATTTTGGACGAAACGGCAAGATTTTCCCCTGCGGAAGTGGTTTGCAATGAAGCATTTTTACAACATCCGATTGCAAATGAAATGAAAAATAGATTTCAAATGCTTTGGAATGATATTGATGAGCATGTGTTTTCTTATCAAACGACAAAATGTACATTGGAAAATCATTTTGGCGTGTCGTCATTAGATGGATTTGGTTTGGCAAAAAAACAGATTGCTGTGTGTGCAGCAGGTGGTTTGTTATGGTATTTATTGGACACACAAAAAAATAACTTACAGCATATTACAGCATTGCAATATTACACCATTGGAGATTTTATGCCGTTGGATATTGCCAGCCGCAGAAATTTGGAATTGACACAAACCATGCGGGAAAAAAGCAAAAAAGGCTCTTTATTAAGCGTATTGGATAAAACAAAAACTGCAAGTGGTGCAAGAATGTTACGCAAATGGTTGGAACAGCCTTTGCTTTCTGCGGCACAAATTTGCAAACGTTTGGATGCTGTGGAAGAACTGAACAAAGATTTGTTTTTACGGGAAGAAATCAAAGAAGTATTGGAAAGTATGCATGATTTTGAACGCATTATGGGGCGTGTGGTGTATCAAACAGCAAATGCAAGAGATTTGGTTATGCTCAAACAATCCGCAGAACATTTACCAAAATTAAAACGTGTGTTGGACAGATGCAAAACACCGTATTTGAGAGAATTGTGCGATACATTGGATACTTTGGAAAATATTTATGATTTGATTGCACAAGCTATTGTGGAAGAACCCCCTTTTTCTGTTAGAGAGGGAAATATGATTTGTCGAGGATATTCTGATGAATTGGATACCTACACACAGGCAAAAAAAGAAGGTACGGCTTGGATAAATAAAATGGAAGAAGAAGAACGGGAAAAAACGGGTATCAAAAATTTGAAAATCCGTTTTAATAAAGTGTTTGGTTATTATTTAGAAGTGACAAAATCCAATTTGGAAGAAGTGCCTGCAAATTATATCAGAAAACAAACATTGGCAAATTGCGAGCGATATATCACAACAGAATTACAGGATTTGGCAGAGTTGATATTGGGTTCGGAAGAAAAAATTGTGGAATTGGAATACCAACTGTTTGTGGAAATTCGCAATGCCATTGCAGCAGAAGTGGAACGGATACAAAAAACAGCAAATATCATTTCTGTGGTAGATGTGTTGCAATGTTTTGCAGAAGTGGCACAACAGCAAAATTATACAAAGCCTGTGGTAGATGATGGCGATGTGTTGGATATTATAGGTGGTAGACATCCTGTTGTGGAAAAAGCTGTACACGGACAGTTTATTCCAAATGATACTTATTTGAATGGCGATGATACACGACTTGCCATTATTACAGGGCCGAATATGGCAGGAAAATCAACATATATGCGGCAAACGGCTTTGATTGTATTGATGGCACAAATCGGTTGTTTTGTACCTGCTGAAAAAGCACATATTGGTGTGGTAGACCGTATATTTACCCGTGTGGGGGCTTCTGATGATTTGAGTGCTGGACAAAGTACATTTATGGTGGAAATGACAGAAGTGGCAAATATTTTGCACCATGCAACAGCACGCAGTTTGTTGATATTGGACGAAATTGGTAGAGGTACCAGTACATTTGATGGTTTGAGTATTGCTTGGGCTGTTTTGGAATTTATTGCAGATAAAAAACAACTGGGGGCAAAGACGTTGTTTGCAACACATTATCATGAATTATCTGAATTAGAAGGGAAATTAGATGGTGTCAAAAATTATTGCATTGCCGTGCAAGAACAAGGGGAAGATATTATATTTTTGCGAAAAATACAAAGAGGCGGGGCAGACCACAGTTATGGTGTGCAGGTGGCAAAACTGGCAGGATTGCCTGTAAAAATTATCAAACGCAGCAACCAGATACTCAAACAGCTCAATGCAGCAGATATTACCAAAAAAGCTAAAAAATTAGCAGAACAGTCAAAAGAACAACAAGAACAACAAGAACAACAAGAACAGCAAGTGGATATGTTTGCGATGGTGGAAACACAGATAGCAGATGCATTAAAAGAAATGGATGTTATGGCAATGACACCCATAGATGCATTGCAAGCCTTGTTTGCATTGCAGAAAAAAGCGAAAGGATTGTAAAAAAGGAGGTATGCTTTTGGCAATACGATTGTTAGACCAAAAAACAGTAAATAAAATTGCAGCAGGTGAAGTGGTGGAGTCTCCAAAATCTGTCATAAAAGAATTGACAGAAAATGCCATTGATGCAGGGGCAACTACCATTACAACAGAAATTCGAGAAGGTGGAATTTCATATATTCGTGTGACAGATAATGGTTGTGGTATTCCAAAAGCACAAGTACAAGAAGCATTTTTGCGTCATGCAACAAGTAAATTATCGAAAATTGAAGATTTGGAAAAAATATTGACTATGGGTTTTCGTGGGGAAGCTTTGGCATCTATTGCGGCGGTATCGCAGGTGGAAATGACTACCAAAACAAAAGACGAACAAACCGGTACAAAAATTGAAATCAGTGGTGGCGAAGTCAAATCTATACAAGATGTTGCTTGCACAGAAGGGACAACCGTGGTTGTACAAAATTTGTTTTACAATGTGCCTGCAAGAAGAAAATTTTTGAAAAAACCAGCAACAGAAAGCGGTTATGTTTCGGATTTGATGAACAAATTGGCTTTGGGACATCCGGAGTTGTCATTTTGTTATATCAACAATGGCAATACCATATTGCATACTGTGGGAAATGGTGATGGAAAAGCCTCTGTATTTTATGTGTATGGCAAAGAAGCAGCAAATGCCATGTTGGACATCTCTTTTCAAAGAGGAGATTACAAATTGACAGGGTATTTGGGTAAACCGGAGCTTTCTCGTGCAAATCGTAATTATGAAAATTTGTTTATCAATGGTAGATTTATCAAAAATCGCATTGTGGCATCTGCTGTGGAAGATGCATATAAAACCAGAATGATGTTGGGAAAATTTCCTGTTTATGTATTGCATTTGGATATTGACCCTGCATTGGTGGATGTGAATGTACACCCTGCAAAATTGGAAGTGCGTTTTCGCAATGATGAAGAAGTGTATGCATTTTTTTATGATGCTGTGACAGATTTGTTTGCAGATGAAATTTGTATTCCAAAAGTGAGTTGGGAGAAAAAACAACCAGTGGCAAAACAACAAGTACTTTCTGATGATATTGTGATAGAAGCTGACACAAAACCCATACAAAATAAAAGTAATACAGATATTTTGTACACAGATGTAACAAAGCAGGGACAACCAAAACCAAAAAGCATTGACCAATTATTGAAAAGAAAAGAAAATGTATCAAAAGTTGAGCAAAATACAGCATCTTATCAAACAGATAAAAAACAAAACACCATTCCAGAAGATTTTACAATAGAAAAAACAGAGACAAAACAACCACAGATAATAGAAATACCAAAAAAGAAAAAAGAACAGTTTTTTAAAGATTATAAAATCATTGGACAGATATTTCGCACATATTGGATTGTGGAACAAGGAGATTGTATGTATGTCATTGACCAACATGCGGCACATGAACGGATTTTATATGAAACATTGATGGAACGTTTTTAAACA
>CAJMNV010000109.1 GCA_905214825.1 uncultured bacterium | reverse complement strand
CCATAGCATCACCGATGGTTTTTATCTTTTCCGCCTCATCATTATCAAATTCAATATGATATGTTTCTTCCAATGCAGAAATAATTTGAAACACATCTAAGGAATCTGCCCCCAATGCTGCAAAGGAAGTATTCTTCCGCAATGTATCTGCTGCAACGCCCAACTGTTTTGCCACAATGTTCATCACAACTACTTCGTCCATATTTGTCAACCTCCTTTTGTTTCTTTCAATACTATACTCTATTTCTAAGATTTTGTCAGCAAAATTTACGAAAAAAAATGGAAAAAGGTAGATTTGTCATATCTCTACAAATCCACCCTATTTTTTAAAATCTATTGTCACACGCCGCCAAAGCAATGGTAAATCAAATAAGAACCAAAGACATTGATTATCCAAAATATCATTACCACAATACAGAAAAGTTTAATATCTTTCTATTTTTTTATATTATAATCCTTTTAAAGATATTATTTTGCTATACAAAACAATCAAATTTTATCTTGAATCTTTCCAATTATATCATTTTCTTTGAACACTACACATTGTTTTATGGCATTTTTAAATGCCCTTGCATTGGAACTGCCATGTGCCTTAACCACCAATGATTTCAACCCAATAAACGGTGCTCCACCCACCTCGTCGGCATCTAAAAACATTTTGACATTCTGAAATGGTTTTTTTAGCATTGCTGCTGCAAATTTATATGCCCCTTTTGTAATTTCCTTTTTGATAACAGAAATCATCGTTTTACTCAAACCTTCACTCAATTTCAATATGGTATTGCCCACAAAACCATCACACACCACAACATCAGCATCACCAAAAGGAATATTTCTCGGTTCAATATTGCCAATAAAATTTAAATCTGTTTGTTCCAAAAGTTCATATGCTTCTTTTGTCAAAGCATTACCTTTTTCTTTTTCCGTCCCAATATTGACCAATGCCACAGATGGATTTTTTCTACCAAATACATTTTCCACATATACAGAACCCATTTTACCAAACTGCTCCAAATATTTCGCTTTACAATCCACATTTGCTCCACTATCCACCAAAAACACAGCTTTTCCTGTTTTTGTTGGCAAACAAGTCCCCAGCACAGGACGTTCCACGCCTTTTAATCTCCCCACAATCAACAAAGAACCCGTCAGCAATGCCCCTGTACTGCCAGCAGAAACAAAAGCATCTGCTTCACCATTTTTCACCAACTGCATACCTACTACCATAGAGGAGTCTTTTTTCTTACGAATTGCCATCGTTGGGACTTCATCTGTGGTGATAACCTCCGAAGCTGGCACAATTTCAATTTTGTTTTTTGGATATTCATATTTTTGCAATTCCGCACGCAATATATCTTCTTTTCCCACCAATTTCACAATCACAGGGCTTTCTTTTACCGCTTCCACAGCACCTTTCACGTTTTCAAATGGGGCATTGTCACCACCCATTGCATCAAATGCCACAATCACTTGTTTTTCCATTTTTTTCTTCCTTTCTTGTTGCTATATCAAGTATTTTTTTCGACTATCCCCTTTGTATTATTTTATCACAAATATTTTTGTTCGTCTATCTGCCCAAAATCCCAAATATAAATACTGATATGATATTCATCACCACTATCTATATCCACATCTTTGATGGTATGTGTTTGTGTATCTAACAACAAAAATCCCGCACCACCATTCCAAAGCTGCTCTACCGCTGTCTGCACATTTGTCAATTCTATCAACACCCAACCGTCCCATTTCACATAATATTGCCTTCCGATTTCCAAATGCATTTTTTTTGCGATTTCTTGATATTGTTGTTTCCCTTTTATAGATATTGGTATTTTTTCTGTGGGCATCATGGTTTGCCATATAGACAAATATGTTTGATAAATCACTTCTAGTTCTGGTATTTGTTCATATATTTGATGTACCACCAAACCATTGCCGTCTAATATTTTCCAATGGTTTTTGACTGCTTGCCAAGCAATCTTTTTTTGCAATATTTGTTTTCTGGTTTCTTTGTCATATTCTTTTTTCATATTTCTTATCACCTATTTTATTGAAAGACATTTGTATTTATGATACTATATTACAAGATATACTATTTTTTCACAAATAAAGGAGTGAATTCTATGTACCAAATCAGAAATTTAACAGAAAATGATGACATCAATGTATTGGAAACATTGGGGGCTTTTACCACAATCGAATACATTCGTGATTTAAGTGTCACACCAAACAGTGCAGCATCTGCATATTTTGCAAGCAAAATGAATGTACGCAGACGTCAAGTCATTTGTGATTTAAGCAAATCTCATGTTGTTGTGCAAGCAGGTGCCATGCAATGGACAGTTGGCAATGTCAATGCAACCACTGGCATCAAAGGCGTTGGCGATTTGTTTGGTAAAGCACTTCGTGGCAAAGTCACTGGTGAATCTGCAATCAAACCAGAATATACTGGTGATGGCGTAATGGTATTGGAACCCACTTATAAATATATTTTACTAGAAGATTTGGCAAATTGGAATGGCTCCGTTGTATTAGATGATGGTTTGTTTTTGGCTTGTGAAGCCTCATTACAACAAAAAGCTGTGATGCGTTCCAATGTATCATCAGCCGTAGCAGGTGGAGAAGGTTTGTTCAATCTGGGTATTATAGGCAATGGTGTTGTTTGTTTAGAAAGCCCTTGCCCTCGTGAGGAATTAATTGAAATCACATTGCAAAACGATATTTTGAAAGTAGATGGCAATATGGCAATCGCATGGAGTGGTAGTCTGGAATTTACCGTAGAACGCTCTGGCAAAACACTCATTGGCTCTGCGGCATCTGGTGAAGGTTTGGTCAATGTTTATCGTGGTACTGGCAGGGTGTTGTTGGCTCCTGTGGCTGGCTAATGGAAAAACGTATCTATGCCGCTTTGCCTACATATTCTTTGCAACAAGCCATAGAAATTTGTAATCAATGTGATGATATTGAAAATTGTGCATTACTTCCACTTTCTGTCGGTTTTTATTGGGACGATTGGAAACTAGCACAAAATATTTGTATTCGATTGTTTGTCCATCACAATACAGCAGTACGAGCCAACGCTGTATTAGGACTTTCTTACATTGCACGCAATCATGGCAAACTTGACAAACATATCGTCAAACCATATCTATTGCAGGAATTGCGGCAAAATGAAACATATCGTTGGCGTATCATAGACGCTTTGCAAGACATCAATCTATTTTTAGGCTGGCATATGGCAGAAAAAGCCATACAAAAATATAAATATTTATCATAAAAAAAGTCAGCTACACCTTGTTGTCTTTTTTATTTCCCATATTAGTCAACTTTGATAAGCGTTTTTTTGTTATAAGCACCACAGTCCTTGCAAACTTGGTGAGGTACCATCAATTCACCGCATTTGCTGCATTTTACCAGACTAGGTGTCGCAATTTTCCAGCTTTGTGCTTTTCTTTTATCTCTTTTGGATTTTGATACTCGACCCTTAGGTACAGCCATTTCTACACCTCCTCATCAACATTGAAAAGAGCCCTTAAACTTTCAAACATCGGATTAAATTCGGTTGTGTCACAATCACAATTACCCTGATTCAAATCCTTGCCGCAGACAGGACAGAGTCCTTTGCAGTCCTCCCTACAAACTGTCTTCATAGGCAGTGCTTCTAGGATAGCTCTTTTGACATAGTCCGCAAGACCGATTTGGTCTCCCGAAAAAGTTTCTGTCTCTTCATTCTCTCTGCCTGTATGGGAAAAACGCTCCTCAATATTGAAGTAAATCTCTGTTTCGACCGGCGTCAGACAACGGTCACACGGAAGGCTGACCTTTGTTTCGCCCTTTGCCTCCAAAACGAAAATTTCGTTTTCGTTTGTGAGAGTTCCTTCTATTTTTACAGGCTCTATAAAACCCACAACATCGGGATATGGTGAAGTATCTTCCATATACTCTATGATATGCACCGCCATAGAAGCACCATTTTTACCATATAACTGAGCCATTTCCAATATCATTCAAATCACCCCGTAGTCGTACCTAAAACATTATACTGAAAGCATGATTATTTGTCAAGCAATTCCTTTGTATCTCTTGCAATTACCAATTCTTCGTTTGTAGGAATTACAAAAACTCTTACTCTGGAATCAGGAGTAGAAATATCAATCGCTTTTCCTCTTAAAGAATTGTTGTAAGAATCAATGTGAACACCCAAGTAACCCAAGTAATCACAAATCAATCTTCTTGTGGAAGCAGAGTTTTCGCCCAAACCAGCAGTAAATACAATACAATCTACGCCGTTCATTGCCGCTGCATAAGCACCAATTCTTTTTGCTACTTTGTAAGCAAATACATCCAGTGCCATACCTGCTCTTTCGTTACCATGTTCGCTTGCTTCTTCTACATCTCTGAAATCGCTGGAAACACCGGAAATACCCAATACGCCAGATTTTTTGTTCAAAATATTATCCATTTCCTGAGGTGTCAAGTTTTCTTTTTCCATTAAGAATGTGATAACCGCAGCATCCACGTCACCAGCTCTTGTACCCATTACCAAACCTTCCAAAGGTGTGAAGCCCATTGTGGTATCAATGGATTTACCATTTCTTACTGCACAAATGGAACCGCCGTTACCCAAGTGGCAAGTAATTGTTTTTGTCTGGTCATAAGGTCTATCCATCATTTTTGCTGCTTCTTCGGATACAAATCTGTGGCTTGTACCATGGAAGCCATATCTTCTGATTTTGTATTTTTCATAGTATTCGTAAGGGATTGCATACAGATATGCTCTTTCAGGCATTGTCTGGTGGAATGCTGTATCAAATACACCTACCTGTGGTACGCCAGGCATGATTTTTTCGCATGCTTCAATACCAATCAAGTTTGCAGGGTTGTGCAAAGGTGCCAATTCGCAACATTTTTGCAATGCTTCTTTTACTGCATCATCAATGATAACAGAGCTTGCGAAATATTCACCACCATGTACCACACGATGACCCACTGCATTGATTTCTTTCATAGATTTTACAACACCATGATTTGCATCTGTCAATGCGTCCAATACCATTTTTACAGCCACGCTGTGGTCTTGCATATAATCGTTAAAAATCACATCATCTTTGCCAGCAGGTTGATGTTTCAATCTAGAACCTTCAATACCAATTCTTTCGCAAAGACCTTTTGCCATTACTGCTTCTGTATCCATATCAATCAACTGATATTTCAAAGAAGAACTACCACAGTTTAATACCAGAATTTTCATTGTTTTCTCTCCTTGTATTTTATATTATTTGTTTTTTGCCATTACTTGTGCTTGTACAGATGTCAATGCCACAACTGCTACAATATCGTTTGCAGAGCAACCTCTGGACAAATCATTGACAGGTTTTGCAATCCCTTGCAATACAGGGCCAAATGCTTCTGCCTGACCAAATCTTTGTACCAGTTTGTAACCAATGTTACCAGCATCAATATCAGGAAATACCAATACATTTGCTTTCCCAGCAACTGTGCTTTGTGGTGCTTTCAGTTCGCCAACTTCTTTTACGATAGCAGCGTCCAACTGAATTTCACCATCCAATTTGATGTTGGGATATTTTTCTTTTGCAATATTGACAGCATCCACCACTTTTGTAACGTCTGCATGTTTTGCAGAACCCATTGTGGAATGGCTCAACATTGCCACTCTTGCTTCTTTTCCAATAAATGCTTCATAAGATTTTGCAGAGTCACCAGCAATGCAAGCCAATTCTTGTGAAGTAGGGTTTTGGTTCAATGCACAGTCTGCAAACAACAAAATACCATCATCACCATATTGTGGTGTATTTGTCACCATGATAAAGAAAGAGGAAACCAATTCTGTACCAGGTGCTGTTTTCAAAATTTGCAGTGCAGGACGTAATGTATCTGCTGTAGAATGAATTGCACCAGAAACCATACCATCTGCAATATCCATTTTTACCAACATAACACCCATAAACATAGGGTCGTCCAAAAGCAGTTTTCTTGCTTCTTCCACAGTCATGCCTTTGCTTTTTCTTGCTTCCGCCAAACCAGCAACCACTTCGTCCATTCTTTCGTAGCTTTCAGGGTCTACAAAAATTGCTTTGGACACATCAAAGCTGCCTGCTGCTTCCATAATTTTTTCTTTATTACCAATTAAAATAATATCTGCCAAATCGTCTTTCAGGCATTCTGCCGCTGCTTCCAGATTTCTTTTTTCAAAAGATTCTGGTAGTACAATAACCTTTTTGTCTGCTTTTGCTTTTGCTTTTACTTGAGATAAAAAGTCCACTGTAAAAACCTCCCATACATATAATTTTTTGTTTTTCACCGAAAAATCAATTCGATGTTGTATATACTGTTTCCAAATTCGCTTTTTGCAAGCGAACAGCATATTTATTATAATCAAATTTTTGTTTGTATACAAGTCTATCTATAAAAAAATCATGTCATTTTGTTGT
>CAJMNV010000108.1 GCA_905214825.1 uncultured bacterium | reverse complement strand
TTCCGGTACAGTACACGGTTCATTGGCAGCTGGTGCGTTGACAACAACATACACAGCTTCCCAAGGTCTGTTGCTGATGATACCAAATATGTATAAAATTTCCGGTGAACTGCTTCCCGGTGTGTTCCATGTAACTGCTCGTGCTTTGGCAGCACATGCATTGTCCATTTTTGGTGATCATTCCGACGTTATGGCTTGTCGTCAGACAGGTTTTGCAATGTTGGTTTCCAATAGTGTGCAAGAAGTTATGGATTTGGGTTGTGTTGCACATTTGTCCGCAATCAAAGGCAGAGTGCCTTTCTTGCACTTCTTTGATGGTTTCAGAACCAGCCACGAAATTCAAAAAATCGAATGTATTGACTATGATGATTTGGCAAAAATCGTGGATATGGACGCAGTAAACGCATTCAAAAGAAATGCTTTGAACCCTGAACACCCTGTCATCAGAGGTACTGCACAAAACCCTGATATTTATTTCCAAGCACGTGAATCTGCAAACAAATTCTATGATGCATTACCGGCAATCGTAGAAGAATATCTGGGTGAAATCAATAAAATTACAGGCAGAGATTACAAGTTGTTTAACTACTATGGTGCAGAAGATGCAGATAGAGTAATCATCGCTATGGGTTCTGCTTGTGAAGCAATCGAAGAAACCATTGACTATTTGATGGCAAAAGGCGAAAAAGTAGGTTTGGTAAAAGTACATCTGTACAGACCTTTTGTACCAAGCAAATTGTTGGAAGTTATTCCCAAAACAGCAAAGAAAATCGCTGTTTTAGACAGAACAAAAGAACCTGGTGCACAGGGCGAACCTCTGTACATGGACGTTTGTACTGCAATGTTTGAAGCAGAACAAGCTCCTTTGGTAGTGGGCGGTCGTTATGGTTTGGGTTCCAAAGACGTAACACCTGCACAATTTATCGCAGTGTATGCAAACTTGGCTTTGGACAAACCCAAAAACCACTTCACAATGGGTATTGTCGATGATGTGACAAATCTGTCTTTGGAAGTTGGCGAAGAAGTAAATGTAACCGGCGACGATGGCACAATCAGCTGCAAATTCTGGGGCTTGGGTGCTGACGGTACTGTTGGGGCAAACAAAAACTCCATCAAAATCATTGGTGACCATACAGATATGTATGCACAGGCATATTTCAGCTATGACTCCAAAAAATCTGGTGGTATCACACAGAGCCACTTGCGTTTTGGACACAAACCAATCCGTTCCACTTATTTGGTAAAAACAGCTGACTTCATTGCTTGTCATAAACAAGAATATGTACACCTGTATGACATGGTAACAGAATTGAACGAAGGTGGTACATTCCTGTTGAACACAACATGGACACCAGAAGAATTGAATGAAAAATTGCCCGCAGTTTTGAAAAAACAACTGGCTCAGAAAAAAGCAAACTTCTATATCATCAATGGTACAGAAATCGCAAAAGAAATCGGTTTGGGCAACAGAATTAACACAGTATTGCAGGCTGCATTCTTCAAACTTGCAAACATCATTCCTATCGACCAAGCTGTGGAATATATGAAAGCAGCGATTACAAAATCTTATGGTAAAAAAGGTGATACCATATTGAACATGAACTATGCTGCGGTTGACCGTGGTGTAGATGGTATGGTGAAAGTAGATATTCCTGCGGATTGGGCAAGTGCTGTGGATACAAATGTAAAACAAGAAAGAAAATCCACAGAATTTGTAAACAACGTTGTTGCACCTATGAATGCACAAGAAGGTGACAAACTGCCTGTTTCTGCATTTGTTGGCAGAGAAGACGGTACATTCCCTTGTGGTACAGCAGCTTATGAAAAACGTGGTGTTGCAGTAGATGTACCTGAATGGGTTGCAGATAACTGTATCCAATGTAACCAATGTGCTTATGTATGTCCACATGCTTCCATCCGTCCAGTATTGTTGACAGAAGATGAAGCAGTAAAAGCACCAGAAGCATTCAAAGCAGTAGATGCAAAAGGTGGTGCAACATTTGCAGGTCTGAAATATAGAATGCAAGTTTCTACTTTGGACTGCTTGGGCTGTGGCAGCTGTGCAGAAGTATGTCCTGCACCAAACAAAGCTTTGATTATGAAACCTTTGGAAACACAAGAAGTAGAAATTGCAAATTGGGATTATGCGATTGATGAAGTTGCTCCAAAAGCAAATCCTATGGGCAAAGGCTCTGTAAAAGGTAGCCAGTTTGAACAACCTTTATTGGAATTCTCTGGTGCTTGTGCAGGTTGTGGCGAAACACCTTATGCAAAATTGGTAACACAGTTGTTTGGTGATAGAATGTATGTTGCAAATGCAACTGGTTGTTCCTCTATCTGGGGTGGCTCTGCACCTTCTATGCCTTACACAACAAATAAAGATGGCAGAGGTCCTGCTTGGGCAAACTCTCTGTTTGAAGATAACGCAGAATATGGTCTGGGTATGGCAACTGCTGTAAAACAGATGAGAGAAGGTTTGAAAATCAAACTGGAAAATCTGAAATCCATTGATGCTTCTGTTGCAGGCGTTGTGGATGAATGGGTTGCAACCATGAAAGATGGCGAAAAATCCAGAGCAGCTTCTGATGCAGTGATTGCAGCATTGGAAAATTATGCTGGTACAGATGCAGAAGCGAAAAACATCGTTTCTTATGTATTGGAAAACAAAGACCAACTGGTGAAAAAATCTCAGTGGATATTTGGTGGTGACGGCTGGGCTTATGATATTGGTTACGGCGGTTTGGATCACGTGCTGGCTTCTGGTGAAGATGTAAATGTGCTGGTATTTGATACAGAAGTTTACTCCAATACAGGTGGTCAGGCTTCCAAAGCAACTCCTGTGGGGGCTGTAGCACAATTTGCAGCTTCTGGTAAAAAAATCAAGAAAAAAGACTTGGGTATGATGGCAATAAGCTATGGTTATGTATACGTTGCACAGGTTGCAATGGGTGCAGATAAAAACCAACTGGTAAAAGCATTGCTGGAAGCAGAACAATATGATGGTCCTTCTTTGGTAATTGCTTATGCCCCTTGTATCAACCAAGGTATCAAAGGTGGTATGAGCCAATCAATGAACGAAATCAAACGTGCAGTAGATGCAGGTTACTGGCATATGTACAGATTTAACCCTGTATTGAAAGAAGAAGGTAAAAATCCTTTCATATTGGATTCCAAAGAACCTACTGCAAGTTTCAGAGATTTCTTGTTGAGCGAAGTACGTTATAGTGCATTGCAGAGAACATTCCCAGAAGTGGCAGAAGAATTGTTCAAAGAATCCGAAAAGAATGCAAAAGAAAGATTGGAAAGCTATAAAAGATTGGCAAATCAATAATCAAATGCATTTTTGATAAAATAGGGTGTGTGTATACACACTCTATTTTTTTATAACATAAAATAGTTTAAGATATTCTTTATATTATAAAAACCTCTTTTTTCTTTTTGTAAAATGTTGTATACTTTTGACAAGCAAATAAAACAGAAAGGAAGCGAAACCGTGCGAACAATATTAAAAGATTGCAAAAGAATTGTTGTGAAAGTGGGTACAGCAACCATTACACATGCAAATGGCAAATTGAACTTAAAACGTATGGACGAATTGGCTTGGGTGTTGACCGATTTACGCAATCGTGGCATAGATGTTGTGTTGGTGACAAGTGGTGCTATTGGTGTGGGAGCAGCAAGAATGTCTATGACAAAACGTCCCACCATCACCAGAGAAAAACAAGCAGCTGCAGCTGTAGGGCAAGCAATGTTGATGCAGATTTATCACAATTTTTTTGATAGATATAACCAAATGGTGGCACAAGTTTTGTTGACAAAAGAAGAAACAGCCACAAAAGAACGTTATACCAATACAAAAAATACCATGGAAACATTGTTTGAAATGGGCATTATTCCCATTGTCAATGCCAATGATACCATTTCCACATACGAAATTGAATTTTCTGATAATGACCGTCTTTCGGCAATGGTAGCAGAAATTACAGATGCGGATGTATTGGTGCTGTTGACAGATATTGATGCATTGTATGATAAAAATCCAAAGGAATACAAAGATGCAAAAAGAATTCCATTTGTGGAAACAGTTACACCACAAATACAGGCAATGGCAAGTGGTAAAGGTTCTGCATTCAGCGTAGGTGGTATGCAGACAAAATTAGAAGCTGCAAAAATTTGTCAAAAATCAGGTGTGACAATGGTGATTGCACATGGTGAAAAACCAACTATATTACATGATATTTTAGATGGTGCAGATATTGGTACCTGTTTTGGAATCGCACAAAGGAGGAAATAGCATGCGTTTTTGTCCAAAATGTGGCAAAGAAATTGTCGATGAAAGCCTTGGTTGTCCGGTTTGTGATATGGCAAAAAAACAAGAACAAACAGAATCAGTCAATAGTTTTGTAGTACAAGATGATAAAGGCACTTATCAAAAATTTGAAAACAATCAGTATTACCAAAAATCTCAACCCGTAGAACAAACCATACACCCTGCATTGAAAGTTATGTTGATTGTATTGATTGTATTGATTGGCGGCATTGGTGCGATTGCTGGTTTGATTGCAGGGATTGTATTGATGAAAAGCCCAATAGAAGATTATCAAAAATTTGGGAAATTGATTACCATTATCAGTACGGTGATGTTGGGTATAAGTTTGCTTTGTTGTATTTTGTATGTCTTATTAAATGGTGCATTGGTCATACCAATGTTTTGGTGAGGTGATGTATGAAAAATACTGATTTTGAAAGTATACAGGCGTTTTTGCAATCTCCGATAACAAAAGAAGATTTTGAAATGGATACTGTTATGTGGATAGATTGGAGAGAATGTGATGATGCGATTGTGGAATGTATTGCAAATATCATACCATTGCAATATGAAGTCAAACCATCTGCATTGCCAAGAGAAATGGATATTGTATTGCAATACAAAAACAGACAAATGGAAATACCTTATGCAACAGCTTATACAGACCGTGATACAACATTGCGTGCCATTGCAAAAATCATACATCCAGATTATGAAATCCGATGGTATTTGCCATCTTTGGGAGATGACACATTGGGATTTTGTGTACTTTCTAAAGAGGATTGGGATTCGTTAGAAAAAATGTATGGCAGAGATTATACAACATGGTATTTTACACCTGTGTGTGAAAACAGTGTAATGTTTGATATGGATATAGATTGTGTATTTGCAATCGTAAAACAAAGAAAAGAAGAGAGGAGTCAGTATATATGAGTTTTTGTCCAAAATGTGGCAGAGAGATTATAGACGAAACATTTGGTTGCCCTGTTTGTGCATTTCAAAAGGAGCATGAAAACACACAAACAGAAAACACAAATCATACAAATATAAACCAGCCTTATCAAGGTGGTGCAGGCAACACAAATGGCAACCAGCCTTATCAAGGTGGTGCAGGCAACACAAACGGCAACCAGCCTTATCAAGGTGGTGCAGGCAACACAAACAACAATCAATATTATCAAAGTGGTACTTGGAACCAACCAAATTATCAAAATAACCAAATGCAACAAACAAACTATATACAAACACCAATCAGGGTTATGTCCATTGCAATGATTATATTGACAGGCGGTATTGGGGCGATTGTCAGTTTGGTATGTGGTATCATTATGATGAAAAATGATATAGAAGAATATCGCAAATTTGGGCAGGTCATCACCATTGTCAGTGCCATAATGCTTGCAATATTGTTTTTGTGCTGCGTATTGGGTATGTTTGGTGAAATGACGGATCAATATATTTATTTTTAATGATGGATATATTTGATTTTTTTGGTTCTGCTGTTTGTCATCAAATGCCAGAACGTAGTTTTTTGATAGATGGCATACAAACGCCACTGTGTGCCAGATGCACAACCATTGAAGCAGGTTTTTTGTTTGGTTGGTTGTTTTTGATTGTATTTCGCAGAAAAAAAGGCAATCAGCCATTTTCGCTTGTGTGTATATTGTTGGCAGCACTTTGTTTTGTGCCGATTGGCATTGATGGTGGAGGCAGTTACATTGGTTTGTTTGAAAGCAGTAATTTTCGTCGTGTTGTGACAGGGGCTTTGGCTGGTGCGGGATTGCCTGCATTGTTTTTGCTTGTGGCAAATTTTCAGCCTAAAATACAAAATAATATGCCCATATATCGCAATGTTTGGGAACAAGTGGGACTTATTTTGTTTACGATGTTGTATGGCTTGGCAGTGTATTTTGGTTATTTGCCATATCATTTGGTTGCAGTGGTGTCTATGTTGGGGGTCATTTGTTTTTATGGAAGTTTTTGGTTTTTGGTTTTGCGATTGCTGACGATACACAAAAAATTCCCTTGTTTTTTGACTGCTTTTGTTGGCGGCTTATTGACTTCGGGTATGGTGGCAACTTTGATACATTTGGTAAAATAAAAGTACAAAAAAGCATTTTTTTCCATGTTACTATTTTGGAAAAAATGGCTTTTTTGATATAGTAAGGAGGAAACAGATTTATGACAACGTTGCAAGAAATGGGAAAAGCAGCAAAAGAAGCGGCGATTGTGTTGGCAGTGTTGCCCACAGAAACCAAAAATAATGTATTGCAAAAAGCCGCAGATGCT
>CAJMNV010000107.1 GCA_905214825.1 uncultured bacterium | reverse complement strand
TGGCCACAAAGCAGAACTAAACCATGTATCCAATGTATCCTCATCTTGTTTCAAATTTGCAGAGTCACATTTTTCACAAGCACTTGGTTTGCATTTGCTTACTGTGATATGCCCGCAATCTGCACAATAATATGCCGGGATACGATGTCCCCACCATAATTGACGAGAAATACACCAATCTTTTATGGTTTCCAACCAATGCATATATACTTTCCCAAAACGGTCAGGCACAAAACGCAATGCATTTTTCTGATACACCTCCATTGCCGGTTTTGCCAATTCTTCCATACGCACAAACCACTGTAATTTAATCATTGGTTCAATGGGGGCGTTACATCTTTCATGACAGCCAACCGCATGGTTGATGTCTTCAATCTGTATCAAATACCCTTGTTCTTTCAATTTCGCAACAACGGCTTTTCTTGCTTCTGTTCTGTCCATGCCTGCAAATTCGCCTGCTTTTTCATTCATTGTGCCATCATCATTCATAACCGTAATACGAGGCAAATCATGACGCAATCCCACCTCAAAGTCATTGGGGTCATGTGCAGGTGTAATTTTTACAACACCTGTACCAAATTCTCTGTCCACATATTCATCAGCAATAATTGGAATTTCTCTGTCCATCAAAGGCAAAATACATGTTTTTCCAATCAAATGTTGGTATCTTTCATCTTCCGGATGTACCGCAACAGCAGTATCACCCATCATGGTTTCTGGACGTGTGGTAGCCAAACGCAATGTTTCATCTGTTCCCACAACAGGATATGCAATATGATAAAAATGCCCTGTGGTTTCCACATGGTTTACTTCTGCATCAGATATGGTTGTTTGACATTCTGGACACCAGTTGATGATTTTTTCACCACGATAAATATATCCCTTTTTATACAAACGACAGAATACTTCCAAAACCGCATCGGAACAACCTTCATCCATAGTAAAACGCACTCTGTCCCAGTCACAAGAACAACCCAATTTTCGCAACTGATTTAATATAATCCCGCCATATTCTTCTTTCCAAGCCCATGCACGTTCCAAAAAGCCTTCACGACCAACATCATCTTTTGTCAAACCTTCTGAGGCCATTTTTTGTACAACTTTCAATTCTGTGGATATGCTTGCATGGTCAATGCCGGGTATCCACAAAGCGTTATAGCCTGCCATTCTTTTCCAACGAATTAAAATATCTTGCATCGTATTATCCAATGCGTGTCCCATGTGCAACTGTCCTGTGATATTTGGGGGTGGCATGACAATGGTAAATGGCTTTTTGCTTTTATCTACTTCTGTATGAAAATATTTTTTTTCCAACCATTTTGCATAAAGTCTGTCTTCTACCACAGATGGGTCAAAATTCTTTTCCAATTCTTTCACAAATATGTTCCTCCTTTTTCTGATAAAAAAAGAGCTTTTCTCCCAAAAAGGGCGAAAAGCTCGCGGTACCACCTTTATTCCTGTTTGCAACAAACAGGCACTCTGCAACCAATAACGAGGTCAACCGTTTTTGTCTACTTGATTTCAACAAAACAACTCCAAAGCTACATTCTGTGCCTCTATTTTGAAAAAACCTTACAGCCTATGGGTTTTTCTCTCTGTCAAACGAATTTTGCACATACTCCTCTTTCTCATTGTCTTTATCATATATGTTTGCATTTTAGACAATACAACTTCATTTGTCAATAGCATTTTGCAAATTATTCTGTATTCTTTCATTCTTTTGGATATCTGGAAATATTTAGCAACATTCCCATCATACCCATTGTAAATACCAATGCTGTACCACCATAACTGATAAAAGGCAAAGGCTGTCCGGTATTGGGTATGGTATTTGTCACAACACCAATGTTAATCAATGATTGAAACGCAATGGTTGCTGTAATACCTGCCGCCACAAGCATAGCATAGTTGTCTTTTGCATTGAGTGCAATCCGTATACCACGCCACACCAACACCGCAAACAACACAATCACAAGCCCCGCCCCAATCAGCCCCAATTCTTCACAAATAATAGCAAATATAATATCATTATGTGCTTCTGGTATAAATGTTTTTTGTCTGCTCTGTCCCAATCCAACACCAAATAAGCCACCAGAAGCCACTGCATACAACCCTTGAATGGTCTGAAATCCTCCACCCAACGGAGAAGACCAAGGGTCTAACCATGTCTGTATACGTCCCAAACGATACCGAAACTGCGGCAATGCCACCATCAAAACTGCAAACGGTATCAACGCAGCAAAACCGGCAACAAAATACCATATTTTTGGACTAGCAATAAATAATATCGTCACACCTACCATCAACAGCAACAACGCTGTGGAAAAGTTTGTCATTGCAATCAAAGCCACAGGAACTCCCAATACCATCAATGCTTTGATAAATCCAGCCAAATTGCCCAATTCTTTGCGATGGTTTACTACATACAATGACAAATACAATATCACAGCAACTTTGCTAAATTCCGAAGGCTGAAACTGTATTGGCCCAATTTCAATCCATCTGGTCTGCCCTTTTACATTTTTTCCAACAAAAGGCAGTATCAAAAGCAGAAAATTGGAAGCTATATAGAGCAAAAAAGCAAACCGTTTCCAAAATTGATACGGGATATTCATGCACACAATCATACCCATAATCCCCAATATTGCCCACATACCTTGTCGTTTGAGATAGTAAAACATATCATTATGAAATGCTTCACTTGTCATGGTACTGTAATAACTGGCACTAAATATCATCACCACACCAAAAAGCACCAATGTCAACACAACAAAAAGCAAACCAAAATCATAGGTATCCGGCTTGATAAACCTTTTTCTCGGTTTTCTTGTTGTTCCCGCCTGTTTTGTTTGGCTCATGCCTTCACCTCGTTCTTTGTTTTATTTCAGAAAAGATTTGACTTGTTCTTTGAACAGATTGCCACGCTGTTCATAATTGTCAAACATACCCCAGCTTGCACAAGCAGGAGAAAGCAATACACAATCACCAGATGTTGCTTGTTTGCGACATTCATTTATTGCATCTTCAAATGTTTCACATTCTGTAATTGCTGTAAAACCATATTTTTCCGCAGACTGTCTAATTTGTGGTGCAGTTACACCAATCAAAACCAAATGTTTCACACGACCTTTGAACAACTGTGTCCATGTATCAAAACAAACCCCTTTGTCATAGCCGCCGCCAATCAATACAATGGGTTTTTCCATTGCCAATACTGCACGAATAGAAGCATCTGTGTTTGTACCTTTTGAGTCGTTGTAATAATCCACACCATCTATTGTTGCCACATATTCAATGCGATGTTCCACACCTGCGAACGCTCGCAACACTGCTCTGATATTTTCCAAAGGAATATTGGCACAAATTGCCATTGCAGTCGCTGCCATGACATTCTCATAATTGTGTATGCCCAATAATTTCAATTCTTTGACAGAAATCAATATTTCATCTATATTGTTCCATTTTATATAAATATTTTCATTTTCTAAATAAATGCCTTTTTCCAACACTTTTTGGCTACTGAAAAAGAAAACCTGTGCTTTTGTTTTTTCCGCCATATTGCGACAAACATCATCTGCATGGTTCAATATACAATAATCATGTTCTGTTTGATTTGCAAATATGCGTTCTTTCATAGCAATATAATTTTCCATCGTTTTGTGACGGTTCAAATGGTCAGGGGTAATATTCAATACCGCACTAATATGAGGGCAAAATGTTTTTGCTTTTTCCATTTGAAAACTGCTAATTTCTGCCACAACCCAATCCTCTGCTGTCAATGTGTCCACTTTTTCGCTATATGGAATACCAATATTTCCGACAACTGCTGTATTTGGATATACCGTTTTCATCATTTCACCCACCAATGTTGTCGTAGTGGTTTTACCATTTGTACCTGTAATGGCTGTTATTGAGCACTGTGTTTCGGTATATGCCAATTCTACTTCACTGATGACAGAAATACCTGATTGTTCTGCTTTTTGTATAAAATCCAAATCACAAGGTACACCAGGGCTTAACACAATCAAATCTTGTTTTTGTGCAATATCATCTGGATTTTTTCCTGTATACAGCACAACACCTTTTTGTTCTAAATCCAAAGCGGCTTGTGGCACATCTTCTCGTTTTTTCATATCTTGTAATGTTACCACTGCACATTGTTTTTGCAATAATGTTGCTGCTGCAATACCGCTTCTTGCCATACCACAAACCAATGCATGTATTCCATTTCGGTTCATATCATTTCCTTCTTTCCTCAAAACATATTCTTACATCCCAAAAATCCCACCAAACAAAGCAAAGCGGTTGCCACATAAAACAATGTCACAACTTTTGTTTCTCTCCAACCGCATTGTTCCAAATGATGATGGAACGGTGCCATTTTGAACAATCTTCTACCTTCACCATATTTGCGTTTTGTAATTTTAAACCAACCCACTTGCAACATCACGGTAATAGACTCCAACAGATAAATAAAACCAACAATCACAATAAATATGGGCATTTTGAGCACAAATGCAGTTGCCGCAACAAAGCCGCCCAGTGCCAAAGAGCCAGTATCTCCCATAAATACTTTCGCAGGATAAGAATTGAATATCAAAAACGCCAGCAATGCCCCAATAATAGCACCACAAACAGGAGAAATCAAACTACCTGCTGCCCATGATACAATCATAAAAAATGCCGCAACAATCAATGTCACTCCACCTGCCAAACCGTCTAAACCATCTGTCAAATTCACACCATTTACCGTACCCAATACTGCCACAAACACAAAAGGAATAAACAAAATACCCAAATCCAACTGCAATCCATTTGCAAAAGGGATATAAATTGCTGTACCCACACCGTTTTCAAATAAATACCAACAAAATACCGCTGTCACAACCAACTGCAATGCCAGTTTTTGCCATGCACGCAATCCCAAAGAACGTTTTTTGACAACTTTGATATAATCATCTAAAAAGCCAATTAAACCATAACAAAGTGTCATCAACATCACTGCTATACCATCTGTATTGCCTTTCAAAAAAAACACAGACGCCACAACAAAAGCAACCAAAAATGCAATTCCTCCCATCGTCGGCGTACCTTGTTTTTGCAAATGTGTTTGCGGACCGTCATCTCGCACATTCTGCCCAAATTTCATACGATGTAATATGGGAATGACCACAGGACACAGTATCACCCCAATCACAAATGCAATCAATATCGCATAAACTGCCTGTTCCAAAGAACTCACTTCATTTCACTCCTTGCAATTTTTCCACTGTTTTTTCCAATCCCATACTGCGGGATGCTTTCAATAACACAGTATCTCCTTTTTGTAAAAGCGTAAAACCTTTTTCCCAAAACATCTCCTGTGTATCAAAACAATATACTTGTTCCATACCATTTTGTTTGGCACCTTCTGCCATATATTCACAAAATTTCCCAATACAGCATAACACATCTATCTGTTTTTGTGCTGCATATGCACCGACTTCTTCATGCATTTGTTGTGCAAAATCGCCCAATTCTCCCATAAATCCCAATACCGCAACTTTTCTGCCTGTTGCATTTTGTAAAATATCCAAAGATGCTTTTGCAGATACGGGATTGGAATTATACACATCATTCAACAATGTAAAACCATTTTCCAGTTTTATCACTGCCATACGGTTTTTTGTTGGGACAAATGTTTCAATGCCTTTTTTGATTTCTTCCAATGTCAATCCCAAAGCCAAACCGACTGCTGCCGCAGACAATGCATTCAACACCATATGACTTCCTGGCAAAGGTATCACAACATCGACATCACCTTTTGGTGTATGCATCGTACATTTTGTTTGTTCCAACCCTACTGTTTGTATATTATCTGCATAAATACCTGATTTATTTTCAATACCAAACCATTGCACAGAAAAAGGTAATTTCCCTTTTAATGTTACCAACATATCATTGTCACCATTGAGTATTGCAACACCATTTTCTTGCATAAAATCAAATATCTCACATTTTGCCTGCAAAATGCCTTCTCGACTACCCAAATACTCGATATGTGCTACACCTACATTTGAAATCAAAGCAATACTGGGGCGTACCACCTCAGCCAATTTGTGAATTTCACCGAAATGATTCATACCCATTTCTATAATTGCCACTTCATGTTCTTCTTTTAATCGAAACAATGTCAATGGCACACCAATTTCATTGTTGTAATTGCCTTGTGTCCATAATGTGTTATATTTTTGGCTGACTACAGAAGCCACCATATCTTTTGTTGTGGTTTTGCCTACACTACCTGTAATCCCCACAAAAGGAATATCAAATTGGTCACGATAATATTTTGCCAACGCCAACAAAGCTGTACCTGTCTGTTCCACCAACAACAATACACAGTCATTTTGTGGTTCTATTTCCTGTTCTGTAAAACAAGCAGTCACACCTTTTTGCATACAATCTGCAATAAAACCATGTCCGTCTGTATTTTCCCCTTTAAATGGCACAAACAAACTACCTGCTTTTGCCTCTCTGGAATCTTGTGTAACATGGGAAATGGTTATCTTTTCCACTGGTTGGTTCTCTTTTGCCAATATTTTGGCATTTGTTGCTTTTGCAATCTC
>CAJMNV010000106.1 GCA_905214825.1 uncultured bacterium | reverse complement strand
TGCCGCACCAAACATCATATATAAAATATATACTTTTCCTGCATGTCTTGCTTTATTATCCATTGCATGCATTACCAAAGGCAATGTCACCAATGTCAAAAATTCATAAAACAAATACATTGTCAAAAAATTTCCTGAAAATGCAATCCCCAGAACAACACCAAATGTGATGGTAAAAAACGCAAAAAACTGGTCTTCTCGTCCTTCATGTGTCATATATTCAAAAGCATATATTGTGGTAATCACCCAAAGCACAGAAACCATTGTACCAAACACTTTTGATAGACCATCAATATATAATGTCAATGACAATTTTTGTGTAAAATGCACCAATGTAAATGTTTCTGCCATACCACTATGCATTGCAAACAATGCAAATATGGCATTGATTGTAATAATCGGAAACACCCACATCTGTCTATGTTTTCTATCTTTAAATTTTACAAGCAAAAGACAAAGCCCTGCCAATATTGGAAAGGCGATAGGCAATGCCGTAATCCATGCCCCCATATCATCTCCACCTTTCCATTAGAATAATACACCACTGATGCCACCAATATATTGTATGAAGAAAAACGGGAATATTCCCCCCAAAACAAGCACCACAGACAATAAAACCAAAGGAATTGTCATACAATAACTTGCCTCTTTGACTGTATCAAACGCTTCTGCCTTTTTGAAAAATGCATCTAATACAATCGGCAGTAAATACCCTGCTGTCAACAATGCACTGACCATCAGTATCACAACACCTACCACGCCAATACTGCCAGAAATAGGCAATAATCCGCATTCTGCCAAATACCACTTACTCACAAAACCAGCCACAGGTGGTATCCCAATCAGAGAAAGTGACGCAATGGTAAATGCTGTCATTGTGACAGGCATTTTTTTGCCCAAACCAGAATATTCTGTGACAACTGTTTTTTCTGTACGAAAAATCATAGCTCCTGCACAAAAGAACAGTATATTTTTTGCAATGGCATGGTATACCACTTGCAACAATGCCCCTAAAAATCCAATGGGGTGTAATAAAAATATCCCAAACAACACATAAGACACCTGACTGACCGTAGAATACGCCAATCTTTTTTTGAGCAAACGTTCTTTATATGCCAGCATAGAGCCCATAAATATTGTCAATGTGGATAATACCAACAATGTTGTTTGTACCCATGTACCACGCACAAAATCTGCCCCCACCAAATAAAATGTCACACGCAGTATGGCAATGACACCGCCTTTTGTAATGATACCAGAAAGCACAGCAGAAGCCGGAGAGGGAGCCACAGGGTGTGCCGTTGGCAACCAAGCCTGTAACGGAAACATACCCGCTTTACAGCCAAAACCAATCATCATCAACAAATATACCACAAGCAATGTCATTTCATTGCCAGCCACAGCCAAGCCATTTAAACTGCCTCCCGGTATGAATGATGTTGTGATACAATAGCTATTCAAAAAGAAAAACCCAAGCAAGCCAAGCCCTGCCCCAAATATGGAATAGCCAAGATATTTCATACCTGCACGCACAGCATCAACCGATTTTGTATGTATCACCAAGGGAAATGTCAACAATGTCATATATTCATAAGACAAATACAATGTCATCATGTTGTTGGAAAAACAAAGGCTCATCAATGCCCCTAATGTCATGGTATAAAACAAAAAGAAACGTTCTGGATTTTGTTCATGTTTCATATAAGAAAAAGAAAATATTGCTGCCAATATCCAAATACCGCTAATCAGCACCGCAAAAAATTTTGCCATATCATCTGTGTGATATGCCAAGTCCAATTTATCTGTCATCTGCCATACTGTCAATGCATATTCCCCAAAACACAGATACAACACAACCAAAAATTCCACACATACTGTCAACAATACAAAGCCGTTTCTCCGTCGTTCCTGTTTTTGTGTCCCAATCAAAAGCCCCATCAACATTGGGAACAATATGGGAAACAATAACAAGCCGTTTCCATGCATCTTTTCACCCTCTTTCTTTTTTCGTTTTTATTATCATTGTAACAACACAATACCCATTTCAATAATTTTGATAAATGGATGATAAAAAATGCCCAAAGTAATGTTGAGCAGTATAAAAAATATGATGGAAAAAGCAAAAGATGGCGAAATAGAAATCCGTTCTATTTTTTCTCCTTCTTTTTTGATTGGTGTCCATATTGCAATGACAGACGGCACAAAATACATAGCATTCAGTACCATACTAATGCCCAATACAATCAATACCGCCGCCATTTTTCCGGGGGCAAATATAGATGCCGTTGCAAAATACAATTTTGATATAAAACCAACAAAAAGCGGTATCCCAACCATTGACAACGCTCCCACTGTAAAACCGACACCTGCCACCGGATTACGATGTCCAGCCCCTCTCAAATAATAAATCTGTTCTTTGTTTCCGCAATCTTCCACCATATGCCCACAGCATAAAAACAACATAGATTTTGTCACAGCATGTGCTAATATATGAAAACAAGCCGCAACCATACCGATGCGTGTTCCCATGCCAATACCCATGTAAATATACCCAATTTGTGCCACAGAAGAATATGCCAACATACGCTTCATTCTAGTTTCCCGCATGGCATACATAGAACCCATCACCATACCACACAAACCAAATATAAACAAAATATCCAATATTTTTATGTTCAACATGACATCAACAGAAAACACGCTGTATATCAATTTGACACCCAACAAAATATAACTTTTCAATACCAAACCAGATAATATGGCACTTGATGTTGGCACTGCCGCTTGATATGCACCTGGTAACATAGTATGGAATGGAAACAATGCACTTTTCATCGCCAAACCAATAAATATAAATCCTGTCACAACTACAAAAGGAAAATTATATTTTCCTTGTGCCACCAATGTAATAATCTGTTCTTTCATCTGTGGAAACAACAAATGCCCTGTCACACTGTATAAAATACTGATACCCAGTAATATTGTACCAGAACCCAACAAACTGATGACCAAATAATGTGTCGTTCCCACCATTGCTTGTGCTGTTCCTTTTGCCATAATCAATGCACAGCTTGCCAATGTGATAATTTCAATAAACACATATGCTGTGAATATATCATTGGTATACACCAATGCCAACATACCACCAAATATGGTATTCAACATAATAAAATAAAATTTTTGTTTTTGTACTACCACATCATGTTGTATGAATTCAAAGCCGCCAAAAGCACTCAATAACATCACAACACCAAATGTCAAAGCCATCAATGCTTCCAAAGGGCCTGCACACAACTCATTTCCCCAAGGTGCAGGAAAATGCCCCATCATAAACGTAAAAGACTCGCCCAAATGCCAAGTGTGCCATAAAAGCACACCAGACATCACACATACTGTAAATGCAATAAAAATATGTATTTTATGTGCGATATTTCCACTTTTCACAAGTGGTGTAATCATGCCGCCAAACATTGCCAAAAAAATACTGAAAAACGGTATATTTTGTATCCAGTTAATATCTGCCATCAGTCGCCCTCTCTTTCTCTGGATAAGCGGATAATTTCGTCCATATGCAATGTACCATAATGTTTATATAACCGCTGTACCAATGCCAAAGAAAATGCTGTCACACTGACAGAAACCACAATCCCTGTCAATACCAAACCTGCCGGTACCGGATTGATATAATACTGTGCATCAATGATACCATCTTTCAACACAGGGGCAACTCTGCCAAATACATAGCCCTTTGCTGCCAAAAACAAATACACCGCTGTATCCATAATATTCAAACCAATGAACTTTTTAATCAAATTGTTTTGCAGTAGCAAATTCATAAAGCCAATGCCAAACAATATTACAGAAGCCGCTTCATAATAATTCAGTAATAATTGCCCCATATCAAATATCTCCTTTTGTAAAAAGTGCATAAAATCCATACATGGTACAAGCAACAATCAAACCAACACAAATATTCAACGGCAATATAAATCCTGCACTCAAAATATCGCCTGGTGTGCCTTTCGGGATACCATGTCCAATATGGTTTGCCCCTGTAAAAAAGGAATAACTTTTGCAAGCAAAATATGTCAAAAGACACCCTACATTGATAAATGTAAAACGTCGAAATGTCAAAAACATACGCATTTTATCCACTCCATATGCTGCTGCATACAATATCAAACCTGCTCCAATGATAGAACCACCAGAAAATCCACCACCCGGAGAAAGATGCCCATTTAATATGACATAAATGCCATACAATATAATCATAGGTGTCAAAAATTTTGCCCCCATTGTCAATATGGATTTATAATCAGAATGTTCTAACAAATCATCTTCCGCAATTTCTCTTTCTTCGATTGCATTTCTATTTTTCTCATCTTTTTGTAACAAAAGCAATACACCTATCACTGCCAAAAACAATACATTTGCTTCCCCAAATGTATCAAATGCACGATAATCTAATATCATACCTGCTACAAAGTTGATTGCCCCTGTTTCTTCAATCCCTTTTTCCAAATATCGCTCCATCACTTCATTATTTGCAGGGTCTTGTGGGTCACCAAATGTTGGCAACTGTGTTACCACAAGCAACATAATTGCAATAAATACTGATGCAATCAATACACATAAAAAACCATATATGGTTTTATTTGCTTTCAATTCTTCAAAATCTAAATGCTTTCGTTTTTGTTTTGGTTTTTTCTGTCCTCTTTTGGCGATGTAATCATCAGCGTGCAGCAACGTTTCCTCACCATCTACCCACGCTTTCAATTTTTGCCAAATTGTTTTTTGTTTGTGCATTAGCCTTCCCTTGTTCCCTTTAATGCGTGTACTTTTTTCAGCGTGAGGAAAAATAAAACGCTGTTTACCCCTGCCCCAACAGCAGCTTCTGTAATTGCCAAGTCTGGTGATTGCAAAAATACCCATATAATTGCCATAATCGAACTATATCCCATAAATATGATAACGGCAATAAACAAGTTTTTCACCACAGAAACACCTATTGCACTCACAATCAAAAATACCACCAACAATAACTGTATGATTGTACTCACTGTCATATTCATTTGCCATGCACCCTTTCGTCATAGTCTTTGTTTGTCAACATTTCCACTTTTCCAATCATATATGATGCAATCGGACTGGAAAGCCAGAAAAACAATATCACCAACATATATTTCCCGATTTGAAAAGCATTTTCCGAAAAGAACATCGCCCCCAATACCACAAGGCCAAATCCCAATGTGTCCCCCATTGCTGCGGCATGCATACGATTCATCACATACTTCAAGCGATAAATGCCCAAAAGCGAAATCAAAAAAACCACAATACCCATAAAAATGAATATCATACCAAATATTTCTCTCATTTTTTTTCTTCCTCCTTTTGTTTCAAATGTAATTGTCTGCCTTTATGGTGCAATGTCACCACATGGCAAATGATAACCACAGCCAAAAAGCTCAACAAACCATACACCAAAGCAACGTCTATCAACATTGCTTCGTCCAAATACACAGACAACAAACAGATGCTGGTAGTTACCATTGTCCCAATCATGTTCATTGCCACAATACGGTCTGTAAATCTTGGGCCACGAATGGCACGCAAAAATGCCAAAAAAGTACCAATACTCAATATAATCATACAAACTTCAATACCGCTTTTGACCCATTGCATCATGTTTTATCCTCCAAACGTCTTAACTGCTTGACAAATACAGACTCCGATATATCTTCTGTAAATGCCATATCCAAAGCGTGTATCACATATTTATTTTCTTCCAAAGCAACAGTATACGTACCAGGTGTCAATGTCATACTGTTTGCCAATGTCACTCTTGCCACTTCTGTTTTCAAATCTGTCTCAAAAGAAACAAAACCGGGCTCTGCTTCCAAACCGGGTGACAATATAATCCGCATCACTGCCAAATTTGATTTTATCACTTCCCAAATCAATACACATGCATATTTTATGTAAAGCGGTAATTTGAAAATCAATCTCATATCTTTTTTTACGTCATATTCCATATAATGACACATCAACCAATACACGCCGTTACAAATCAATAACCCAAATAGAAAAATCTCTAATGTTACTTTACCATGAAACAAAAACCATAGTATCCATAAAATATAGTACACAATTTCACCCCTTCTTTTCATTCATCACTTTACTACTCATCATTATTATGATTTAACCTTTTGGAATTGTCAAGATGTATAGTGCTATTTGCCTCATTTGCTACTTGTATTTTCTATTTTGTTTATTATTTTTTATATAACAATGTTATATTTTTTTACATTTTTAATATTTTTTTGTATAATATATTTAATTTTGTAACGTTTTAATAAAATATTCTTTTTCATTTTATTACCTTAAACTTAAAAATATTTGAGAATATAAACCACATTTTCTTTTTATATAATCCTAATTTTTCAACAAAATAAAACATTTCAAATATTTTAAAATTTTATTTTTAATTCCTCTTTTTTGCATATTTGTGCAAACTATATAAAAAACTATATTTTTTTGTTTTCAATATTTTTTCATAAAGTTCCTCCATATTATATTTATTAATTATGTTAATTATAACTTTATATTTAT
>CAJMNV010000105.1 GCA_905214825.1 uncultured bacterium | reverse complement strand
GAGAGCATCTGCCTTACAAGCAGAGGGTCACAGGTTCGAGCCCTGTAACTCCCATCAAAAGGACATTTGCATTTGCAAATGTCCTTTTTTTATATCTTAAAATTGTATGCATACAAAATATAAAAAATGTACCCATACAATATATATTTTTTGTGTTGGATTTCTGGTATTAAAATGTAGAATATGGTATGCTAAAAATAGGAAAAGAGGTGTATGATGATGAAAACAAAAGAAATTTGCTTACAAGGATTGATGACAGCATTGGTAACAGTGTCAACAATGTTATTGCAAATTCCCGTTTCTGCAACAAATGGATATATTCATTTGGGCGATAGTATGATATTGCTGATTGGTGTGTTTTTTGGCTGGAGATATGGTATGGTTGCTGGGGGTGTTGGTTCTGCTTTGGCAGATTTGTTAAGTGGGTATGCACATTGGGCACCATTTACATTGTTGATAAAAGGCTTGATGGGTTTTGTGGTTGGCAAAGTGGCACATTGTTTTGCAGAAACAAAACATTTTTTGAATATCAAGCGTTTGATTGGGACTTTTTTGGGTATTGTTTGTATGGTGACAGGGTATTTCTTTGGTAGTGCCATATTGCAAAAAAGCTTTGCGGTTGCAGCCACTTCTATACCGGAAAATATCGTACAAGGCAGTGCTGGTTGGGTGATATTTTTGGTGGTAGGATATGCATTTTATAAGGCAAAAATATATCGATATATTTCGGTTCATTAAAATGATAGAAAAATGACAAAATCTCTCGCATTTACTTTGACTTTGTGAGGGATTTTTTTCGTTGACGGTTTTCAAAAAAGCATGGTATATTGTTAGCATTACAAGATTATACTGAATACAAAATGTGAAGGAGGAACTGTTTTGACATTTTTTATGATATGTATAATTGCGATTGGTTTGGCGATGGACGCATTTGCAGTTGCCATATCAAATGGCGTTTCTGCAAAACCATTTGGTGTCAAAGAGAGTGTGTGGCAAGGGTTGTATTTTGGCGGATTTCAATTTTTGATGCCTTTGGTTGGTTGGTTTTTGGGCAGTCGTGTCAAAGACTATATTGCGGCGTTAGACCATTGGATTGCGTTTGTATTATTGGCATTTATTGGCGGTAATATGATAAGAGAAAGCTTCCAAAAAGAAGAAACGCAAAAAAAAAGAAAGTTAAATGCAAATGTGTTATGCTTACAAGCGATTGCAACCAGTATTGATGCTTTGGCAGTGGGAATTGGTTTTGCAATATTAGATGTGGAAATCGTCAAAGCGGCATCAACCATTGGTGTGATTTCTTTTGGCATTGCTTTTTTGGGTGGTATGCTGGGGAAATACTTGGGAAATTTTTTGCAAACAAAAGCAGAATTTGCAGGCGGTTTGGTGCTGGTGGGCATTGGCTTGAAAATATTGGTAGAGCATTTATTTTTTGTTGCTTGAATAAGGAGAGGGTATATTGCAAGGTATACAGTTTTTTGATGAGCAAATCATATTATGGATACAAGAATATGTGGTCAATCCAGTATGGACAAAAATGATGGTGTTTTTGTCTACATTGGGCAATCATGGTATGATTTTTATTGTATTGGGTATTGTTTTGTTGCTGTTGGGCATCAAGTATAAAAATTTGTTGTTTACAGGAATACGACTGTTTTTGTGTCTGAGTACAACGGCTTTGGTGTGTAATGTGATATTGAAACCATGGGTGGCAAGAATACGTCCATATGATATTTTGGGGTTTCCAATCGCTGTACCACCATTGGCGGATTATTCCTTTCCATCTGGGCATACATCGGCAGCATTTGCCGCCGCTAGGGCGATTTATGCATATCATAAAAAATGGGGGATTGCAGCTTATGTGTTTGCGGTTTGTATGGGCATTTCCCGTTTGTATTTGGGTGTGCATTTCCCATCAGATGTATTGATGGGGGCTGTGTTGGGGCTTGTGATGGCAAATGCAACATTATGGGTTTGTAAAAAATGCAATTTTTGTAAAAATAATGTGATACAATCATAAAATACTGTGTTACAATAAGAAACAAAAGAGAAGCAGAAAGAAGGGGATTAAGTGGCATTACCAGTGCTATACCAACTATTGACAATGATTTTATTGATGATGGTAGGTGTGATATTGAACAAAAAGAAGATGTTATCAGAAAGCAATGCAAAAGGGTTATCCATTGTGTTGACAAGAGTAGCTGTACCTGCAAATATGATAGTTTTGATGCAAAGACCATATTCTCATGAAATATGGATTGGTTTTTTGGAAACGTGCAGTACGACATTTTTGATGTGTAGTTTGGGGGCGTTGCTTTTTTTGGTGATTGGAAAAGCGTTGAAAATGCAATTTCCAGAATTGGGATTGTTTGCAGGTGGTGGCGTATACAGCAATGTGATATTTATGGGGCAACCTTTGATTATGGCAATGTATGGTGAGGAAGGGTTGATATTTTGTGTTGCGGTAATGTTTACTTGCAATATATTTTTATTTACAGTATGTTCCGTATTGTTTGCCATAGGTAGTGGAAAACAAAAAAGTGTGGGACGTATGCTCAAAGAAGCGTTTATCAATTTGATCTGTATTTCAGCAGTGATTGGGGTATTTTGTTTTGTCAATTCCATTACATTACCTGCACCCATTCGAGATGCTTTGCAATTTTCTGCAAATACAACAGTATGCTTGTCTATGATTTATATTGGTTCATTGTTGGCGGCGGCAAATATCAAAGAAATATTTCAAGATAAATTGGTGTACATATTTAGTTTTGTGACGCTGATTGTGATTCCAATGCTTACAAAAGTGGTGGCTGGTCTGTTTTTGGATGGCATTGCACTGAGTGTGCTTGTGGTATTGATGGCTACACCTACGGCAGCAGCATTGCCATCTTTTGCGGAGATTTATGGCAATGACGAAAAACGTGCGTCAGAATTTGTATTTGTATCTACGATATTTTCTGTTATAACATTGCCGTTGGTTGCAGAATTTCTTTGTATCAAAATATGATATTTTTTGAAAAAGAGGCGAAAAATATGGCATTTACAGGTTTTACAGCAGAAACCATAGATTTTTTATGGGCATTGCGTATGCAAAATGAAAAGGCGTTTATGGAACAAAACAGAGAACGATATTACAATGTGCTCAAAGAGCCGTTTGATTTGTGCAGTGCGGCATTATATGAAGCATTTACAAAAAAACATCAATTACACATGGATTATGCCATTTCTCGTATCAATCGGGATATTCGTTTTTCAAAAGATAAAAGTCCTTATAAAGCAAGAAAATGGGTGGTATTAAAAGAAGCATTGACAACAACGCAACATTGGAAATTTCGCCCTGTGTTTTATTTTGAATTGATGCCAGAAGGGTATGCATATGGTATGGGGGTTTATGAAGCAAGTCCTGCTTATATGCGGGCATTTCGGCAAAAAATAGATGCCTCTCCTGCGACGTTTACACGATTGGCAAAAAAAGTGGAAAAATACAAACAATATATATTGTATGGAGATTGCTATAAAAGAATGAAAAGCAAACATGCATATGAAAAAACTATACAAAATTGGTACGAAAGAAAGTCTCTGAATTTGACGGCAAACAGAGAAATTGATGATTTGTTGTTTTTGCCGGATTTGGTGGATTTTGTGGTGGAAGAATGGGAAAAGCTGCTGCCAATGTATACATTTTTGAAAAATATTGTACCACAAGAATAAAAAAGGTGTCCAAAGTTTTTGGACACCTTTTGTGTTTACACTCTGCCAAAACTCATTGCCAATGATTTGATAGCTTTTTCACCAATGATACATTCGCCATGTTCTGCTAAATAATATTTGGAAAGTAAAGAAGAAACGTGTTTTTCACCATATTCGTCTAATATGATTTCTAAGTCGTCTATGGTTTCGTCAGATGTGTATGTATTGCCTTGCAATACAAGAAAATAACGATTGTTTTGTTTGTATAATGTGGAGCCGCCGTGGAATAAATCTTCCAGTCGAATAGAAAGGTCTATGACATCATCTAATTGTGCAAAAGAATAAATCAAAATATCATCATCTTCTTTGATTTCGGTTTCTTCTTCGGACAATGGTTTTTTCTTGTATCGGCGATTGTCTTTTGCTTGTGTGAACAAATTCAAAGCCGATTGTCCTTTTTCTTTGTCTTCTACTTTTGTGACAATAATCATAATGCCATCTAAGCCAACTGGTACAGCTTCTACCATTAGTGGTGCATTTTCTGTTACAAAATCACATTCTTCCATTGCTTGTTCCATGATATCCCGAAAGAGCTTTTGTGTTTTTTCACCAGGGTGAATGAGGTCTTCCAGACGAATGTCACGTTCCATCAAATCGGCTTTGGTCAATGTGAGTTTTAGCTGTGTATCGCTAACACGTTCTATTTTCATCTGCAATCACTTCCTTTTCATCATACTGTCAAATTTTGTGTGATGACAGCAAAATATTAATCTTATTTATACTATACAATTCAATAGAAATATAGTATAGTATAATGAATTGCAAGGCATATGTAAAGAGGATAATGTTGATAATTCCGACAAAATACATAAAAAATAAGTGTTTTGCAGCAAAAAGGAGATGTGACAAAATATGAAAAAGAAAATCATACTACCATTGTTGACATTGCTGATATGGGCGGGCATGTATTATTATTATCTGCCACCTATCAATATCCACAGCAATGAGTGTTGGATGTTTTTGGTAGCGATGGTGGTTGTGGCATTGGTTATCAATTTTTGGACGATTGCCAAAACATTTTTTTTCAGACGTAGCGATGAAGTGACTTATCCATCAAAATGGAGAAAATTGGTTTATGTACCAGTGGCTTTGGTGGCAATATATGGAATTGGTGTACTGTTGTCATCCCCCATATTGCGTGCTTCTGCATACAATAAACTGCTGACAGTGCAAACAGGTGATTTTGCAGAAGACATTCATGAAGTTAATTACAGCCAAATTCCCATATTAGACAGTGACTCTGCGGCAAGATTGGCAGAACGTGAAATGGGGAGTATGGTGGATATGGTTTCACAGTATGAAGTCAGTGAGTATTACAACCAAATCAATTTAAATGGAAAACCTGTGCGTGTGACACCATTGCGATATGGTGATGTGATTAAATGGTTGACAAACAGAGATACTGGTATTCCAGCTTATATGAACATTGATATGACAACCCAAGATGTGGATTTGGTCAAATTGAAAGAGGGGCAGGGTATCAAATATTCCCCTTTTGAACATTTTGGCAGAAATCTCGACCGTTATGTGCGTTTTCGGTATCCCACAGAAATGATACGCACAAAAAATTTTGAAGTAGATGACAATGGAACACCTTATTGGGTTTGTGCTGTGGAGCAAAAAACAATTGGTTTGTTTGGCGGTACAGATATCAAAGGTGTGATACTGGTCAACGCTATCACAGGAGAACATCAATATTATGATGTGAAAAATGTGCCACAATGGGTGGATAAAGTGTATGATGCAAGTTTGCTTGTGGAACAATATAATTATTATGGTACATTGAAAAATGGTTGGTTGAACAGCGTTTTGGGACAAAAAGGCTGTTTGCAAAGCACAGAAGGATACAACTATATTGCTTTGGACGATGACGTTTGGGTGTATACAGGTGTGACTTCCATTGGCGGCGATGAGTCTAATGTTGGTTTTGTATTGATGAACTCTCGCACAAAAGAAACAAATTATTACCAAATTTCTGGTGCAAAAGAAATTTCTGCTATGGCTTCGGCAGAAGGGGAAGTACAGCACTTGGGATACAAAGCAACATTTCCCATACTGCTCAATATTGCCGATGAGCCGACATATTTCTTGTCATTGAAAGATGCAGCAGGTCTGGTGAAAAAATATGCTATGGTAAATATTGAAAAATACCATATTGTTGCCATTGGCGATAGTGTGGCATCTTGTGAAAAGGTGTATCGCAATTTGATGGCAAATAATGGCATTGATACCACACCGTCCGGTGGCGGTATGTTTGCAGAAGGTGCCATTACCATGATGCAGGATATTGTTTCGGAAGGTAACACCTATTATTATTTGATGATTTCAGGCAGAGAAGAACTGTTTGAAATAGAGGCAAAAGACCACTTGGATATTTTGAAAAAACATGTGGGTGACAACATCAAAGTAGAATATATGGAAGCATCAAACGGTGTGTTGACTGTGACATCTATACAATAAAACAATAAGCAAAAACGGCATTTGTAAGTAAATCTCCATAAGAAATCATGATTTTTATTTTGATTGGTTTTCTTATGGGGGATTGCAACACATACATAATGCCGTTTGTTTTTTGGAAAAATTTGGATACCAATTTTATAAGAAATCCTTACAAATCATTGAAAAAAACAGGCTTTTGTTGACACTGTAAGGGGAAAACTGTAAAATGTATAAAGTATAAAAGCAGAAGTGCGATATTTGATATGATAAAAGTATGAAAAAGCAGGCAGTTGTGTCTTTGGAGGATAGAAAAATTATGAGTAAAAAACAAAAGTGTGAACAAGAACCACAAACGCAAAAGACACAGCAAGAACAATATAAAAAAATATATAAAGAATTACCGCAAGAAGAGAAAAATATATAAATGGAAAAA
>CAJMNV010000104.1 GCA_905214825.1 uncultured bacterium | reverse complement strand
AACATGGGCAGAAATTGATTTAGATGCATTGGATTATAATATCAAACAAATTCAATCAAAAATAAACCCAGATACAAAAATTATGGGTGTTGTAAAAGCGGATTGCTATGGTCATGGCGATGGCATGATTGCAAGAAAATTGCAAGAAGCAGGTTTTGATTGGTTTGGTGTTGCCAGCTTAGAAGAAGGCATAAGTTTAAGAAATCAAAAAATTGAAAAGCCAATATTGGTTCTGGGATTTACACAAGCACAATATGCGGATATCTTGGCAAAATATCATATTACACAAGCATTGGTGGGCATGGAGCATGCACAAAAATTGCAGGAAGAGGCAGAAAAATTGGGTGTATGCATAGATTGTCATGTGAAAGTGGATACTGGTATGACAAGAGTAGGTTTCCAAACCGATGATGAAAATTTTGAGCAGTCTTTGCAAGATATTATTGCAGTCAGTAAAATGAAAAATCTCCATATTACAGGTATATTTACACATCATGCGGTTGCAGATGCTTATACAAATGACAATCCTGCATTTACACAAATGCAATTTACAAGATTTACAAAAATGACAGATGCATTGCAAAAAGCAGGTGTTGATGTGGGTTTGCGTCATTGTGCAAACAGTGCAACGATTATTTCGTATCCTGAAAAACATTTGGATATGTGCCGTTCTGGTGTGATTACATATGGTATGTTACCTTCTGATGAATGTCAAGGAAAAATAGACATCAAACCTTTGATGACATTAAAAACAAGCATTGCTTTGATTAAAAAAGTAAAAGCAGGTTCTCAACTGTCTTATGGCAGAACATATACTGCAGAAACAGACCGCATTATTGCAACTGTGCCAATAGGGTATGCAGATGGTTATGCGAGAGCACTTTCCAATCAATCTCGTATGTTGGTAAATGGAAAATTTGCACCTGTGGTTGGGCGGGTTTGTATGGATCAGACAATGTTAGATATTACAGATATTCCAGATGTGCATATGGGTGACGAAGTGGTTGTGTTTGGCAGACAAGGTGATGCAGTGTTGCCTGTGGAAGAATTGGCAGAAAAATTGCATACCATCAACTATGAAATGACTTGTATGGTGGCAAAACGTGTGCCAAGAATATATATGCAGGGTGGTAAAATTGTGGGTATGGTAAATCATCTTTTGCATATATATGAATGAAAAAGATGAAAGCAGTATGCAAACAATTATTATTTTATTGTATCTAGAAAATTTGGAAAATCCAGACACAGATTTACGCTATGATGTGTCAGATAGAATTGAAATATATACAGATGGAAAAATTATGGATAATGGATATGATTACTTGGAAGAAGGGCAAATGGCAGTTTATTTGCAAACGGAACAGGCAAAGATTTTATATCCATTGATTGTGGAATTGTTTCAAAAAGAAGAATTTTGTGGAAATGATTTGTCGAAATCAGCAGAAATTTATATTTCTGAAAAGAAAATGGCAGATATTTCGGAGTGTACACAAGTATTTTCATAAATTGTATAAGAAAAAAATAACAGTGCGTATAAAAAATACGTGCTGTTGTTTTTTGTTGTATTTTGGGGAAATGTCGTATTTCTTAACTTTTTCTTTGTTGCATGATGTTGTAAGTATCGGTAAAAAATGGTATACTGTTGAAAAAAATTGAATTTTGTGACAAAAAGAAATATAGGGGAAATAACAAAATAATGGAACATAATAGCCATATAAATAAAAAATTTTTATGATGATTTTGATGTGAAAGATATCCGTTTTTTGCAATATAGGAAAGGGAACCGTTTTGCAATGTAAAGTTGGAGAAGTTGTATTATATTTTGTATGAATGGGTAATCAAATCAATTATTTATGAACTGTCAAAAAATTCATGAGCAACAAGGAAACACGGGAAGGAGATTATGGAAGGTATGACACAACAGGAAAACTTATATATGACCCAAAAGCGAATCCCCAATACACTGATTATTGTAGATGACAGTGCATTAAACAGAGCGATATTGCATGAAATTTTTAAAGATACATACCAAATTGAAGAGGCTGAAAATGGTATGGAATGTTTGGAAAAGATTTTAGACCATAAAGAAGATGTTTGTGCGGTTTTATTGGACATTGTCATGCCTGTGATGAATGGTATGGAACTGCTGAAAATATTGAAAACACAACGTTTGACAGAACAAATTCCTGTGTTTTTTATTACAGCAGAGGGGAGCGACAGGGTACTAAAAGAAGGATATGATATGGGCGTAATGGATATTATCAGTAAGCCGGTTGTACCATATGTCGTGCAAAAACGGGTAAATTCCGTTGTAGAATTATTTCGTGCAAGACGACAACTGAATAATGTGGTGGAAGAACAACAAAATGAAATTGTGTCACAAAAACAGAAAATTATTGAATTGAACTTTGGCATGATTGAAGCACTTTCTACGGCGATTGAATTTAGAAATGGTGAGTCTGGTACGCACGTTTTGCGTATTCATGATATTACAAAACATATGTTGATGTATACAGAACTGGGAGCAGGTTTGTCGGAAGAACAGATTGAATTGATTTCTTTGGCGGCGATTATGCATGATGTTGGGAAAATTGCAATTCCAGATGCTATATTGAATAAACCGGGAAAATTGACGCAAGAAGAGTATGAAATTATGAAAATGCATACCATACAAGGGGCACAGTTATTGGAAAGTATTCCGCAAATGAAAAGCCATGAGGCTTATCGTTATGCATATGATATTGCAAGACATCATCATGAAAGATGGGATGGCAACGGCTATCCAGATGGATTAAAGGGAGATGAAATTTCTATTTGGGCACAGATTGTTTCTGTGGCTGATGTATATGATGCCTTGGTCAGCAAAAGAGTATATAAAGATGCATTCAAAGAAGAAGAAGCATTACAGATGATTCAAGATGGAAAATGTGGGGTATTTTCACCTGTTTTATTGGAGTGTTTTTTCTCCGTAGAGAAAGATTTGCGATTTTTGTATAAACATTAAGGAAGGAAGATAAACTCTATGGATAAAGAAAAATTAAAAGAGGTTGGAGTTGATATAGATAGTGTGTTGCAACGCTTTATGGGAAATGAAGCGTTGATGGAAAAGTTTTTGTTGCGTTTTGAGGAAGACCAAGCATATGCTGATTTGGTGGAAGCTGTGGCAAAACAAGATGTAGAAAAAGCAGTGGCTGCATCACATACATTAAAAGGTGTGAGTGGCAATCTTTCTATGACAGAATTGTATGCATTGACAACAAAACAAGTGGATTTGTTGCGAGAAGGAAAAGTACAAGAAGCATTTGCAATGATGTCACAAATACAAGCAGTATATGAAAGATTGGTGGGGGGAATACGAGGGGAATGAGATGATAAAAGAAAAAATAAAAGAGATTTTTTCACAAATATATTTTATATTGATTATATTGGTTGTATTTGTGGTAATGTCTGTTTTGTGTGTATTTTCTCTGCGTTTGGCAATGATAGATAATGCAAAGCGTATGGGGACTGCACTTTCTCGAAGTTATTCCATAGAAGAAGAATTGAAAATGACAGCTTACGAAACATTGATTGAACAAGGTACAGATTTTATCGATGTTGTATTGCAAGCAAATGATGCCCCAGAAAAATGGTTACGAGAATATTTGCTGAGTATTCGCAATATGGAGGAAAGTATTTCCATAGAACCGTATGTGGCAATAGATGGACGCATTATTTTTGCAACTCGTTCGGAGGATATAGATGATTATGATTACAGACAAGCAAAATGGTATCAAGATGCAATAAAAGCAGATGGAAAAATTATATATACAGATGTATACAAAGATACTACAACAGGCAAATCAATCATTACCATTGCAAAAAAATGCGAACATTCCAATAGTGTTATGGGGTTTGATATTTTTCCAGAAAATTTTGCAGTGGTGGATAATGCACAGTTGTTACCGCCAAAAAGTTATTATTTTTTGTGTGATTCCAATCAAAATCTATTGTATTATAAAGCAGATATGGAAATTCCGGAGGAAGATTTGCAACAATATGTAAAAGATTTGACCACACAAATTTCGGAAGGCAAAATGGATAATGCAGACAGTTATGTGTATAATCCAGAACAAGAAAAGCGTGCAGTATATTACAATACATCAGATAACGGTTGGATGTCCATTGTGACAATACCATACCATTGGTTGATACAAGATTTGTATACCATTGTATTTAGTTATATTATGATATTCCTTATTTTTCTGCTGATTGCAATATTGATGAGTATCAAGCAAACGATAATGAACCGTGATATGACAAAGACAAATGAAACCATTCGGATATTGGGCAATTCTTATTATGCGATTTATCGCATTGATTTTATCAATGCTAGATATGAAATTATTAAAACATCGGATTATGTGAGAGAATATTTGGACAATGAGGGCGAATACGAAGAACTATTGCGAGTGATTTGTGATTTGATTGAGCCAACAACATATCAGCAATTTGTAGAAAGTTTTTCTATGGAAAATATTCGAAAATTGGTTTCTGAAAAAATTGGAGATTATGGTGGTGCAATATTAAGAAAATTTAATGGTACTTATAAATGGGTAGATGCAAGATTGCTTTTTGATGAGTCGTTGAGTACAAAAGAAGCGGTGCTTTGTTTTCGAGATATGAATGAAGAAAAACAACAGGAATTACAACAAATGAATTTGTTGAAGACATCGTTGGAAAGTGCCAGACAAAGCGAGGAATCCAGAAATCGTTTCTTTTTCCGTATGTCACATGATATGAGAACGCCATTGAATGCTATTGTAGGGCTTTCGGAATTGGCAAAAAATCATGTGCAAAACCCAGAAAAAATCGAAGAATATTTATCAAAAATTAACATTTCCAGTAAACAGTTGATGGATTTAATCAATGATATTTTGGAAATTTCTCGTTTGGAACATGGTAATATTACATTGGACGAAAATGTTTTTTGTTTGCGTGATTGTGTCATGAACAGTGCAAAATTGTTCTATGACCAAGCAGAGCGAGAGTATAAAAACTTTATTGTGGATTTGGATTTGGAAGATAAGCAAATTGTGGGCGATAATTCTCGTTTGACACAAATTATCAATAATTTGCTTTCCAATGCATTTAAGTTCACAAATGAAGGCAGTACAATCAAATTATTGGTTAAAGAAGTGGAATATGGAGAATATACAAAATATCAGATAAGTGTTTCAGATACTGGCTATGGCATGACATCTGAATTTTTGGAAAAAATATTTGAGCCATATGAACGAGAAATATTCCATGCCAAAAATGTTCCAGGAACTGGATTGGGTATGCCGATTGTAAAAAATTTGGTTTCTTTGATGGGGGGGCAGATTTCCATAGAAAGTGCAGTGGACAAAGGTACAACTTGTACAATGATATTGCCTTTTGAAACCATCATAGAAGAAACAGAAGAAGTAGAAGAAGTATATATTGATAAAGGTACTTTGACAGGCAAAAAAATATTGTTGGTAGAAGACAATGAAATTAATATGGAAATTGCCGCAGAAATATTGCAAATGCATGGTATGGAAGTGACAAAAGCATGGAATGGTTTGGAAGCTGTGAAAGAATTTGAAAAATCAGAACCGTATTATTTTGATGCGGTGTTGATGGATATGCAAATGCCAAAAATGGGTGGTTGTGAAGCAACAAGAGTGATACGAAAAATGAAAAGACCAGATGCAAAGACAATACCCATCATTGCAGTTACTGCAAATGCATTTGCTGAAGATTTGGCAGCAACCACAGCAGCAGGTATGAATGCACATATTTCAAAACCGATTGAGTTTAGCATATTGTGTCGTACTTTGGAAGAATGGACAGCAAAAAAATAATCAAGAGGGGAATGCTTTGAAAAATCAAAGTATTCTCCTTTTTACAATTTGATTGACATATTTTATGAGAAAGCATATAGTTTTGCGTTGGTTTTTCGTGTGTAAAATAGCATAGTATTTTTATGAAAAATGCAGTATACTATTGTTACAAGCCGAAAAGGAGTGAATGTAGTGTGTTGGTGACGGCGATTGTATCACAAAAACATGACAACAGCAAACAGAATATTTTTATTGATAATGTGTTTGCTTTTGCATTGGTAAGTCAAGATGTGGCATACTTCAAATTAAAAGAAGGTTGTGAAATTTCACAGGAACAATATGATTTTATACAAAATAATTTGATTTATATAAAAGCACAAGATACTGCATTGTATTATTTGGGATATAAAATGCGAACTGAGGCAGAAGTGCGAAAAAAATTAACAGAAAAAGAATTTTCAGAAGATGTTATTGAAAAAGTAATGGCATTTTTGGCAAAATATCATTATTGTGATGACAAGGAGTATGCAATCAAATTTGTGAAAGAGCGATTGCGTTTGCACCCAAAAGGTGTGTATGGGTTGAAAATGGAATTGCGTCAAAAAGGGATTGCAGACAAATGGATTACAGAAGCATTGGAAGAAACAGATATTGATGAAACAACAGATGCTGTGATGTGGATACACAAAAAAACAAGAGGGCAGGACATTGCAGCATTAGATGAAAAGCAAAAAAGAAAGATATATGCTTTTTTGCAAAGAAAAGGCTATCGTTGGCATACCATTTCAGAAGCATTTGCGATAGCTGAGGAAGGAGAAGAATGAAACATGGGGTTTTATATTGCCGAAATTCGCAGATTGCGGCGTGAGTTGAAAGAGGCTTATCTGGCAGGAGAATATAAAAAAGCATTGGT
>CAJMNV010000103.1 GCA_905214825.1 uncultured bacterium | reverse complement strand
TGCTGTCACTGTGTGCCTTCTTGAAATTCCCACGCCATTTCTGTCTGTAATACTGCCCCTTTTTGGTGTAATCAGCCGATCTCTGGTTTGCTGTTCATAAGCCATTTCCTGCCATTGTTCTGCCCGAAACAACTCGATATAAATCAATCTGCCAAAAAGCACAGAAAATCCCAGCACACAACAAGCCAGATAAAACAACAACCTTCTTTTTTCTTGCATAGAAGGCTTCTCCATAAAAAAACCCCTGCCTTTTCAAAATCTTATTAACAAATATATTGAAAAGGCAAGGTATCTATGCGTTTTCTTGAAACAATCAGTCTGGTTTTTTGTCAGATACTTCTTTTGGTTCTTCCTTTGATTTTTCCATTGTCAGCAATACTTCTGTATTTTTTTCCACAGAAACGCCATATTTCGGATTTTGTGCTGTCACAATACCTGTATTATCGCCTTCAAAAGCAACGGTAAATCCTGCATCTTGTAATATCTTTTCCGCTTCTGTATATGTTTTGCCGACTACATTTGGCACACTCATCGTACCACTATCTTCGGCAGATTTTTCCACATACAATATTACTTCACTGCCCACATCAACAGAAGTACCACCCTTTGGCACTTGATTGACAACTTGATTACCAGTACCCACAACTTTATACCGCAAATCTTTACTGTCCAAATCCCCAATAACATTATAAATGATACTATCTGTATAATCCGCAACAGTTACCGTTTTATTTTGTGACAAATTGGTTTTATCTTTTGTGGGTTGTGTTGGCTCCATATTGTCATATTTGATGATATTTTCAATCAATTTTTTTGTCATAGGTGCAGGTGTTTGCACACCATCTTTATAATCTTTTGGTAAATTGATAACTGTAAACACAATATATTTCGGATTTTCTGCAGGGAAATATGCCACATTGGTCAATGTCCATAAATCCGTTCTTGTACGAGAACCTTGTTCTGCGGTACCTGTTTTACAGCCAATAGAATACCCATCTACTTGAATTTTTTTACCAGTACCACGTTCTACGGTTGCTTTTAATGCGGTACGCATATAAGCAGAAGTATCTTCTGAAACCACACGTCTCACAATTTCTGTATTATTTTGCAGTACCACATTTCCGCTTGCATCTACAATCTGTGAAACAACATATGGTTTTACAATCTTTCCACCGTTAATCAACGCAGAAAATGCAGTGATTGCTTGTATAGTTGTACCATTAAATGTTTGTCCAAATGACATTGTTGCCAATTCCACAGGTCCAATGCTTTCCAAACTATGTTTCAAACCTGCGGCACTCACTTCCCCTGGTAAATCCACACCTGTTTTTTCTCCAAAACCAAATTCTCTTTGATATTCATAAAATTTTTCTGGTCCTAACAACTTTGCAATTTGCAACATACCCATATTACAAGATTGTGCCATAATTTCTTCTACATTTATGCTACCATGTCCACTTCTTAAATGACAACGAATTTCTTTATCACCAATGACAACTTTACCACCACAATAGAATGCATCATTTGGAGAAATCAGCCCTTCTTCCAGTGCTGCCGCCACCACCAATGGCTTATAAACAGAACCTGGTTCATAAGTATCACTAATGACAAAATTTTTCCAAATAGTATTCATATATGTTGATTGTTCTTCTGTACTCAATTCATCCCAATGTTTTGTGTACATTTCATCTGTTTCCCATGCAGGAATTGCATCTGGGTCATTCAAATCAAATGCATGTGACTCTGCCATAGCATAAATCTCACCTGTATTTGGGTTCATCACCATTGCTGCCACATTTTTTGACGGCCATTGTTGTTGTGTTTCTGCCACTACTTCTTCTGCCATCTGCTGTATATTATAATCAATCGTTGTAATGATGGTATCACCATCTTGTGCATTATAATCTTGATACACAACAGAATCTGCCCCTTGATACAATATAAAAGAACGTCCTAATATTCCTTTCATATAATCATTGTAATATTTTTCTATGCCCCATTGTGTATCACCACGTGTAAAACCAACCAAATGGCAAGCGGTTGTTTTCAAAGGATAGGAACGTTTGCTGCTTTTTTCAAAATATATACCTTTGATATTTTGTGCTTCCAATTCTTCTTTGACACTTCTGTCTACATTTTTCACCAAATACTTCCAGTGATTGTTCATATAAATTTCTCCCGTTTCGGGATTGACTGTAATATATTTTTTCAATGTGTCATATTCCAATTCCGGAAAATATTTGCATAATGTTGTCAATGTTTTTTCTTGTTCTTTTTCGTCAAATTCCACCAACTGCAATGCATCTAACACCACATGATACACCGTAGTACTGATGGCAAGGACTTGATTGTTTCTATCCATAATCGATCCACGATTTGGTGGTATAGTAATATCATAACGATTGATTTGCTGATTTTTGGCAACCGCTTCAAATTCCGCACCATGTACTATTTTCCAATAAAACACACGTCCAAACATCACAATAAAACAAATCAAAAACATAAAAAGAATAAAAGCAAATTTACCATTTGCCTTTATTCCTTCTGATGATTTTTTTCTCATTTACATCAATCCTTTTTCAAAAAATTTAATATAGAGGCAAAAAAAGAAGGTTCTTCTTTCTCATTTTCATCAGCAGCATATTGTACGGTATAACTTTGCTTTGGCACATCTATGTAAACGATTTGATACGTTTGTGGTTCTGCCATACCCAAACGCTTCATTGCCTCTTGTTTGATATATTCCAAATCAATTTGTTCTGCCAATTCTGCTTCTAATGTGGCATTTTGTGCTTTGATTGCAGACAACTCGTTTTTTTGTTTTCTAATTTGCATTTCTTGTTCTGCTACAATCACATTTGCCCCCATAAACGTAATACACCCACCAAATACCAACAACATCACAATGCAGACATATAATATATGTAACCTTTGTTCTCTGCGTTCCGTTCTGGTTTCATGTAATTTTGGTTGTGGTTTTTTGACATGTATCTGTTCTTGTTCTTCTTTTGGTTGGATTTGATATGCAACACTGCCCTGCACAGGATATGTATTTTGTGCAGGGTTATGATATTTTGTTGTGCGTGGTGTATTTCGATTTCTTTTTTTTTGTGCCATATATTACACCTCTTTTTTATGATTTTCCCAACCCCTCCAACACACGCAATTTTGCACTTCTGGAACGATGGTTGACTTCCAGTTCTTTTGCAGAAGGCAATATGGGTTTTCTTGTCACCACTTTCCCAATCGGGTTGCGACCGCATACACACACCGGAAATTGCTGTGGACAAATACAAGGATTTTCCAATTTTCGGAATGTTTCTTTGACAATTCTGTCTTCCAAAGAATGGAATGTGATAATGCACAATCTACCCCCTTTTTGCAAATGGTTTGCTGCTGCATCGATGGCTTTTTCCAATACTTCCAATTCTTTATTGACTTCAATACGAATTGCTTGAAATGTTCTTTTTGCAGGATGTGGGCCATCTTTTCTTGCCCCTTTTGGCACTGCTTTTTTAATCACTTCCACCAATTCGCCTGTTGTTTGAATGGGTTTTTGTTTTCTTTCTGCCACAATAAATTTTGCAATACGTTTTGCCCATCTTTCTTCTCCATAAGTAAATATCACACGGTTCAAATCCTCTTCGCTGTATGTGTTTACTACATCATATGCACAAAACGGCTTTGTGGCATCCATACGCATATCCAATGGTGCATCTTGTTGATAAGAAAATCCTCTATTTGCTTCATCTAATTGGTGGGAAGATACCCCAATATCCATCAACATACCATCTATTGTATCAATTTCTAATGATTGTAATATTTTTTCAATATTTCCAAAATTATCATGCACCCATGTAATTTTATCCAAATGGTCTTTCAAACGTTCTTTTGCTGCTGCGTGTGCATTCAAATCTTGGTCTATACAAATCAGTTTACCTGTGGTCAATCGTTTTGCAATCTCCAAAGAATGTCCGCCACCACCTGTTGTACCATCCACATAAATACCATCAGGACGAATACAAAGGTTGTCCACACACTCTTGAAGCAATACGGAAATATGATGAAACTCCAAACAAAAACACCTTTCCTTTCTTTTGTGATTTCAAACAATTTATGACAATACTGCAAAAAAGCATTTTATACAATACAATTCCACATACTGCTACTATTATCCACATTGTAATATAACCCCATCAAAAAGACAAGTAATTTTATTGTTTTTTTATTTTTTATGTAAAAAAGAAACGTTGATATTTCAATGTTTTTGTTTATAAACCGACAGAACATTGTTTTGTTTGGCACAAAAATTGCATAATCAAAAAAAGAGCATATATTTTTGCTCTTTTTTTGATATTTTTATCTATCATATTTTTGTTTTAAATAAGCAATCGCTTCCAAGTATCCTGCAAAGCCTTTTCCTGTAATCGTTTTTTCACAAGCCATACCTGCATAAGAAATTTTTCTAAAATCTTCTCTTTGCTCTACCGCAGACAAATGCACCTCTATCGCTGGCAAACAAACCGCTTTCAATGCATCTAATATGGCAATGCTGGTATGTGTATATGCCGCAGGATTTATAATAATGGCATCTGTTTTATCAAAATATGCTTGCTGAATACGGTCTACCAATCTGCCTTCATGATTGGATTGAAATATCTCTACTTGCATATTTTCTTTTTCGCAATATGTTTGTATTTGGTTTATCAAATCTTGATATGTTTGTGTACCATAAATTTGTTTTTCACGAATACCCAATAAATTCAAATTTGGACCATTTAATACCAATATATTCATATTTCCACTTCCTCACACCATTTCTGCATAGCAACCAAAGAAAGAAAGTTTATCTGCACTACATTCCATATCTTTGAGCAATATCTGCACATCTTCCGAAAACACAGACGCTTCCAAGTCAAAATAAAAACGGAATTCAAAATCTCTGCCTGCAATGGGACGGCTTTCCAATTTACTTAAATTGATATGGTGTGCCGCAATTTTACCCAACATCTGATACAATGCACCTGGTTCATGTGCCAAAGAAAGCAACAAACTGATTTTGCCAGAGCCTGCATACAATTCCATATTTTTTGCAATACAAATAAAACGTGTATAATTATTTTGATGATTTTGTATATCATCTTTCAGCACTTGCAAACCATACAACTTTGCACATTCTTCGGAAGCGATTGCCGCAATATCTGTTCTTTGGCTTTCTGCCACATATTTTGCCGCTGTTGCTGTATTTTCAAATATGGTCACTTTTACATCAGGCAAAGATTTCAAAAATGCACTGCATTGATGCAATGCTTGTTCGTGTGACACAATTTCTTTGATTTGTGATAAATTTGTTCCATTTTTTGTCAGCAATGCATGATGAATATGCAATTTCAAACTTCTAACAATATAAAATTGATGTTTCACCATCAAATCATACACTTCTGTCACAGAACCTGCAGAGCTGTTTTCCACAGGCAACACACCATACTGACACAAACCGCTTTCCACTGCATGAAATACATTTTCAAAACTATGAAAAAACATGGTATCTGGCATAGAAAATAAACGTCCACAAGCACGTGCTGCATAAGATCCTTCTGTTCCTTGGCAAGCAACCACTGCTTTTTTCGGAAATTCTATCAAAGGGTTTTGTATTTGTTTTTTGATTTCTTGTGTCAATGCTGTTTCATTTTGCAAAATGCCTGCTTGGTAACTTCTGCTGACATCAAACATAGTTTGATACAATGTATTGACATACAAACCAAAATCATCACCCGCTTGTTCCATCACATTTTTCAAAACGATTGTTTCTCTTTTTTTATCCAATACAGGTAAGTTGTGTTCTGCTTTTGCGGAAGCAATCGCCGCTGCTGTCTGCATTCTTTCCACAAATAAATCTACCATTTTTGTATCAATATCATTGATTTGTTTTCTAAGCTGTTCCAATTCCATATTTTTCTCTCCTTCTCATTTGTATTGCAGCATATCCAAATCCAACAACGCAATGGCGATTGCTGCTTCCACACAAGGTACTGCTCTTGGTACAATACAAGGGTCATGTCGTCCCACAATACGGAGTGTTTCATTTTGTTTTGTTTCCCAACTAATTGTTTGTTGTTCTTGCGATATAGATGGTGTTGGTTTGAATGCCACACGCACCACCAAAGGCATACCGCTGGAAATACCGCCAAGACTACCACCATGATTGTTTGTTTTGGTTTTGATGCTTCCATCTATATCATAATAAAAATCATCATTATTTTCAGACCCCATCATTTCTGCCGCCGCAAATCCTGCACCAAATTCCACGCCTTTTACCGCAGGAATGGCATACAACAACGATGCAATTTTGCTTTCCAAACCATCAAACATAGGTTCTCCCAATCCAACAGGCAACCCCAATGCAATCACTTCTACCACACCACCCACAGAATTTTGTTCTGCTTTTGCTTGTGCAATTATTTTTTGCATAGTTTCTCCAGCTTTGTCATCAATAGTTGGAAAATGCTTCTCTGTCACAGTTTTCAGTTCTTCTTTTGTGATATGCACCATATCCCAAGTGTTATCTTTACAATGTTTGATAGCGGCAATATGTGCCCCAATGATAATCCCTTTTCGTTCCAATATCTGCATACAAACGGCTCCTGCAAAACAAAGGGGGGCTGTCAATCTTCCTGAAAAATGTCCGCCACCTCTATAATCTTGAAATCCTTTATATTTGACAAATGCCGTATAATCTGCGTGTCCTGGCCGTGGCATTTTTCTCAAATTGCTATAATCTTTGGAACGTGTGTTTGTATTTTCTATCATAGCACAAATTGGAGCCCCACACGTTCTATCTTGCCACAATCCCGAAACCACTTTTGGCATATCGGTTTCTTTTCTTGTTGTGGAATATGCATTTTGTCCAGGGGCACGTCGTTGCAAAAATGCTTGCACTTTTTCCAAATCAATATATTCTCCCGCTGGCAATCCATCTATCATCACACCAATGGCATCAGAATGTGACTGTCCAAACACGGAAATTTTTACACGTTCTCCAAAATTAGAGGACATCTGCATCACCTCCCATTTTTAAAAATACAAAAAAAAAGTTTGGATAAGATT
>CAJMNV010000102.1 GCA_905214825.1 uncultured bacterium | reverse complement strand
TTTCTGATTTTGAAATTTTTATTATTATAACATAATATGATTTATTCTGTACAGTGCAATTCTTCTTTATGATACAACGTGATGACAACCAATTCTGGGCGATTGTGGATGCGAAAAGGGAATGTACTGTTTCCCAAACCCCTGCTGATTGCCATTGTGGTATGATTTTTTGTGTGCATACCTGCGGTGTATTTTGGGAAAAAACCTTGATGTGGTGCAAACAAGCCACCAATAAAAGGTAGGCGGATTTGTCCGCCATGTGCATGACCGCAACATACCAAATCAATGGGGTATTTGGCATATTCCTTAAAAAGTTCAGGACGATGACTCAGCAAAAACAAAAAATCATTTTCTTGTTCTTTACACATCATACGCAGTATGCTTTGATAATGCGGGTTGACAGATTTGTCTGCCAATCCCATGATGGTGACAGTATCATCATTTCTTCTGATGATGCTTTTCCCATTATCTAGTACTGTGACACCTTCGGCTATCAAAAGTTCTGTCAAATCATCATATACACCGGATTGGTGCTCATGATTGCCAGAAACATAATATACAGGTGCCAATTTCACTAATCCATGAATGGCGTCCATAGCAGCTTCCAAGTCGGTACGGTTTCTGTCAATCAAATCCCCTGTGATGACAATGATGTCTGGTGCAGTACATTCTGCTTTATATAACAATTTTTCTTGATTTTTGCCAAACATTTTGTTTTGCAAATCGGAAATATGCAATATTTTATATCCGTGAAATGCTTTCGGCACATTGCAATGATGTGTCATTTGTGTAACAACAATGCTGTTGTCTTGCCAGTATAAAAAAGTACCTACTGCCAAAGTACATAATCCGATATTTTTCCATATTTTTTTCAAAGCAATCACCTATTTCTGTTTTGTGTCTTTTTATTATAATGGAAAATGAATAAGAAAACAATGCCATAAGCAAATTACAAAAAAATTTTGTATAGCAAAATAGCATTTGTTATTTTACATTTTCTTTTGGTAATGTTCTTTGCCTTACAGTTTCATACAACAATACTGCTGCCGCAATGGAAGCATTCAAAGATTCTGCCCTACCGGGTATGGGGATTTTGACATAACTGTCGCATAATGCAGACGCTTCGTCAGAAAGCCCTCTTGCCTCATTGCCAATCAAAAACGCACATGCACGCCGCAAATTTAAACTATATGGGTATTGTCTGCCTTTCAAATGTGCTGCATAAATGGGGATACCTCTTTCTTGCAATATGTTGGCTATTTCTTCCAATGATATATTTTGAAATACAGGTATATGAAACACAGAACCCATTGTGGCACGCAATGTTTTGGCATGGTACAAATCCACACTGCCTTTTGATAAAAAAATAGCATCTACATTGCAGGCATCTGCGGTTCGAATAATGGTACCCAAATTTCCAGGGTCATTCATTTCTTCTGCCAATAAGAAAAATCCATTTTTATTTTGCAATATAGTTTCCAAATGGTATGTTTTTTTGTGACATACAGCAAGAATACCTTGTGGATGTTCTGTTTCTGCCAGTTGTGCAAATAATTTGTCTGTTACACAATATGTATCTGCTTTTTTTTCAAAAACAGATATATCATATTCTGCTGCAAAATGATCTGCCACAACATAACATGCCACGTCCCAATCATCTGGGATTTCTTCTACAAACCGCAGACCTTCTGCAATAAATATGCCTTCTTTTTCTCTGTTTTTTCTTTGTTTTAGCCCTTGTAATCGCTTGATGAGCTGGTTTTTTGTACTTTCTATTCGTTTTGCCATTTGTATGCTCCTTGTTTGTACATTTGTTATACTTATCATAAACCATTTTTATCATTTTTTGCAACAAAAAAACTATCTATGTTTTCTGGGATATGATACAATTATTTATATATAATATGATAGAAAACAGAGAGGAGTTTTGTATATGGCAACACCAAAAGAATTGAGAAATGAATTGTTAGGTAAAAATATGGTAGAAAATTTACAAAAACGTCATTTTGAGGCTTATTACTGTCCGACAGCCGCAGAAGCATTGGAAAAAGCTTTGTCTTTGATACCTGAAAAGAGTTCTGTGTCATGGGGGGGGTCTATGACAATTCGTGATATGGGATTGACAAAAGCCATACATGAAAAAGATTATGATGTTATTGATAGAGATTTGGTTAGCGACCCACAAGAAAGACAAGAAATGCAGAGAAAAGCATTGCTTGTGGATTATTTTTTGACAAGTACAAATGCCATTTCAGAAGATGGTGTTTTGGTCAATATTGATGGTACAGGCAATCGTTTGGCTGCTTTTTGTTATGGACCAAAAAATGTCATTGTGATATGTGGTATGAATAAAGTGGAAAAAGATGTGGAAAGTGCCATCAGTCGTGCAAGAAATCATGCTGCACCCATAAATAATATGCGTTTTATGGGCAAAACACCTTGCGTGGCAACAGGTAGCTGCCATAATTGTTTATCACCAGAATGTATTTGCAATCAATTTTTGGTAACAAGAAATTGCACACCAAAAGGTCGTATCAAAGTGATACTGGTTGGAGAAGATATGGGATTTTAAATTGTATAAAAAATACATCACATCTGTCATAGGTGTGATGTATTTTGTTTGATTCTGTGCAAAGGGGGAAGAAGCCATGACGACAAAGGTATGGGCATTGTTATTTCAAATCAATACCATATGTATGGCTGATGGGGGAATTGTTTCTGCTTGTCTTTGACATACCCGCTATGTTGTTATTGGCAATATGTTCTGTGTTTTTATGTTTGGGTTGTGTGATACATTACCATACATGGTTGTTAGTGGGTACGATATTTCAATGTTTGTATGGGCTGTTTTATGGCGGTATTGCGTTGCTGATAGGAGAAAAACAGGTTTTTTATTCACTGATAGGTGGAAAAATATGCCTGTTTGTGAGTATATTGTTTTTGATACTCTATTTTTTGCAGCCAAAAGATAAACGGATTTGGTAAACATCACATAACCGTTCAAATTCTGCCATTGTTTGTGTAAAGTATTTTGTTTGACAACCAATTTTTTCCCATTCTGTGGCATCTTCTGTCATACCATTTTGTTTGCCCCAGTCAATGAGTATTTGCAATATTTCTGGTTGATGGGCAAACACCACACAAGCATTATTGTACTCAAAATCGTCTTGCCAATTTACATCCATGATTTGTAATATTTGTGTGGTATAGTGTTGTATCCAGTGTAGCGGTATGTTCCACAAAAGCCCTCTGGCGATGGTGTACCAAAAGTCATTGTCTGTGGTACAGCAACATTCCCATAAGTATGCGGCAATTTGCAATGCGTGTTCATGTGGTAATTTTTCAATATTTGTTAAGTATTGCATACCATTTGTATTGATTTTTAAAATTTCTTTTTGTATCATTTCCCAAGCGTACATGCTATTTCTCCATAAAACCATAGTTCATCAATATAAAATCCAAATTCGTTTGGTATTTCCTCCAAATAGCCACAATGAGGTAATGTGGTGGGGATTTCCAATTCTTGTGTGATAGATGGCTTTTCTAATTTTGTCCAACGTTGTATATTGATATTGTTTCTGTCCCAAAATGTGCGATAATAATTTTCATCGAATAACAAAGATATTTGTGAATGTGCGATGTTGTGTTTGGGGACAGATAAAAAGACTTTGCAAAAAGGCAAATCTGTTGGTTTGTTTGCGATGATTTGTTCTGTTTTTTGCAACAATATGTGTAACAATTCTTTTTTGACTTTTCCTTTTGGTACAAAAAATAAATTGGCATAACATTTGATACTTTCATAAATATCATTGTGATATTGTGGATGATAGGTAGGTTCTACGGATTGTAAATACTGTAATATCCGTTTTGTTTCTCTTTTGTACCAACGTTGTTTTTTTCTGCTATAATCGTACATAGATACTTCCCCTTTTAGAAAACGTTTTCTGTTGCCACAATATCCACACCACAGTCTGCCGCATCTTGCAGTATCATTTCTCCTTTTATGATGGGCGTTTCCAATACCATGCCAGACAATGCGTTTAAGCATTTTTGCTGTATGGTGTAAGGAATTGGCTCTGTTGAGCGAACCGCAGTCATTCTACCGTCTGTTGTGGATAATGTTGTTTCTAAGTAAGTGGTGCAAAATATATTTTCTGCATATCGTTTGCCACCATCACAACGATTACCGTTTATGGATATGACTTTGTTTTGTTCTGTGACAACTTCTAGGAAACAGCCGTTTCCACAATTTTTGCAAATGATTTGATTTTGTTTCATTTTGGTAAACCTTTCTATTTTTTTTCAATGGGTATGAGTACATGATTGGTGTTGCATAAAATTTTTAAGTTTGTACGCATCAGATTATCTGTATATTTTTCCCATAATACAGGGCATATTTCTTTTAGTGCAGGGTGTGACACATTAGAAATGCTTTGTAATGCAATATGTGCAACATGATAAGAACCATGCAACATATAATCAATAAATCTGTCTACATAATCTATTTTGTCTTTTGCATTACGCAATGTGTATAACGCTGTTCGTAAATCTGAGTCTGAAATCCCTTTCTTATCCAAGAAAGGTATGATGTCCTTTGCTTTGAATTGTGGGCAGTCTTTTAAGCGATAAAGCAATACATCATGATAAGAAGAAAAAGAACTGCATTTTTCAGAACCATCTTTCATGGTATAAAGCATATGTAAAAATTTATCATAATAATATGGCAAACATTCTATTGGTACGTTGATGCTTGCTGAAATAGCGACTTTTGGTTTTTCGGTTAAAAATGTATCAAAAAGCTGTAATCCATTTTTTGTGTCATATCTTAAAAGCAAAAGCAATTTGTGAGCTGGAAAATCATCATCAGATAATGCTTGTATAAAATCAATGGTTTCTTGTTCCAGTTTTGGAAAGCGCAAAAAACTGTTTAAGCAATCAGATTGTTCTGCTTTGTCATTTGTACTGGAAAATGTTTGTATTGCTTGTTGTTGTGTTTGAATTTTATAATAACCATAATTAAATACAGAATTGCCGATGATAATTTCTTTGAAAAAATTTTCGTACCACTCTAAAAAGGTTGTTTTTGTATCAAAAGGCATTTCTTCTGTATTCCAGTCATTATTGATATAAAAAATACGGTTTTCTTCAGCCCCTTCTGCAATAGCAAGTGTTTCGTAAGAACAGCCTTGTGTGCCAATAGAAGTTGTTCCTTGTAAAATTTCTTCTTCGATTTGTTCAAATATTTCATCAGGACAATCATCATCGTCCATTGGGGCTAATTTTTCTGCCCACACATCTTTTGTCAATTTGCTGGATAAAAATGGTGTGCCAGATTTTGTATAATAGAGGTAATCCTTTGCAATATGGATGCCGTATATGCCATAAAATGGCCCAGCACCACCGTTGCCTACTTGTGTGATGAAAAAAACATATTCTGATGGTAGTTTGATGTTGTGTTTTTGTTCATATGCCTGTACTTCGGATAATGAAATGACAGGTTTTAATTGATAATCATGTTTTTCTGCGCCAAATACCTTTCTGTTTTTGTCTACCAAACCAGCTTGTTTTACCAATTCTTGTAAATAGATTGCATATTCTTTGTTCATTTTTTGCATTTATATTTCCCCCTTATATATCATCAAATGTTTCTGTCAAATGATTGTAATCTTTGGAAAAGCCATAATCCCGCAAACGAATGTCCAATGCCCAACAAACGGCATAACTTCTTTTGAATTTTTCTCGTAAAAAAATATAAATGGCAAGCCAATGGTTGCTATCAAACAACATAGAAAGTGTGAGTACATTTTTTACAACGTCAGGTTCGTCGCAGTGTTGCAGTACTTCCATATACTCTTTTTCAAATGCGCGTTTGTCTGGTGCATAACACATCTGGTCAAATGCAAAGCCTCTGCTTCTGGGAGGCTGCGTTTCATCTTTGGCAAATGGCAAAATATCTGCGGCACAAAAAGATTGGCATTGTTTCAAAAATACCAATATAATGGTTTGTTGTTGTGCCAAATCTGCAAAATCCATATGATATAACAGCTCTAACATATCTGTGTAGTATGCATCTTTGTATTCATTTGGAATATTACGGCAGATGGATACGGCAATTTCAGGTTTTGTTTGCAAAATATGTCGAAATTGTTTTATGATAAACTCTGGTTCAAATTGTAATAGCAATTTATATTTTTGTACTTCCATATCTGGTGTTTCACAATTTTTCAAAAATGTGATGGTATCTTTGTGCAGTGTTGGAAAACGATATAAAGTTTGCAATGCTTCTATTTGCGTTTGGGGGTCTGTTGGATTTTGGCATATGGCAATGACTTCTTCTTGTGTATACAAAGGCAGGTATCCAAAAGAATGGGTGGTATTGCCTTGTATAATTTCTGAAAAATAAGCGGCATACCATTCTAAAAAATGCATGGAAAGCACAAATGGTGGGCTTGTTTCTTCATAATTTGCATCAAAGTAATATACAAGATTTTCATAATCACCACTGGAAATGACATAATTGAAATAGGTACAACCTTTTGTACCAATACAATATGTACCATCTGAGATACCATTCGATTCGTCATATTCGTAATCAGCATATGCTTGTATCAACATTTCCCATTGTGGCTGTGTCAATTCTGGAGTGATGTGTGGCGTAGGGGGTATGATTTCTGTTTCAGTTAGTGGGGGTAAGTTTTTGGTGTCTATGCCATATATGCCATAATCTGGGCCAGCACCACCATTGCCTACTTGTGTGATGAAAAATACATATTCTGATGGTAATTTGATTTGATACTTTTGTTCAAAACGTTTGACTTCTTCCAAAGTAACCACAGGATTGAGTTGATATTTGTGTTTTTTTGCACCAAATACAGCACAATTTTTGTCCATGTTTGCGGCTTGTTGTACCAGATTTTTGAGATATGCAGCGTGTTCTTTTGATAAATATGCAAATGGTTGTTTCAATGTCGTTTCCTCCTTTACTATGTATAGTATAGCATAATTTGTTATCATATGGAATAAAACAAAATATACCCAAAAAGTTAAATATTTGTTTATGCAGCGTTCATATTTTATTCAAAAATATGGGATATACTAAACCCAACGTAAACAGAAC
>CAJMNV010000101.1 GCA_905214825.1 uncultured bacterium | reverse complement strand
GGCACCGAGTGTATGCCCATTTTGGCAGACACAACGCATGGGTTGCCCACATGATGTCCAAAATGCAACCAAATTGCCATTTTCTCGATACAGTAAACAATTTTCGCAGCTATTGCCCTCCCAAAGTATGATGGGTTGGCTGATGCTATGGACTTGTTTGTAACGATATATGATTTGTGTACGAAATAAAGAACGTACCGCATATAACAGATGTAAACGTTCGTTATCTTCCAATATAGAAAAATCAATGCAGGGTGCATTTGTTTGTATCAATGGTGTGATACTGCCTAATGTGAAAGGTTGTAACAAAATTTCTCTGGCAGAGATGATGTTTCTTTGTTGGCGGTAATATAAAATAATATGGTTTTCTTGTAAACGCCTTGCTTGAAATGGTGTACCTGCCATGGGCAAAAAATGGTCAATTTGATAAGGAGATTGCCATTGCCCTTTTTGAAAGTTGGTGTGGTGCAAAATAGAAATACCATTGATGTCTTTTGTTTTGGCATATATGACATGAAAGGTATCTTTTTTGGGTATGATGAAAAAATCAGTGTTTTGCCATCTTTGGTTATTTGTGCTTTGCCAAAGTGGACATTCTTGCCATTGTATGAAATCCATGGAGGCAGAAAGTATGAGTCTGCCGTCTGTGGTTGGATAAAGCAGATAGATATATGCATCGTAATAACAAACGGAAAAAGAAGTAACACCTTCGGCAACACAATAAGGGGTACACCAGCCATCAAGTGTTTGTGTACGACAATAGATACTGTTGTTTTGCATATAAAATAATGCAAATGTTTGTGCTGTTTTACAATATTTTACATAGGGATTTTGCATCAATTTTGCACTCCTATCGTTTTTGAAAAGTATATGATAGGGGTGATTAGAAAAGAACGAAAAAAAGCCATTTTTATAGAATAAAATGGCTTTTTTATCATGCCTCAAAAAGGATTTATAATTTTTCTACTTCTTCCAACCAAATGCGGCTGTGGGCATCGGTGGGCATACGCCAATCACTACGAGGGGAAAGGCACAAAGCCCCAACTTTTGGGCCGTCAGGCAGACAAGAACGTTTGAATTGCTGTATAAAGAAACGGCGATAGAAGTTTTTCAGCCATTTGCATAATGTTTGTTTGTCATACTGTGTACCAAAAGCATTTTCTGCCAAAAACAATACCTTTGCAGGACGGAACCCAAAACGTAAAATATAATACAAGAAAAAATCATGTAGTTCATAAGGCCCTACAAGGTCTTCTGTTTTTTGATGAATATTGCCATTTTTGTCAGGTGGCAAAAGTTCTGGGCTTATGGGTGTATCAATGATGTCCAATAGAATAGATGCTGTGGTTTTATCAAATGTTTGTGATGTGGCAATCCAACGCACAAGCGTTTGCACCAATGTTTTGGGGACGCTTGCATTGACACCATACATAGACATATGGTCGCCATTGTATGTTGCCCAACCCAATGCCAATTCTGATAAATCACCTGTGCCAACAACAAGCCCATTTGTTTTATTTGCCAAATCCATGAGAATTTGTGTGCGTTCTCTGGCTTGTGTGTTTTCATATGTGACATCATGGATAGAGGGGTCATGTCCGATGTCTGCAAAATGTTGCAATGCGGCATCTTTGATGGAAATTTCTTTTGTTTGTATGCCCAAACGACGCATCAATTCCAATGCATTTTGGTATGTGCGGTCTGTTGTGCCAAATCCCGGCATGGTAACACCTAATACATGGGTTCTTGGGATATTTAAGAAATCACAAGCTTTGACAGCGACCAATAATGCAAGTGTGGAGTCCAAACCGCCAGATATGCCAATCACCAGTGTTTCGGTATGGGTATGCTCCATACGTCTTGCCAATCCAGTGACCTGTATTTGGAACAAATTTTGACAGCGTGTATCTAAATCTGCATTGGCTGGTGGTATGAATGGGGATTTGGATACAAAACGGTCGAATGTTGGGGCTTTTGGTTCAGATAATTGGAATGTAATTTCTCTGTAAAAGCGTTTTGCATCATTTTGTGAAAGTTGTGCCATATAGGTTGTATGCCGACGACGTTCATTAGCAATGACTTCTAAGTCAATGTCAGTACAGATAATTTGGCTTTCTCTGGAAAAAAGTTCTGTTTGGCAAAGCAATGTACCGTTTTCACAAATCATACTATGTCCGCTGAATACAGCATCTTGTGTGGATTCACCAATGCCGGAAGAAGCATAAACATAGGCAGAGATACAGCGGGAAGATTGTTGTGATACCAGCTGTGTGCGATAAGTTGGTTTTGATGCCAATTCATTGCTGGCAGAAGCATTCAAAATGAGTGTTGCACCGTATAAACTTTGGTAAGAGCTGGGGGGAATAGGTACCCACAAATCTTCACAGATTTCTACACCGATTTTTAAAAAAGGAATGTTTTGGGCAGTGAATAATAAATCTGCACCGATGGGAACACATTGTCCTGCAAATGTGATTTGTTCATGCAATACATCGTTTGCAGAAGCAAACCAACGTTCCTCATAAAATTCGCTGTAATTGGGAATGAATGTTTTGGGTACAAGACCTAATATATGTCCTTTATGCAATAATGCGACACAGTTGAATGCTTGGTTATCTGCTAAAACAGGCACACCAATGGCAATGAGCATATCAATTTGTTGTGTGGCTTTTGCGATTTCGGCGATGGCATTTTCTGCCGCAGAAAGTAGTGGTAATTGGAAGAATAAATCACCACAAGTATATCCGGTGAGCGCAAGTTCCGGAAAAGTCAATACTTGCACGCCTTTTTGTTGTGCTTGTTTTATGATTTGTATGATTTCTTGTTGATTTGCAATGCAGTCAGCAAGGTGTAGTTTGGGTACAGCTGCACCGACTTTGATAAAACCGTACATAATAAATTTCACTCCTTAGAATTTTCTGAATAAGCCAATGACTTTGCCCAAAATGGTTACATCTCGTACAATGATGGGGTTCATGGAAGAATTTTGTGGTTGCAAGCGTATAAAATCATTTTCTTTATAGAATGTTTTGACTGTTGCATAATCTTCTATGAGTGCGACAACAATATCTCCATTATCGGCAGTGTTTTGCTGGCGTACCAATATCAAATCTTTGTCAAAAATACCTGCTTCTATCATACTATCCCCATGAACGTGTAACATAAACACACTATCGTTTTTGACATAGTCTAAGGGAACAGGGAATGTATCTTCGATATTTTCAATAGCAAGAATGGGTGTGCCTGCGGTGATATTACCAACGATGGGAACTTGTACCATTTCTCTGGTTTGTGTTTTGTTAGAAGAACCATCTAAAATTTCGATGGCACGTGGTTTTGTGGGGTTGCGACGAATGAACCCTTTTTTTTCTAACCTTGCCAGATGTCCATGTACGGTTGATGTGGATTTTAATCCAACAGCTTGGCATATTTCACGTACAGAAGGTGGATAACCTTTTTCTCGTACTTCGGATTTCATATAGTCTAATATTTGTTGTTGTTTTGCGGATAAATCTGTCATGGTTTCACTTCCTTATCTGTATTTTATGAAAAATTTATAATTTAAATCATTTCCTTTATACTAATATAACATAGGGGTGGTACAAAATCAAATATACGTTCGTAAAAAAATGAAAAAATGTTAACAAAAGAATATATATTTTTTTATGATAAAACAAAATAGAATATATGTTTGTATATATGAGACAAACAGAACAAACAAAACACAAAATGATATAAAACAAAAAATGAAAAAAATGGATATTTTGTTTGGTGGCATTTTCTATAATTGGCGTAAAAACACTTGTATTTGGCGGATAAATGGAAAAAAAGAAAAAATATATTACCAATCGGTTATCATTCATCATGGCGATACATTATGAGATATTGCAAAAAATATAAAAATAAAACTAAAAAAATCGAACATATGATTGATAATATTATGAAGTTTAATCAAATATGTTCTGCGAACAGAAAAGCCAGTCATCGGATACTGGTACAGATGACGATGATAGAAAAATGATGATTCTGATACATTTTTGAAAGTTTTTTGATTTTATGTACAAATGTCTTTAACTATGGTATAATTTTTACAAAAACATATCAATCAACAAAAAAGGAGGACGATTTGATGCTGGCATGGATTATTTTACTTTGTTTGGTTGGATTGGTGCTTGTTTTTGCAGAAATGCTGATACCTGGATTTGGTATATTTGGTATATTGGGTGGTATTTTTTTGCTGGGAATGGGATTGCTTGTTGCCAATATATATGGAATGGTTGCATTTTTGATAACGGTTGTGATTTTGATTGGTGTGTTTATATTGTTGCTTGTAATGGTGAAAAGAAGCGGTGTTTATCAAAAAGTGATACTAAATGATAAACAAGAGGCAAAAGATTTTGACGAAAGTATATTACAAGATTTAAATGGAAGAATTGGTGTTACAAAAACAACATTGCAACCATATGGTGTTGCGAAATTTAGAGAACAGACGGTTGATGTGTGCTCAGAAGGAGATTTTATTGATAAAAACGAAACAGTGATTGTAACAAACATACAAGGAAAAACGGTGACAGTGAAAAAATATGAAGAACAAATAGGGGTGTGATTTTTATGCATGGTGGGTTTGATGTTTTGTCATTTGTGATGCCGATTATTGTGGTATTGGTCTTGTTGATTGTGTTTTTGAGTTTTGTACCTTTGGGGTTGTGGATTTCTGCGATTTCTGCAGGGGTGAAAGTCAATATGTTTTCATTGGTGGGTATGCGTTTGCGTCGTGTGCGTCCAGATAACATTATTCGTCCTTTGATAAAAGCACAAAAAGCAGGTATGGACGTAAATACCAATCAGTTAGAGTCACATTTGCTTTCGGGTGGACATGTGGATAATGTGGTAGATGCATTGATTGCCGCACATAGAGCAAATTTGGATTTGTCTTTTGAACGTGCGGCTGCCATTGATTTGGCGGGACGTAATGTATTTGAGGCTGTGCGTATGAGTGTTACACCAAAAATTATTGAAACACCTTGGATTTCTGCGGTTGCAGTAGATGGCATTGAAGTGAAAGTGATTGCAAAAGTGACAGTGCGTGCAAATTTGAGTCGATTGGTCGGCGGTGCTGGAGAGGAAACGATTATTGCAAGAGTGGGCGAGGGGATTGTGACAACAGTTGGTTCTTCACAAAGTCATAAGAGTGTTTTGGAAAATCCTGATTTGATTTCCAGAACGGTACTTGCCAAGGGTTTGGATAATGGTACTGCATTTGAAATACTATCCATTGATATTGCTGATGTGGATATTGCCAGAAATATTGGGGCACATTTGCAAATACAACAAGCAGAGGCAGACAAACAGATTGCACAGGCAAAAGCAGAAGAACGTAGAGCCACGGCGATTGCAAAAGAACAAGAGATGAAAGCAGAAGTGGAAAGAATGAAGGCAAAAGTTGTGGAGGCAGAGGCAGAAGTGCCAATGGCAATCGCAGATGCATTGCGTAATGGCAATTTGGGTGTTATGGATTATTTTCGTTTGCAAAATGTGCAGGCAGATACAGATATGAAACAGAATTTTGGTAAAACAGATTTTAGTGGTATTATCAAAAAAGATGAACCAAAAAAATTATAACGCAAAAGACCGAATAAAATGATTGCTCATTTTATTCGGTTTTTTTAGAAAAGGGAGAAGATATATGAAACCAATATTTGAAACAGAATGGGACAAGTTATTGAAAAAAGAAGAAAAATTTTTGCAGGGAATGAGAAAAGAAAAACAATTTGTATGGAAACAAAAAATAGAAGAAAAAATACCGCAAAAATTAGCGGATAGTTTGAAGTCTGCTTTTGGGAAAGCATTTTTTATGATGTTTGAAAAGGGAAATGGTTGGATAGAAAAAACAATATCAAATGATTTGGTTTTAGAATATGATGTGAATGAATTTCGTATGCAAAAAGCACCAACAAAACAATCTTGGAAAAAATTGAAACAAAAAGGCGGTCAAAAAGGAAATTTCAATACGATACTGACAACATTGGAAGGGGTTGGCTTGGGAACGTTGGGGATTGGTTTGCCAGATATTCCGATTTTCATTGGTATGCTGTTAAAGGGTTTATATGAAACGGCTGCTTGTTATGGATTTGATTACCAAAAGGAAGAAGAAAAAATATTTTTGTTATGGTTGATTTGTGGTGCTATGGGAAAAGATGATTTACAAATAGAAGCAAATGAAAAGTTGGATAGATGGATTATGGAAAAATCTATACCGATATATGATAAGAAAAAAGAGATTGAAAAAGCGGCAGATGCTTTGGCATTTGGTATGTTGACAGCAAAGTTTATACAAGGTATTCCGATTGTTGGGATTGTTGGCGGGGTAGTCAATCCTTTGATTTATCATAAAATACAAAAGTATGCAAATTTGAAATATCAAAAAAGATATTTGAGAAAAAAAGGAAAGTATAGAACTGAAAAATAAGGTCATACTAATTTTGCAAACAGTAAAAGGTTGCAAAAAAAGTATGTCTGGGAGGTTCTATCAATGGATAATATGAAAAAACAAAATGAAAAAAAACAGGAAAAAAATATGAATGGGTTAAACAGAACAGAGTTTGCACAGGAATACAGCTTGGAACAGAACAAAAAAAGTAATAAACAACAGAAAATGAATAAAACAAAAGCATAAGAGCTAGGATGAAGATAAAACGTTTTTCAAGGTTTTTGAAAAACGTTTTATTTTTTTGATTGGAATGTACGGATAAAAAAACAAAAAAAGTTGTAAAAATATGTTGACAAAATAAAAATAACATGTAAAATATATAAATGTCACTGCAAAAGTGCAATGACAAAGCAATGACAAAACACATCAAAAATAAAAAAGTTAAAAAAAGACTTGACATTTTAAAATGATGTGTTAAAATAATAAAACATCTTATCGAAAAAAGTGTTTAAAAAAGTAAAAAAATGCTTGACAAACGGAAAAATATTTGATAAGATGGCTGAGCAAAACTTTTCGGAAAAAAACTTTAAAAAGTACGAAAAAAAGTACTTGACAAAAAGAAAACAGCTTGATAGAATAAACGAGCTGAATTCGAAAAGAAAAACAGCAAGACTGTTCCTTGAAAACTAAACAGC
>CAJMNV010000100.1 GCA_905214825.1 uncultured bacterium | reverse complement strand
TACGCTCATGAGCGTGGGCATCATGGTGTCTAGATCAATATCATTCATTATATGCACGACAAATATGCTTATGAAAGCAGCCAAATGGCACTGCATGATACCATTGTAGAACGCTTGGCAGCATTTGGGATAGCGGGTATCTCTATCGCAGCCGATTCCCTTTCTGCAATCAAATTTGCCAAAGTACGTCCTATCCGAAACGAGCAGGGTATTGCTATTGATTTTGAAATTGAAGGAGATTTCCCGAAATATGGTAACGATGATGACCGTGTAGATGATATTGCAGTAGAAATTGCTTCCTATTTCTCCGCAGAACTCAAAAAGCATCCACTCTACCGCAATGGTATTCATACACTGTCTGCATTGACCATCACCAGCAATGTTATGTATGGCAAAAAAACAGGTTCTACACCAGATGGTCGAAAAGATGGCGAACCTTTTGCACCCGGTGCAAATCCCATGCATGGCAGAGATAAAAATGGTGCATTGGCTTCTTTAAATTCTGTGGCTAAAATTCCCTATCGTTCTGTGTGCCAAGATGGTGTTTCCAATACATTCTCTATTATACCAAAAGCACTTGGGAAAACAGAAACAGAGCGTGTACATAATCTGACTGCTATTTTAGATGGATATTTCATACAAGGAGCACATCATCTAAATGTCAATGTGTTAAATCGTGAACTGCTGATGGATGCCTTGGAACATCCAGAACAGTATCCAACATTGACCATTCGTGTTTCCGGCTATGCAGTTAATTTCAGCCGTTTGAGCCGTGAACAACAACTGGAAGTCATTCAGCGTACATTCCACGAAGCAATATAAAACACCAAAAATATTATAAAATATAAAAAACAATGATATACGATTGTCATTCCTAATATAAAAGAGCTAATATACCAGTACGAAACATTGTATATCAGCTCTTTTTCACTATATATTTGATTTTCTGATATTTTGAAAATTTCAGATATAACTTCCACTTCTTTATAAAAATATCAAAAGGGAATCCCAAAGGATTCCCCCTATTTTAGAATATAAATGTTTCAATCTCTGTTGCAAAAGATAGCTTCTTTTCCCTTTTGCACAAATCAGCAATATCTTTTCATCTTTTGCTATACCTTCCAGAGGGCTGTTTACTTTTGCTACATCTACAAACATGAAATTTGGTAAAGCAGGTTGTGGAGAAACGTCAATAATACGGTATCCTTCTCCCTTGTTTTCCAGATACTCTGCAGGTGTCATTGTGTCGAAACGACCTTCCAATTTATTCAGCATAATATTGACTGCGGCAACAAAAGGATGTATTGCTGTAGAGAACGGAGGGGCATAGGCAAGGTCCATGTTTTCCAACTGTTCCAATGTTGCCCCCAATGTAATGGCTGTAACCCCAATATCTACCATTTTATCCACTGCACCAGGCCCCAATACTTGTACACCCAAGAGTTTATGTGTCTTTTTATCTGCAATCAATTTTGTAATAAAGTTATCTGCACCAGGATAATAATGTGCCTTATCATCATTGACTGTCACAACAGTTTCTATATCATATCCAGCTTCTTTTGCTGCAATTTCATTCAAACCTGTTCTTGCTGCATTGAGCCCAGGCATTTTTACAACTGCTGTTCTCAACACACCATGAAACTCTTTTTCTGCCCCAGAAAGAACCTCTGCCAAAAGACGACCTTCCATATTTGCAGAAGAACCCATAGGTGCCCATGCCTGCTCTCCTGTTTGGAAATTAGACACCACTGCACAATCTCCTGCTGCATATACATCAGGCAATGCAGTACGCATGGAATGGTCTACCAAAATAGCCCCATTTTTTGCAAATTCTAATCCTGTATCTTTCAAAAATGCTGTATTGGGACGAATTCCCAAAGACAGTATCACAACATCTGCCTCCAAAAGACCCTTATCTGTCTTTACGCCTGTTGCACAAATATCTCCTGTAATTTCTTCCATTTTTGTAGCAGTTAATATAGGAATACCCACTTTTTCCAGATGTTTTTGTGCGTAGATTGCTAATTCTGTATCAAAACCGGGCATAATCTGGGGTGCCATATCAATCACAGTTACATCTACACCCTCTTCTTTTAAGTTTTCCGCAATTTCCAAACCAATAAAGCCGCCACCTGCTATCACCGCTTTCTTCACCTGATGTGTTTTGATATATTGTTTTAATTGGTCTGCATTATCAGGTGTACGCATGGTGAATACACCCTCGAGGTCTATCCCTTTCATAGGAGGAACAATAGAAGAGGCACCTGTTGCAATGACACATGCATCATAAGAAAGCACAGATTCTGTTCCTTCTGCTAAGTTTTTTACAGTTATCTGTTTTGCCTTTGCATCTAAACCAATGGCTTCTCTACCTGTCAGTACATTTGCACCTGTCAACGCCGCAAATTTTTCCGGTGTGTTTACAATAATTTTATCTCTATCCTGAATAACATCTCCTACATAATAAGGTAAACCACAGCCTGCATAAGAAATATCTGCATCTTTTGTTAAAATGGTTACATCACTATCAAACTGCATTCTCTTTAATTTTGCTGCTACCTTTGTACCTGCTGCAACGCCGCCTAAAATTAAAACCTTCATGCTCATTCGCTCCTTTCCTATTTCCATATCATCATTATAATTTGTATTTATATTTTATGTTCATAGTATAGCAAAGAAAAATCTGCCCTTCTGTAACTTTGTCACACAAATAACAAAGAAACAGTATCTTTTTACAAAATAGCAAATTGAAATCATCTGACATAACAAACATCTTCTAAAATAGCATACTGTTTGCCGTTGCAAGTAAAATACAACTAGCGTATAATACATCTTATACAAATACAATCATTGTCGCTTGACTTCATTTCCGCATCTGCATAATAAAAACCATGTGCAAATTCAGCCAAAGAAATGATGTCTTTTTGCATATGCAGATGTGCCAATTATAATTTTGAGAGGAGAGATACCTTGTGGTATGGTTGGGAAAACTTTTTGGAATTTTTGTCATGATTGCACTCACCAATTTAGATATACTCAAACTTTCTGTGAATATGGAATGGGGTATGTTTGCGACTATATTCTTTGGACTACTCCTTTGCTTTATTGTAGTCAACATGCTACCAAATTGGAAAAAACAAAATTTTTCACGGCTTGGTATTATGTTGGGCGGAGAAACGCTCATAGAAATTTGTGTCATCGCATTTACATTAAATTTCATTTTGGGTATTTCTTATTTTACAGTTCTATTTCCAAAACTTTCTTTCAAACCACCTGTTTGGAACATGATATTACATATACTACTTTGTTTTCTCTTTATGGGAACTCTGGCATTAAACGGCTTTATCCGTATGTACATTTCATCGGTACAGCTTGGAATTAAATGGCGTATTTTATTTTTGCTTTTCTGGTGGGTTCCAATACTGAATCTGATACTTTTACATAAAATATGTAGGATTGTAAAGGACGAATATGACTTTGAAATAGAAAAAAAAGAACAAAACAAAATTCGTAGTATCAATAAAACATGTGAAACAAAATATCCCATTGTATTGGTACATGGTGTATTTTTTCGTGACAGAAAATGTTTCAATTATTGGGGGCGAGTTCCTCGAGAATTGATGTGTAATGGTGCAGAAATCTTTTATGGCAAACAACAATCAGCAGCAAAAACAGAAGATGCAGCAGCAGAACTAAAAAATAATATTATGCAAATCATTCAAAAAACCGGTTGTGAAAAAGTAAATATCATTGCACATTCCAAAGGTGGATTGGAAAGCCGTTATGCAATTAGCCAACTTGGACTATCACCCTATGTTGCCTCACTTACTACAATCAATACACCACACCATGGTTGTACTTTTGTTGACTGGCTTCTTGAAAAAATGCCAAAATGCATATGCAACTGGCTTACAAAACGCTATAACACTATCATGAAAAGTCTTGGAGATACAAATCCTGATTTTTATGCAGCTATCTGTAATCTTACTTCACATTATTGTGAAATTTTCAATCGTGAAGTACCAGATGCACCTAATGTATTTTATCAAAGTGTTGGTTCTAAAATGAAAAGCTGGTATAGTGCTCCATTCCCTTTGAATTTGTCATACTTGTTTGTACGCTGTTTTGAAAAGGAGAATGATGGTCTTGTCAGCATAGATTCCATGAAATGGGGAAGTCATTTTCGTATGGCCTCAACCAATGGGCATCGAGGAATTACGCATGGAGATATGATTGATTTGAACCGACAAAATATAAATGGTTTTGATGTACGAGAATTTTATGTAGAACTTGTGCAAGAATTAAAGCATCAAGGATTTTAAAAAAACAAATTTGATAAAACATATAAAAAATAAGCACATTGCAATGACACTTGATACAGCAAGGCAATGGGCTTATTTTTTATCTGCATGATTTCATTATTTTTTCAAAATTCTTTTCTGACAATATTTCATGTGTTATAAATTGACTATCATAAAACAATGAAAATGTTGTACAAGATGTAAACACATTTTGTGCTTCTTCTGTTTTCTGAATATGGATAACTAAACATCGTATTGTGTATTTTTGCCATGTTTTTGCACACAGCCTTTGCAGCGGTGTTTGTCCGCATTTTTATCAAAAGGTAAATACATCAACACAAAATAAAATCTTATTGTATCAAATTAAAAAGATTTTTAATTATCTGTCATATCCTCTTGCAAAGTAAATTGCATCATCATAGATTTTAGAATATTTGCTTGGCTAGAAAGTTCTTCGCTTGCCGCAGCAGATTGTTCAGCGGTTGCAGAATTCGTTTGCACAACTGCAGAAATCTGATCAATGCCTTGTGCAATACTAGCAACAGAATCCGCTTGTACCTCAGAAGCAGTCGCAATATTTTTGATTTTTTGCTCCACATCATGTACTCTTTCAACAACCTTTTCCAAAGATAAGGCTGTTGTATTTGCCAATTTACTGCCATTTTCCACAGCCAAAATAGAATTTTGGATTAAATCAGTTGTATCTTGGGCAGCTTCCGCTGACTTTGATGCCAAATTGCGAACTTCATCTGCAACAACAGAGAAACCTTTCCCTGCAACTCCCGCACGTGCTGCTTCAACCGCAGCGTTCAAAGCAAGAATATTGGTTTGAAATGCAATGTTGTCAATCGTTTTGATAATCTTACCAATTTGAGCAGAGGTTTCATTGATTTCTGCCATAGCATCTAACAACTCTTGCATTTGCTGATTGCTTTTGGTAACATCGGTACGTGCATCTCCAGCAATGGCTTTTGCAACTCTGGCATCATCTGCATTATTTTTGATGCGTTCAGAAAGACCATTGATTGTAGTAACTAGGTCTTCGATGGAAGACGCTTGTTCTGTAGCCCCCTGAGAAAGTGCCTGTGCACCAAGTGCAACCTGCTCGGAACCAGATTGTACTTGGTTAGAAGTTTCTTCAATTTCCAAAAGTGTTTTACTTAGTTTTCCTTTAATTTCTTTCATATCACGCAGAATATTTTTATATTCTCCAATATATCGTTCTTCACACTGGGAATCTACACGGAAATTGACCGCCGCCATATTATTTAGACAATAGTTAATATCTTGAATGATGGTCGCTAAATCATCACTTGTCTCAGCAAAAATATGTGCAAGTTCCCCCAATTCATCATTTGGTAGTTGCGTGTGATTTTCAACATGGGACAAGTCACAACGACGCATTTTTTCTGCAAGATTCATAACATAAGAAATCGGAGAAAGTGAACGCTTAACAATTTTATATGTAAATACACTTAACAGCAAAATACTTATCATACAAACCAAAATAATAATAACCGTCATGAGATTTTGATTTGAAAACACCTCATCTTTGTTGACAACAAAGCCACTGGACCAACATAGGTTTGTACCATCTAAAGTAATTGGAATATAACGAATAATTGCGTTTGCATTTTCAAAATGTTCATTTCTGCCTTCCATTAACAAAGGTTTTGCATTTTGCACTGATTTAGAAATTTCTTTTCCTTCGGTACTCTGTAAATCAAGTGCAGAACCCAATTTTGTTTTATCTACAGAGTCTGCAATATATATACCTTGAGCAGATAAAATTGTGCTGTATGCCGTTTCATATTCGCCATTATGAAATGCAATGGAATTGATACTTTCGGCTAAAATATCACAGTTGGCAACACCCAAAAACACTCCATGGCTATCCGTTACAGGTGTACTCAATGTAATCAGATAAACCGTTTCGCCACTGGTGAGTTCATATTGATATGGCTCCGTAATATAAGTTTTATGTGAATCACGTGCTCCAGTATAATAATCACTAGTAGAATACACTTGATAATCATTTAAAATATCTACCTGAATTTCGCCATTGTTGCGATATGCATAATAAGACAGACCATTTGGTGTTTCTGGAAAGTAGCCGTTTGGTTCAAAAGCAAAATACGCCCCAAATATTTTATCATTTTCCAAAACACCTTTCAAAGTTTCCATCAATATGGGCTCTGCATCATTGCGGTTCAACTGACTATAATGACGCACTTCTTTCGACAATGCATACGAAAATGCATTCATATTTTCTAAATAGGAATATACTTTTGCTGCATTCATTTCTGCAAGATAGTTTACTTCATTATTTATGGAATCTGTTGTAGCCGACCTTGACATATATACCACGATGGAAGACAGTGATACCATAATAACCAATAGCAATGCTATAAGCTTTGTAGGTATTTTTACTGTTAAACTTAAAAAAAATGATTTCTTCTTCATAATCTTCCCCCTATATTTCATTACCAAATTTGTCGTTAATACTATCTTATTGTATACCAAGCATCGTTTTCTGTCAATTTTCAATATATATTTTTAATTTTTGATAATTATATTTGTGTAATAATACAGATAATCAATACCACAATATTCTCTATGATGGGTAGAGCCTTCTGAAATCAAAATACAATCTTTGTCATTTCAGTATCACTGAAACGATTCTGCCTTTTTATTTTTGACATCAAAAAAGGACTCGTCCTTTTTCTAAAAGCTAAGTCCTTTTTTGTTTGTCAGTTATTTTTTAATCATTATACCCTTTAAACGATATGGTTGGGTATATACTCCATAATTCTTCGCAGTACTGCTGATACCTCTGCCCGTGTTGCCGTACCATTGGGGTCAAAACAATGATTCTCTTTGCCGTACAAAATACCTGCTTTTTTTTTTTTTTTTATTGTAT
>CAJMNV010000099.1 GCA_905214825.1 uncultured bacterium | reverse complement strand
ACATTGTTCGTGTTGAGACTTCTTTGAACACACTCAGCTTCATAGATGTATTGGATTTCAAAGAACCTTGCATTAGCTTTCGGTATGATACGGATTTCTTTCACTTTTTTGTCAAGTAATATAGGCGGTATCTTTATCTCAACAAATTTATGCGTTTTCTTAAAACCATTAGAAAACGGAAGTATTAACTTATTTCCATTCAGTCTTACAAAACCTATCACAAGTGTTGTATATCCATCTTTTGGAAGATAACGTGGTAACTTACAATCCTTAAAAGAATATTTGCCCTGTTTTGCAAGTTTTCGTAAACCAAAGAATGCCTTAAAAGAACCATCGACCTCTTTCAGAATCTGTTGTGCCATATTTGAAAATGGTATATATAAAAAAATACAACCATTAACCCATTTGAAACAATATCCCAGCAAAAGCCCCCACCATAATGAAAGCAACAGGGTGTATTTTTTTCCACTTTTTCGACGCAAAAAATATCAATAAAAACAATATACATTCTTTCCATCGAAACCAGCCAACAATATTGTGTACTCCTTCTGTCTGCACAACCTGCATATGCAACAATGCCATTGCCACAACACCAAATCCTGCCGCACCAATCAAACCCACAACAACAGGACGCAAACCATAAAATGCACGCTCTACCATAGGGCTACTACGAAATTTTTCCAAAAAGCAATATACAAAAATAATAATAATCACCGATGGTGTCACAAGCCCCAGCGTTGCAACTACGCTACCCAAAACACCTGCACACTGAAACCCTGCATATGTTGCCATATTCACACCCAAAGGTCCTGGTGTTGACTCTGAAACTGCCACCATATTCGGGATTTGTTCCAATCGCAACCATTCATATTTGTTTGCCAAATCATACAAAAAAGGTAATGTTGCCAATCCGCCCCCCACAGAAAACAATCCGATTTTGAAAAATTCCAAAAACAGTATCACAAGTTGCATCATTGACCAGTCCCTCCTTTTGTTCTGCCTGCTTTCCAAGTTTGTACCGCAATACCCAGCCCCCCTGCACAAATCACCAGCACAACAGGCGAAACATCAACCACGGCAGACAACAAAAAAGAAACCACAGCCAAACAAACACAAAATTTATCCACAATCGACTTTTTCCACATACCCAATATGGCATTGAGTATCAAAACACCCACAACCACATGAATACCACCAAAAGCATATTGCACCACCACAAGCTCTGCAAAATTAGTCAACACCGCCGCAATTACTACAATAATCACCAATGATGGAAATACACTTCCTACTGTTGCAAATATCGCCCCCCAAACACCTTTTTGTTTGTATCCGATAAATGTTGCCGTATTAACAAATATAACCCCTGGTGTACATTGTCCAATTGCAAAATAATCCAACACTTCATCTTCTGTTGCCCATTTACGATTTTCCACAACTTCTCTTTGCAACATTGGCAACATGGCATATCCACCACCAAATGTAAACATACCAATTCTTGCAAATGTCAAAAATAAGCCCCATAATGTTTTCATGTCATACACCTGATTTCTTTTTCGTTTTATGCCTCTGTTTGATTTTCTTTCAATTTTTCCATGCGGTCTGTGGTAATCAAAGTATCCATAATTTCGTCTAATTCCCCATCTAATATGGCATTGATTTTATGCAACGTCAAACCAACACGATGGTCTGTCACACGACCTTGTGGGAAATTATATGTTCGAATACGCTCGCTTCTGTCCCCCGTACCCACTTGGGAACGTCTATCCGCAGAAATCGCCGCATCATGTGCTTGTCGTTCTCTTTCATACACCCTTGCATACAACACTTTCAATGCTTGCTCTTTATTTTTGAGCTGTGATTTTTCATTTTGGCAAGAAACCACAATCCCCGTTGGCATGTGGGTCATACGCACTGCAGAATCTGTTGTGTTGACACACTGCCCGCCATTTCCCGATGCACGAAACACATCAACACGCACATCATTCATATCAATATGCACATCTACTTCCTCCGCCTCCGGCAATACTGCCACAGTCACCGTAGAGGTATGGATTCTGCCACCGCTTTCTGTTGTGGGTATTCTTTGCACACGATGGACACCACTTTCATATTTCAAGCGAGAATATGCTCCTTGTCCTGTAATCATAAACGAAACTTCTTTATAGCCGCCCAAATCACTTTCGCTGGTATTCATCAATTCCACTTTCCATTTTCTGCGTTCTGCATATCTGGCATACATACGGAACAAATCCCCCGCAAACAATGCTGCTTCGTCACCGCCTGCCCCCCCTCTGATTTCCACAATAACATTTTTCTCATCATTGGGGTCTTTTGGAATGAGCAACAATGTCATTTCTTTTTGCAATTCTTCCAAACGGCTTTTGTTTTCTACCAATTCTTCTTTTACCAATTCTCGAAATGCATCATCTAATTTTTCGCCCAAAAGCTCCAAACCTTCTGCAATGGCAGTTTTTGTTTTTTTGTATTCTTGATACGCTTCCACAATCGGTGTCATATCACTGTATTCCTTCATCAATTTTCGCCATTGATTTTGATTTGCGATAATTTCAGGGTCATTGATTTGGTCAGCCAAATGCATATGTTTTTGTTCTATTTCTACCAATTTATCAAACATCGGTTATCCCTCATTCTTCTTTTTTCCACATATTACTCTATCCAATCCTGCAAAATCCTGTTTACATGTCAAACAGCCAAACCCTGCTGCCTCCAACAATGCAAACAAATCTTGTTTTTGGTCATATCCAATTTCAAAAAACAACCAGCCATCCTCTTTTATCCAGCACTTCCCCACCGCAATGATATGCCGATAAAAGTCCAAACCGTCTAAACCCCCGTCCAAAGCATTGATTGGTTCAAAATCTTTGACTTCTGTCATCAATGTTGTAATATCTTTTTTGGGTATATAAGGTGGGTTGGACACAATAAAATCAAATGTCCCCTTTTGTGAAGCTGGCAACATCGAAAACAAATCACTTTCCAAAAATGTCACATTTGTTTGATTTTTCTGGTTGTTTTGATTTGCATAACATAATGCTTTTTTACTAATATCCACTGCGGTCATATCCATACCACCCAATTTATCCAAACAAATGGGAATACAGCCGCTTCCTGTACCAATATCCAAGCCCTTTTGTAGATTTTCTGCTTTTTGCTTTTCTAATATGGTTTCCACCAATACTTCTGTATCTGCCCTAGGTATCAATACACCTTCGCCCACTGCAAAAGGCAAACCCATAAACTCCCATTCTCCCAATATATATTGCAATGGCTTTCCACTTTCTCTTTCATTCAGAAAAGCGGCGTATTGCTGCGCCGCTTCTGCTGTCACTATCTGTTGACATTCTGTCAACATTTGTATTTTTGTCAATCCTGTGGTATGCATCAAAAGTAAATCTGCATCTTTTGCAAATTTTCCCGCATTTGCAAGTTGTTTTCTGCCCATTTGCAACAATTCCGAAACGGTTTTATTCCGGTTCATCTTCCAGAACTCCTTTCATTGCGGCAATCGCTGTTTCAATCTGTTTTGCATCAGGTTCTGCGGTTGTAATTTTTTGCAAACACAAACCTGGATAACTGATTGCAGCAACCAATTTACTTTCCGAATTACCTGCCCAACGTATCACTTCATAAGAAATTCCTGCAATCACAGGCACAAGCACAATTCTTGTAATCAATCGCAACACCATGCTATCTGTACGCACAAAGAAAAATACCACCATACTAATAATCATAACAAAAAGCAAAAAACTTGTACCACAACGTTTATGTAGTCTTGTACAAGGTATAACATTTTCCACAGTCAATTCTTTTTCACTTTCAAAACAATTTATGGTTTTGTGTTCTGCTCCATGATATTGAAATACACGATGGATTTCTTTCATACGAGAAATGGCAAACAAATACAGCAAAAATATACCAATTCGTATCAAACCTTCAATCACACCTAATGCCCAAACAGGTACCACTTCTTTGAAAAAATTACCCAACCACACAGGCAAAAGGAAAAACAAAAGTATACCCAACACCAAAGACATTGCCACACTGCAATAAATCAATATATCATTGATTTTATCTCCGAATTTATTTTGTATCCATTTTTCAAAACGGCTCAATTCTGCTTCATCAGCCCAATCTTCTCCTGCAATCTCTGCCGAACGCATAAGAATTTTGGTTCCTGTGACCAAAGAATCTACAAAAGCTGCAATTCCACGAAATATTGGCAATTTGAACAATTTTGATTTTGTCAAACCACCCCATTCTTTTTTTTCTATGGTAATTTCGCCTTGTGGGTTTCTGACTGCCATAGCATATATTTTTTTGCCACGCATCATCACACCTTCCACAACAGCCTGTCCACCAATATTGGTTCGTTTCATGCGATTTCCTCCTTTCCAAAAATCCCTTTTTTTCGCAATTTGAAAACCATTTCTTTTTCAAATTGCGAAAAAAAGGGTGGACATTCTGCCCAACCCTTTCATTTGTTTCAAAATTATTTTCTGCCGTATTTTTTGTTGAATTTTTCCACACGACCGCCTGCTTCCAACAGAAGTTTCTGGCTACCTGTGTAGAAAGGGTGGCATTTGGAACATACTTCGACTCTGATTTCGTCTTTTGTAGAACCTGTTACAAATTCATTGCCGCAGTTGCATTTTACTGTCACCTGTTTGTATTCGGGATGGATTCCTTCTCTCATTTTTTTCACCTCATTCTCTCGTTCGTTGATCAATAATCCGAAATTATTTATAGACAACGTTGGTATTATATCATATTTTGCAGAGCATTACAATATTTTTTTTAAACATTGGAACACCTTTTTTTACTTTTCATAAAATCCCAGCTGTTTTTCCAAAGCTGGCAAACGCTCTACAAATTCTGCATTATTTTTTGTATTTTTCATCAAATCATAAAAACCTTCTGTCATTTCCATATTGGTCAAATTGCTCGCCATACGTCTTAAAATATAGTTACATTCCATTTCCGCCTCACTGAGTAGTTTATCTTCTCGTCTGGTACCTGATTTAATAATATCCACAGCTGGGAATATTTTTCGTTCCGCCAATTTACGGTCAAGCACTAATTCCATATTGCCTGTGCCTTTGAACTCTTCAAAAACCACTTCGTCCATTTTACTGCCTGTATCTACCAGTGCGGTTGCCAATATAGTCAAACTGCCGCCATTTTCGATATTTCTTGCCGCCCCAAAAAAACGTTTTGGCATATACAATGCGGCAGGGTCAAGGCCGCCTGACAATGTTCTGCCACTGGGTGGTATGGTAAGGTTATATGCTCTTGCCAATCTTGTGATGCTGTCCAATAATATCACAAGGTCTTTGCCTTGTTCCACCATACGTTTTGCACGCTCCAAAACCATTTCTGTGACACGTTTGTGATGCTCTGGTTGCTGGTCAAATGTAGAATAGACAATTTCCACATTCTGCCCTTCTATGGAACGCTGAATATCCGTTACTTCTTCCGGACGTTCATCAATCAACAACACAATCAAATGTACATCTTTATGATTTTGTGTGATGGCATTTGCAATTTGCGTCAACAATATGGTTTTGCCCACCTTTGGTGGTGCCACAATCATACCTCTTTGTCCTTTGCCGATTGGCGAAATCAAATCCACAATACGCCCAGACAAAGATTCTTTTGTTGTTTCCAGTTGTAATTTTTCTTCTGGATATATTGGTGTCAATTCTTCAAAATTCGGACGTTTGGACGCAATGTCTGGTCTGTCGCAATTCACACTTTTGACAAAAAGCAATGCCCCAAATTTTTCTCCTTCTCTTGCAGGTCTGATACTGCCTTTTATGGCATCACCCGTTTTCAAGTGAAACCTTCTGATTTGTGAAGGGGACACATAAATATCCCCTACACCTGGCAAGAAGTTTTCTGTTCTCAAAAAACCAAAACCGTCTGGCATCACTTCCAGTATCCCTTCCCCTTGTTCTCCATTTTCCAAGGCTGTTTGTGACATACGTTCTCTTGGTTCTATTTTTTTTGTTTCTTGTATGGTTTGTTCTTCTGTTTCTTCCCCTTCTTCTTTCAGTGAAAATCCATATGCAGTCACACGTTTGACAACAGATGGTTGTGGTTGCATTTGTGTTTGTAACATGCATTCAATCAATTCTCCTTTTTTCAAAGTTGAAACAGCAACCAGCCCCATATCTTTTGCCATTTGTTTCAATTCTGCCAACGTCTTTTTTTGCAATTCGTCTTTCCCCATATATATTTTTCTCCTTTAATCAGATTGGGTTTTTACTGACACATTCCTATATCAATTTTTAGGAATTTTCAACACATCACCAGGTCTGATGGTGTCGCCGTCTTTCAAGCCGTTTGCATCTAATATTTTCTGGTAACCTGCACCACTGCCATATACTTTTTGTGCAATATCCCAAGGGGTTTCACCTTCTAATACTGTATAACTTTCTGTTTTTGCACCATCAGTTGGTGTCTTTGTTTTGTTTGTGTCTGTTTTGTCTTTTTGCTTATTGTTATCTTCTTTTTTCTCTGTTGTTTGTGTTTTTTGTCCATCTGGATTTTTGATTGCCTGCAATTCTTCTTCCAACTGCATTTTTTCCAGTTGTACTTGTTCATAACGTTGTTTTAGGCTATCCACTTCTTTCATTTGTATTTCTGCCTCATGCAAGCGACTACTTAATGTCACGGTTTTGAATATCAAAAATACCAATAACACCAAACCAACCCCTGCAATGATAAGCGGAACTTTGCTTTTGCCAATATGAAAAGTTTCATCATTATAATTATTTTTATCATACCAACTGTCCATTTGTTCTTGTTTTGCTTTTTCTACAAAATCCAAATGATTGTATCTTGTATGGCTTGTATCATCTTGCCAATCTGGGAAAGGACTTTCTTCTTGTTGCTTTCTCCATCTTCTGACAAATGTATTTTCTAATACGGTTTGTTCTTCCATTTCTTCTGATGGGTTTGCTTTTTTTCTTTTGGGCATCATGCTCACAAATTGTATTTCTTCATATTCTGCTTCTTCCATCATTCTTTGTTCTGCTTCTTTTTTTCGTTTTTCTGCACTTTGGGCACGACGAGATACATATTTTGTAGGAGCACCTTCTTGTTGTGGTACTTTTTGCATGGCATTCAATTCAGAGCCAACTTGTTGCATTCTTGCCTCTTTAACTTCTTCCACATCTTCTCTTTGTGGGCGTCTTGTATATTGTCTTTTCTTTTGTGTTTGTTGTTCTTTTTCATTGCCTTTCAATGGGTGATTTTCCATCAAAATATCTTGCACTTCTTGCGGCAAGTCGTTATATAATTCTGTATATTGTTCTTGCTGTGTATTTTGCGTTTG
>CAJMNV010000098.1 GCA_905214825.1 uncultured bacterium | reverse complement strand
ATTTGAGAAACATCATAAAATAACCATATATAAAAATACGGCTGCAATCGCCGGTTTTTTATAATTTTTCCAATTTTAACGAAAATATAAATTTTGTCCATTCTCCTTCTTTGCTTTGTACCGTAATGGTTTCCTCGTGTGCCTGCAAAAACTCCCGCACAATCGACAATCCCAGTCCCATACCGTTTTTATCTTGATTTCTGGTGGCGTCTACTTTATAAAAACGGTCAAAAATATATTTTTGGTCATTTGCAGAAATTCCCACACCATAATCTTTGACAGACACCAAAACTTTATTTTCTGTGGAAAGTGTCGTTTCTACTTCAATAATGCCCTCTTGTTTTGAAAATTTCACAGCATTTGACAGCAGATTATGCACTACACGAGAAATTTTATCTTTGTCTGCCACAACATTTGTTTTTTCTGCGGCAAATGAAATTTCAATATAAATCCCTTTTTCTCGCATTTGTGGTTCCAAAACAGCACAATTTTCCCGAATAATTTCATTCAAGTCAAAAACACTTTCTTCCAATACGATTTTGCTTTCTTGTGCTCGGCTCATTTCCACAATTCCTTCTGCCAAACGGGAAAGTCTTTGGCTTTCTTCCAATACAATTTTCAAATACCGTTCTTGTTTTTCTTGTGGAATGGTACCATCCAACATGGCTGTCAAAAATCCTTGCATACTTGTCAAAGGTGAGCGTAAATCATGCGAAACATTGGCAATGAATGCCCTTCTGGATTTTTCAATATTTTCCAAACTTTCTGCCATATGGTTAAAACTATCTGCCAGCTGCCCCAATTCATCATCGCTTATAATTTCCACACGTTTTTCAAAATTTCCACCTGCAATTTCTTTTGCAGCACGGTTCATTTCCATCAAAGGCTCTGTCATTTTATGTGATGTCAACAAACTCACCAGTGTGGTCAACAAAAAAGCAACCAAAAAACTAAATCCACCTGCACGATACATCTCATTCAAAGAAACTTGAATTTCAGGCATAGAACGGCACATAAATATCCCTGATAATTGCCCTTGTGATATGGGATAACCCACAATCAACATGGACGAGCCAAAAACAGATGCTGGCCCTGTTTGCAAAGATGCAATATTCCCGTCCAGCACACCCTGCACCAATTCTTCATATGCCAAAACTTTCCCAAACAAACGATTATCCATACGGGGCGATGCCATCACAATGACACCCTCTTTGTTTACCAAAAGCACACCTGCCCCCATGTAATCTTCCAAAACCTGTATTTCATATGCCAAATTGTTTAAACTCCCTGTACGATATGCTTTTTGTATGGCATTGGAAACTTTTTCTCCTTGTGTTATCAATTCTTGTTTTGTTTCATTCATATAATGTTTGGTATACACCACCGAAAGCATCGTACCCAACAAAAGTACACAAATGGAAATGGTACCAATATACAACAAAAATTGTTTTTTTACAATGGATTTTTTATACATACTCTTTTTTCACCTACTTTATCAAAACTGTATTACATTTTTTTATTGTTATGTTATAATAAAAAAAAGAGAAAGGAGAACAGGGCAATCCCCTGTAATGGTATTATGGCACAACAACAAAGTCACCCAAAGAAAAAACGCAATTTGACAGATTTGATATTATTTGGTATCGCCATTTTATTGCTTTTTATCATTCCATGGTCAAATATGAACAGTTTTCATTATCTGCTTTTGTTTTTGTATGTGTTTTGTTGTCTGATGCGGATTACCAATATCCGCAAAATGCGTATGCGTCAAATGGCACAACAACAAAAAAATGCAGAACAAGCAAAAACCAATCAAACCGATACCCCAGATACCACAAATCAAAATCCGTCATAAATGACAGATACGGCGAGGAAATCCCCGCCGTATATTTATTTTTGTCCAAATTTATAACCAACGCTCCAAACCGTTAAAATCCCCCAATCATCTTGTTGGTTCATTTTTTCACGAATACGCTTGACATGTACATCTACGGTTCTGGTGTCACCCACATATTCATACCCCCAGATGTGGTCTAAAAGCTGTTCTCTAGTAAACACACGGTTTGGGTGTTCTGCCAGATAATACAGCAACTCAAATTCTTTTGGCGGAAAATCCAATATTTTTCCATGATATGTGACGGTATAATTGGAAACATTGATTTCCAAATTGGGAAAATGCAATATTTTTTCATCATCGGTTTGCACACCGCATTCATATCGACGCAATACCGCTTTCACCCTTGCCACCAATTCTTTTGGATCAAATGGTTTGACAACATAATCATCTGCCCCCAATTCCAACCCCAAAACCTTGTCGAATGTTTCTCCTTTTGCAGTCAGCATAATGATGGGTGTTTTGCTGATTTTTCGCACTTCTGCACACACTTGGTAGCCGTCCATACCGGGCAACATCAAATCCAGCAATATCAAATCTGGTTGATATATTTGAATTTCATGCAATGCTTCTTTGCCATCATACACTTCTTTTGTATCATAACCATCTTTCATCAAATAAAGAGAAATCAATTCTGCGATATGTTGGTCATCATCTATCACCAATATTTTTTGTTTTTCATACATGGGTAAATCCCCCTTTTTATTTCAATTCCACAACTGTCACGCCTGCTTCCCCTTCTCCAAATGTCCCTGGTCTATAACTTTTCACATGGCTATTGGTACGCAAATAATTCTGTACCCCTGCACGCAATGCCCCTGTGCCTTTGCCATGTATAATGACAATTTGTTTCAATCCAGATAAATATGCGTCATCAATATATTTGTCAATATTCATCAAAGCCTCATCCACCAACTGTCCACGACAATCAATTTCTGCAGAAATAAATTGGCTTTTGCTGACTTTTGCTCGTATATTTTGATGTTTTGGCTTTTGTTCTTTTGGTTGTGGTGTTTCGTCCAGCATCAATTCCGCCAAAGGAATTTTTGCTTTCATAATGCCCATTTGCACCATCACTTCTTTGTTTTTGTCTGGGGCAGATAATGCAACACCGTTTTGGTCAAAAGAAATCACATACACTCTGTCTCCTGCTTGTAATGTTTCAGGTGGTTTGTGTGTGGGTTTCACTTTTTTGGATTTCAAGAAATCTTCTTGCACAGATGACAGTTTTTCTTTCAATTTGGTACGACTATCCAATGCTTTTTGTTGATTTTTTTGTTTTGCCTCACGGTTTATTTCTTTTATGATGTTGTCAGCTTCTTCTTTTGCCTGTGCATAAATTTGTTTTGCTTGTTCTCTTGCTTTTTGCAGTATTTTTTCTTTTTGTTGTCTTGTTTTTTCTTTTTGGTTTTCGACTTCTTGTTTTAGGCTTTCTGCCTCTTTGCGGTACTGCTCTGCCCGTTCTTGTTCAAATGCAACGCTTTTTTTGCTGATTTCCAAATCTGTGATAATATCTTCAAATCTGGCTTCATCATGTGAAATAAATTCTTTTGCACCTTCTATGATATAATCGGGCAATCCCAAACGTTTGGATATGGCAAATGCATTACTTTTGCCCGGAATACCAATCAACAAACGATATGTCGGACGCAATGTCTGCACATCAAATTCACAACAAGCATTTTCCACACCCTCTGTAGACAATGCATACACCTTCAATTCACTGTAATGTGTGGTAACAGCCGTGCGGATATTTCTTTCATGCAAATGTTGTATGATGGCAGTTGCCAACGCCGCCCCTTCTGTGGGGTCTGTACCTGCCCCCAATTCATCAAACAACACCAAAGAATGGTCTGTGACATTTTCCAATATTTGCACAATATTTGTCATATGTGCGGAAAATGTACTTAAACTTTGTTCAATACTTTGTTCATCACCAATATCTGCAAACACATTGTCAAACACTGCCAGTTGTGAATGTTCATTTGCAGGGATATGCAAACCTGCCTGCCCCATCAACGAAAACAAGCCCAATGTTTTCAATGCAACCGTTTTACCGCCTGTATTCGGACCTGTAATCAACAATGTATGAAAATCTTTGCCCAAATAAATATCTGTTGGCACAACGGTTTTTTTGTCCAAAAGCGGGTGTCTGCCTTTCATGATGTGGATATACCCTTTTGTGTTAAACAATGGCTGTGTACCATTCATAGACAAAGAAAGCTGTGCTTTTGCAAATATAAAATCAAGCTGTGTCAGCAATTCCAAATTTGCCGCAAGCTGTGGTTCATTTTCAATGACAAGCATAGACAACGCAAGCAATATTTTTTCAATTTCTTCTTTTTCTTTTGCCTGCAATTCTTTCATTTTGTTGTTGAGCTGTACCACGCTCAATGGTTCCATAAACAGTGTAGAGCCTGTATTGGATTGGTCGTGTATCATACCGGGAAAAGAATTGCGGTATTCACTTTTAACAGGCACACAATATCTGTCATTTCTGATGGTAATCACAAAATCCTGCAACATATTGCGATATGCAGATGACGCAATCACCGCATTCAAATGGTCTTTGACTTTTTCATTTGATATTTTGATTTCACGGCGAATATTTTTCAATCCAGCACTTGCATCATCTGCAATTTCTGTTTCTGACAAAATGCAACGTGTGATTTCATTTTCCACTTGTGGCAACAATGTCAACAATGCAAAATATTCGTCCAATCTTTCATACACTTCCGCTTTGTTTTCATTTTTTGCATAATTTTTTGCTTTGCGGCACACATACAAAAATTCTCCAACGTGCATCAATTCGGATATGGACAATACGCCGCCCATTGCGGCCCGTTTGAGCTGTGGGCGAATATCCCGAAAACCGCCAAAAGACGGATTGCCTTTTCTGAACATCATTGCAGTTGCTTCTGACGTTTCTTTTTGCCGCAATATAATTTCGGACATTGCCACAGAAGGACGCAATGCAGTTGCCAATTCTTTTGCCATAGGCGAAACTGCAAATGCTGCCAATTTTTCTATAATTTTATGATATTCTAATGTGCGTAATGCTTTTTCGTTCATGTTGTTCCCTCATTTATCTATAAAATACTGTGGTGGCACACATTTTGTCAGCCAAACACCGTTTGCCGACAAATAAAACACATAGCCATCTGCCACCATATGTTTTGTATCAATTTCGTATATACAAGGTTTTCCATGCCTTGCACCGACGGCTTGTGCAGTTTCTCTATCTTTTGACAAATGGACATACAAACGGCTTTGTGGCAAAAGCCCTTGCTTTGCAATGGATTGTGCAAATCTAACCGCTGTACCATGATACAATGGATTGGGTGGTATACATGCTTGCAACTGTACATCCACTTGTATCGAATGCCCTTGATTGGCTCTGATTTTTGTTTTGGTTTCATCAAAAGCATATCTTTGTTTGTTGTCCTCTGCCACAATCTGCTCCAATATTTTGCGGTCGATGGGCATTTTTTTGGAAACCCCTGCAAGCAAATCTTCCACATCTGCCCAGCCATGCTCGTCCAATGTAATGCCTGCGGCTTGTGGTTCATGCCGCAGAACCAAACTCAAAAATTTGCTGATTTGTTTTTGTGAAACCGATTTTTCTTTTTTGTTCATAAAATCACCTTCTATTTATTGCAACTGTTGTGTGATATCTTCAAATTGGGACACATCCAGCGATTTCCTTCTAACAAAGTCATAAAAATACTGCAACACGGCATCAAAATCTGTGGTGTTCCATGCATATTGCCGAAAATCTTTTTGATTTTGATATTCATACCGCACTTCCAGCGTGATTTCTTTTTTTCCATAATCTTTTGCGGTTTGTATCATCACACAATTTTCTTTTGGTGTATCTGTTTTCACAATCACAAAACCATAATCCGCACTTGGCTCACAATCTGCATAACTTGCCAATGTCAACAACGCATCTATGATACAATCCCAATTTGCATTTTCATATGTTTCAGATACATCAAATAAATAGCTTTCCATGGCATATGCCATATGTGTTCACTCCTTTTTATATTGGCTGTTCCCAATTTTTTGCAAATTGTAAAAATGGTTCATACACCTCTCGAAACAAACCATTTTGCATATACACATAATTCAATTCCCGATAAATCTCAAGACCTTCCAACTCCAAGGCACACAAACTGCCATTTTCCAATTCTTTATGAACCACAGGTTCATATAAAAATGTAATGCCCAAATCATTTTCCACCATTTTTTTGATTGTCTGAAAATTGCTGATTTCTTGTATGGTATCAAAACTAAGGAGTGTGATATTTTGCTCTTTTAACACTTCTTCAAAAATATCTCTGGTACCAGAGCCTTTTTCCCGCAATATCAATGGTTCATGCCGTATATCCCAAAGTGTGATTTTTTTATTTTTCCAATGACTGTCTTTGTTGCAAATGCCCAAAAAACGCTCTTTTTTATACAATGTATAATCATAACATCTTTTATCAAAAAAACCTTCCAACATGACCAAATCCAAAGACCCATGTTCCAATTCTTGCAACAACCGTTCTGTATTATCCACAACCAAATGCAAACGATACTTTGGATTTTGTTTCAAAAAATCAGTCAATAACACAGGCAATATATAATCCCCGATTGTTTTGGTGGCACCAATGCGTAAATGGATTTCTGCATTTTCTTGTTGTTCCATTGCCGCATGCACACCAATTTCATTGGAAACCATCTGTTGTGCAAAATTTTGCAACATTGCCCCTTTTTCTGTCAAACGCAACACCTTTCCCTGATAAGAAAACAATCGACAATGATATTGGTCTTCCAACCAGCGAATATGCTGTGTCACAGCAGGTTGTGTGATATGCAATACTTCCGCTGTTTTGGTGTAATTCATTTTTTCGCATAATGTCAAAAATGTATAAATCCGATAATCCAGCATATGCTACCCCCTATTTATTTTGATTTCGCCAAACCATCACTTTTTCCCCTTTTGTGTCTGTTTCTCCATGAAACCAAATTTTGATAGTGTTGGTCGATGAAAAAACACTCTTGCCGCATTTTTGGTGTATTGTGCAATTATTATACCACAAAAGTTTTCGAAATCAAAATGCTTTGTTCCATGCTATATTATCCATCATTTAGAAAAAACACAGATATATCATATATCTGTGTTTTTTTATTATCACAAATCAATCAATTTTTGTTCATACATTCTTTGCAATGACATCAAAATACCAATTTTGGCATGATACCATGTCAAGCCGCCCTGAAAATACACAGAATATGGTTCACGCAATGGGCCATCTGCACTCAATTCAATGGAGGAGCCCTGCACAAAGGCCCCTGCCGCCATGATGACATCACAAGTATATCCGGGCATTGCATACGGCTCTGGTTTGACATAACTGTCCACAGGTGCTGCCGCTTGTATCCCCTCACAAAAAGCAATCAATCTTTCTGGTGTGCCAAGCTG
>CAJMNV010000097.1 GCA_905214825.1 uncultured bacterium | reverse complement strand
GTATGATTTGTGTTTGTTTTATCTGTATTGGTTTGTTCTGTTTTTGCACCAACATCAGCCATTGTCAATGGTGTGACATTTTCAAATTGTATTGTTTTTCCATTTGTTTTCATCACAATATCACCAGAACAAAATGTTGCATATACATTTGCATTGGTTTTCAAATAACTTTCCATTGCCTCTTTATGTGGGTGACCATAAGTATTATTTCTACCCGCAGAAATAACAATATTTTCAGGAGATGTCAGCTGTAAAAATGTATCATTCACAGAAGTACGAGAACCATGATGGCCTGCTTTCCAAACATCAATATCTTGAAATTGATGTTTGTTTGCCATTGCCACATTGACAGATAAATCCCCTGTGAACAACACTTCTGTATCTTGATAATCCAAAAGCGTCACAACACTGTTATCATTGGCATCATCTCCCGCATTTTTTATAGACAATGTTTTGAACACTGCACCACTTGGCATCGTAATGGCTTGTGTTGTGTCATCTGTATCATACAAAGCCCTTTCTTTCGCTACTTTATCCGCATAATTTTGGTATATTTTTGTTTTGGCAATTCTGCCATTATCAATCACTTTTGCCACATCATATGTATCAAAAACCGCAGACAATCCACCAATATGGTCTGCATCTTCATGTGTTGCCACCACAATATCCAAATCATCATCTACATAATTTTTGATATATTCCACAACATGACTGCCTGCGGATTGTAATCCGCCATCAATCAATATTTCAAAGTCACCATCATCAATGAGTGTTGCATCTCCTTGTCCCACATCAATAAAATGCACCATCACCATACCATCATGATTTGCAACATTTTTTGTGGAAACCACAACTGTAGAAGTTTCTGGCTGCCACGAAACAGAAGCACCAAAACTTTCCAAAACAATACGAATGGGCAAATATGTTCTATCATCTACAATCATTGCCGCTGTATCATTTTGTACTTTTTCATTGTTACGATAAATATAGGATTGTCCCACAGGTACTTTTACCACAACACCATCTTTTTTTGCCACAGCTGTATTTGTATCTGAATCCCAAGATACCGTACAGCCAAATGTTTCCATGGTCTGTCGAAATGGCACTTGTGTTCTACCCGACGCATCGATAAAAGGTTGTCCTGCAATTTTGGTATATGCCACTTGCATGTCATCTATTGTGACAGAAATTGCACCTGCCGCTTGCAACACCATTGGTACAACGCCAAACAAAAATAAAAATAATACCATACAAAATTTCTTTTTCATGCTATTTTCACTCCTTTTACATTTATAAAACATAACTGCCAAAAATTCCCATCAAATCCCTAGATATTTTTATTATTCAATATATTGCATAGTCCATCATTTTACTTTATAATAAATCAAAAGTTTTGTTCTTTTTACTCATCTAAAAAAGGAGGAATGTTGTATGAGCTTTTCTGTTTGTATCTGCAAAAGACAAACCCTAGACGCTCACCCATTGGCAGATTTTGTGACAACATATTTTGAAAACCAAGAAATCTCTGTGCATGTAAATATATTTCATGGTATCAAAAACATTAGTATTTTTGCGGAAAAAAAGACCATCGATATTTTATTGATTGATTTATATTTTGTTTCAAAGGAAATTGTGTCAGAAACCATTGTATTTGTCAACCACTTATTGGAATTACAACCCCACATGCAAATTATATTTATGACAAAACCAGAACAATATACATCAGAACTTTATCATGTTTCGCATACATACTGTTTGTTGTATCCGCTTTGTCATGAACAGTTGGTTGATGCACTTTCGATTGCAGAACAAAATGTATTGCAAAAACGTCCAAAAACCATACTGATAAAGTCTTTACGTGCAGTTATGCGTATTCAGATTGATGATATTTTATATGTAGAAAAAGATAAACGAAAAATTACGATACATACCAAAAAAAATGTCATTGACAGTTATATGCCCATTGAAACATTATTAGAAAAATTAGACGCAAGATTCTTGCATTGCCACAAAAGTTTTATTGTGAACATAGAAATTGTGGAAAAATTTGAAAGACGTCGCTTTTACTGTCAAAACGATATAGTCATTCCCATCAGTCAATTACGCTACCCACAAACAAAAGAAGCATTTTTGTCTTATAGTGCATCGAAAAAAGCATAATTTGCTTTGAAAAAATGGCAGATATTTTTATCAAAAAACAAGAAAAGAGAATACCTTATTATTTTAAGGTATTCCTCTTGTTCATTTTACTTCATGTGCTACTTTATTTTTTACACTTCTATTTGTTTTGCGACTTCCATCATAATCGCACATTCTATTCTTTTGCGGAATAACTGACAACCGTATTCATAAGTACCTGTAATATCCCCTGTTGCATGATATGCATTTGCTGCACAACCACCAGAACAGTATAATTTTGCCCAACAATCTTTACAATCTGGCCGTGCATATGCATTACACCTACGGAATTTGTCTTGTACTTCCGGATTTGTCACACCTTTCCAAATATCACCCAAACTGTAAGCATTATCCCCAACAAATTGGTGACAAGGGAACAATTCTCCCCAAGGCGTTACCGCCATATATTCTGTGCCGCTGCCACAACCCATCACTCTTTTATACACACAAGGGCCACCAGTTAAATCAATCATATAATGATAGAATGTAATGGGTTTTCCTTCCTTTTCTCTGCGTAACATATCTTTTGCCAATATTTCGTATTGTTCAAACAATTTTGGCAAATCTGCTTCTGTCAATGCATAAGGTTCTTTCGGGTCACAAACAACTGGTTCCATAGACAATTCTGTAAAACCCAAATCTGCCATATGGAATACATCTTTTGTAAAATCTACATTATCATGTGTAAATGTACCACGGATATAATATCCTTTGTTGTTTCTGCTTTGTACAAATTTTTGAAATTTTGGTACAATCACATCATAACTACCTTGTCCACCTGCGGTACGACGCAATTTATCATGAATTTCTTTTCTTCCGTCCAAACTCAATACCACATTATGCATTTCTTTGTTTGCAAATTCCATCATATCATCATTTAAAAGCAAACCATTTGTTGTGAGTGTAAAACGGAATTTTTTATTGTGTTGTTGTTCTATGCTACGTGCATATTCCACCAAACGTTTTACAATATCCCAATCCATCAATGGCTCACCACCAAAGAAGTCTACTTCCAGATTTTTTCGATTACCAGAATGTGCAATCAAAAAATCAAATGCTTGTTTGCCGACTTCAAAAGACATCAATGCATTGTCACCTTGGTATTTGCCCTGGCTTGCAAAACAGTAATCACAAGTCAAATTACAAGTATGTGCAACATGCAAACATAATGCTTTGATGTCATTGTTTTGCATTTTAAAATTTGCTGCGATATCTGCATACAAATCTTCTGTAAACAGTTGCCCTGTTTTTTTCAATTCTTCCACACCAGAATAAACATCCTGTACTTCTTGTTCTGTTACTTCTGGGTTGTTTTGATATTTTTTCAATATTGCGGAAATAATCTCTTCTTTTTTGTGTGTTTCGTACATGGCAATGACGTCATATGCCACTTCGTCTACAACATGTACCGCCCCACTGTATGTATCCAACACAATATTATATCCATTTAATTGATACTGATGAATCATATATATCCTCTTTCTATATCGATGTAACTATTTTTTTGTAAAAAATCGCTACCCGTGCCACGAAAGCCACAGGCAGCGATTTTCCTGCCGATATTATTTGTTTTCACATTGCTGATTTGCAACACCACAAGATGTTTTGCAAGCAGACTGACAGGAAGTCTGGCATTCACCACAACCACCGTGTTGTACAGTAGCAGCCAGATTACGGGTATTCAATGTCTGAATATGTTTCATTTCTATTCACCCCTTTACATAAACGGTTGCCTTTCCAAAGACATACCTGTTTCTATTTAATCACAAAACAAAATATTTTTCAAGAAAAATATGTATTCTCACTTTTCAAACAACATTGTTTATTCTGTTTTTCATTGCAGATAATATTCAATAAACATGTAAAAAATTTATGATTTTATCATTGGTTTATTTGTTTATATTGTAAAATATATGTATTTTTTTATCATAACATACTACTGTATGATAAAAAAGAATACGATTATATACACGATAGATAAACATTGCAAAAATCGTATTTTGTGTATTTTGTTCATACCGTTTGACAAATAGCACGATTTTGACAGCCATTATGTAGTATGCTAGAATAGTTTGAAAGTTTGAAAAGTCATTTTATTGCTTTCGGAAATGCAAATGAAAATTTTATCAACACATATCCTACATTCTGGAAATATTTGTAATATACAATACAATTTAAAATTAGGAGGTATCATATGCAAAAAATAAAGCAAATATTAAAAGAAACTTTTATTGAAATCATTGGAAGTATTTTGATTGCAGTAGGTCTTTATAACTTTGCAGTCGCATCTGAATTTCCAATGACTGGTTTTTCAGGTATTTCTCTCATTCTTTATCGACTTTTTGGGCTGCCCATTGGGCTAACCATTGTTGTACTCAATGTGCCGGTGGCTGCACTTTGTTATAAATTATTGGGGAAAAAATTCTTTTTTCGCTCACTTCGATGTATTTTGATTTCTTCTTTTATGATTGATTACATTGCACCACTTTTCCCTGTTTACACTGGCAGTCGTATGATTTCTGCACTGTGTACAGGTGTATTTGGTGGTTTGGGCTATGCAATGATTTACACGCAAAATTCCTCTACTGGTGGTACAGATTTTATTATTATGGCTGTCAAAGCATTAAAACCCTATCTATCATTGGGAAAGATTGCTTTTCTTTCTGATGTAGGGATTATTTTAATTGGTGGTATTTTATTCCGAGATATTGATGGTATTGTGTATGGTATGGTTATCAATCTGTTATTTGCTGTTGTAGTCGATAAAATGATTTATGGCATCAATGCAGGAAAATTTGCTCTGATTATCACAGAAAACCATGGAAAGGAAATTGCAAATGCCATTGATTTATGTTGTGGGCGTGGCAGCACAATACTACAAGGTTCTGGTGGGTATCAAGGCAGTAAAAAAGAAATTGTTTTGGTAGCTTGTGATAATAAACAAATGTATTTTGTGCAACAAACCGTAAAAGAAGTTGACCCAGCAGCATTCACTATCATTTTAGAATCCAATGAAGTACATGGCGAAGGATTTCATATGCTTACCATTGGGGATAAAAATTAGTATCATACCATTTAACAAAATAAAAATCCTGCCATCTCAAATTAGGCAGGATTTTGTATTTATATTGTATTGCATAGTTTTCATAGTGCTAAATATCTATTGCAAAGAGGATACACATTTGACATATGGAAACAATATTGCTTTGCTGTGTGAAATTACTAAAACTACCTATTATGCTACTGACTGCCAACACCACAGATATTGTAGATGGGTTGAGACAATGTACAGATGATTATTCAGATTTTGGAATAAAATATTCTATCATAGAAGTGGTGTTATACAAATTACGACCTCTCTTAGAAAGAATTTAGCAATACTACAAATTTTATATCCTATGATATGATATACTTTTCTGTTTATACACCTATTGTTATGAAATATATGCTTTTTCCCATGCAAGTATTTCTTTTTGTATTTCTTTTTTTGTACTTTCTTCTGCAAAAGAAGTAATTAAGGCTTGTTTCATCAATGTTCCTGCTTCTTGACATGTTAGATGAAATTGTTTTTGTAGTAATTGCAATTCTTTTGTCATTGTAGTATTGGTTACTGTGCGATTATCTGTATTGATAGATATGAGAACACCTTGTTCCAAAAATTCTCGAAAAGGATAATTTTCCCAACCAGATACCGCTTTTGTTTGCATATTACTACTTGGACACATCTCCACACCAACACCATGTCTGATGACAGCATTTTGTAAACTTGTATTTTGCCGCATGGCAATCCCATGTCCAATGCGTTTTGCTCCATATTGTATGGCTTTTTGAAAATATGTTGCGAACTGTTCGTTTGAAAATGCAGACTCATCACCAGCCAAATCCAAACCGCATACACCACGCTGCAAATATTTTTTTGCCAAATCCAATGTTCTCATATTCTGTTTTTCATGAAAATGACGCATACCACACAAAATAAAACCTGCTTCCATATGATATGCTTTTGTTGCTTTTTGCAAACCTGCAATGGCGGCTTCTATGATTTTTTCTGCTGGTAAATCTTTTGTCTCAGACAACAATGGTGCAAATCTCAACTCCAAATAATGTGTACCTTCTTGTGCTGCTTTTGCCACTGTTTCATAAGAGGCAATGAAAAATGCATCTTCTGTTTTCAGACACTGCAACGGCAATACAAAAGCCCGCAAATATTCTGTCAAACTTTCGCAATCTTCTTTTGCCTCTATCAAATTCCGAAACTCTATATCATTTTGTGGTATGGCAATATCGCCTAGCAAACACAGTTTTTTTAGCACAGAAATGGGAATGGAACCATCTAAATGACAATGCAATTCTATTTTTGGTAATTTTTCTAAGCACATTTATCAAAATCCCTTTCTATTATGCTTCTGAAATTTCTACAATATATGTTTTTTCTGGATCTAAGTGATATGTTTCAGCAAACATACATGCATTGCACGCAATCGTCACATAAGAAGCCAAATCATTGAATATCCTATTTTCTCCTTTTTCAACATAACCAAATGATTTTTCATAACATACGATTTCATCAAATACAACCATATCTTCTGTTGTAATTTTGATTTTTAATTTATCACCAATGGCAAATCCTGTTTTCTGAAATGCCGCATTCAAAACAGAAAGCTCTGCACTACCAAATGGGTCATAACCTTGAATGGTTGCTTTGACATATTTTTGTGCAACTTCTGCCCCCTTGATTTCATGTAACACCATTTCTTCCAATGGATATTTTTTTCCGACTTCTTCAAAATTGATAATACCTGATGCCAATTTTGCCGCACAATATGCAAACAAATCTCTGCCATGAAACACATGTATATCTTTTGTTGCTGCATAACGGTTGACTTCTTCATCAATTTCTCTAATTTCTTCTACACCAATCATTTTATGCAAATAAGATAATGTGCCATTGTCCGGTGTCACAACATAACTACCATTTTTTAATTTTGCAACACTTGCTCGACGGCTTGTACCCACGCCTGGGTCAATCACAGATACAAATACCGTGCCTGCCGGCCAATATGGTACGGTATATTGCAAACAATAAGAGGCTGTAACAATATCAAAAGCAGGTATCAAATGTGTAATGTCATATGTTTTCAACTGTTTGTCTACCATTTTGCACATACCATGCATACATGCAACCAAACAAGAGTCTATGCCAAAATCAGACAGCATCACCACTGCGGATTTTTGTTTTTC
>CAJMNV010000096.1 GCA_905214825.1 uncultured bacterium | reverse complement strand
AATACCGAAAGTGGAATGACACAAGATGTTACAATCATCACAGCCAGATATTCAATCATTTGATTCATCATGGTTGTTGCTTTATCCACAGCAGTTGATATACCATTTTTTACATTTGCAATCATATCAGAAATCCGAAAACTTTTTGCTTCTTCTTCTAAACTTTCTGTAATTTCTGATGTAGAGGCAACTGCATTTTCTACGGAATAATTATATGTATTTTCTATCATATTAGATATTTGCACACTCATTGGTACTGCCAAAAATGATGCTATCCCCAATGTAATAAGTTTTTTTTTTATTGTATGAAATACTGGATTTTTGAAAAACAAATTCGCTATATACAATACACAAGAAACAGGAATAAAAATCACAAATGTAATAAAACCAGTGATAATCAGTAAATACTTTTCTATATAAATCGCACAGATAACCAAAATAAACCAACTACTTAAATCTATCAACCTTTCTGCAATCGGCAGACCCACATCACCAGGAATGAGTGTAATGGCTGCCGATATGCTGGTAGACGCTGCCGTCAATTTCATAACATCTGCATTTTTAGCGTCCAATGCTTCTATCGTCTTTGCATGAAACGCTGGTGATACAGCAATCTTTGATAAAACCAATATGGAAATCAATGCAATGACAATGGGAATAACCACTTTTGCCCAGCGATTTCCATATATTCTTTCAATTCTTTTCATAAAATTTCTCCCTTCATTTTTTACAAAAAAACACCATATCCAAAAGATATGGTGTTTTTTATTCCATGGAGATGAGGGGAGTCGAACCCCTGTCCGAAAACCCATCCATAAGAACTTCTCCCATCACAGTCATTCTATTGTCATTCCCTCGTCACACCGCCGAATGACAGGCTGTGCAACTTAGTAGCTTCATAAATCTTTTTTTGCCGCAAAGCTTAGGCAAAAAAGTGCCTCGCAAAGTCGATGCCAAACACTCCAACAGCGAGAAATCGGAGGTTGACAGCTGCCGCAATTAGGCAGCGTATGCTAATTTATTATTGTCGTTTCTTTTTAGAAAATTTTCCAGCTTGTTGATGCAGTTCACTGGTCTGCAGATGGCTATTCCTACTTTCAAGACTCCCGTCGAAAACCATTACATCCCCTTAATGCGACACTATCTTATAAAGTAAGATTTCTAATCTTAAATTCTTTTTCTGCTTGTCGTCTTTGGTCATTTTTGGCAATGGTTTCTCTTTTATCATAAAGTTTTTTCCCTTTTGCCAAAGCAATATCCACTTTCACATAACTTCTGTCAAAATACACTTTCAGCGGTACCACTGTATAACCTGCGGCTTGCACTTGTGCTGCAATTTTGCGTATTTCATTTTTGTGTAAAAGCAAACATCTGACACGCAGAGGGTCTTTATTAAATATATTCCCCTGTTCGTAAGGACTGATATGCATATTGTATAAAAAAGCCTGGCCATTTTCTATGCGAATAAAACTTTCTTTTAAACTGCATTTTCCCGCACGCAAACTTTTGACTTCTGTACCAGCCAAAGAAATGCCTGCCTGATACACATCCTCGATAAAGTACTCATGATATGCTTTTTTGTTTTGGGCAATCAATTTTTTGCTGTTTCCTTTCGCCATGGTCTGCACCTTTCCTTCCAACTGCTGTTTATGCTTACCGTAATGATTATATCATATTTTTTGCAAAATGCAAATGACATTTCTATTACAAATCATTTCAACATCATGACAAAACGCATCATATTTTTTCATCGCAGTCTGAAATTTCTCAGACTGCGATGTATATTTTGTTTATTCTTCCGCAAATACAAAATCAATGGTACCCATTTCCTTGGATACTTTTGCAACCATCACTTCCACCGTGTCACCCAAACGATATATTTTTCCGCTTTTTCTTCCAAATACCAGCATATTTTTTTCTTCAAATTCGTAATAGTCATCGTCCATTTGTGCCAATGCCACCATACCTTCTACGGTATTTGGTAATTCTACAAAAATCCCCCAGCTTGTCACACCGGATATAATCCCTTCGTAATATTCCCCAACTTTGTCCATCATATACTCCACTTTTTTCAGATTGTCAGTATCTCTTTCTGCTTCATCTGCAATACGTTCTCGTTTGGAGCAATGTGCAGCAATTTCTGGCATTTTCCGTCGTAAACTTTCTTCTTTTTTTCCATTCATTTCTCCTGCCAGTATCATTTTAATCAAACGATGAATTTGTAAATCAGGATAACGACGTATTGGAGAAGTAAAATGACAATAATATTTTGCAGCCAAACCAAAATGTCCTTGGTTGTCTGCGGTATACCTTGCCTGCATCATGCTACGCAGTACCACACGTGTGATAACTCTTTCTTCTGTTTTGCCTTCAATTTCAGATAATACTTTTTGTATTTCTCTTGGGTGCAATTCCCCATCTTTTTTCTTCACACGATAGCCAAACCCACACAAAAACTGTTCCATTTTTTCTGTTTTTTCTTCATCGGGCTCTTGGTGAGAACGGAACACAAAAGGCACTTCTTGCCAAAAGAAATTTTCTGCAATCGTTTCGTTACAAACCAGCATAAATTCTTCAATCAAATTTGTAGCAATACTTCTTTCATAAGGACGAATATCAATCGGTTTTCCGTTTTCGTCCAATATAATTTTCGATTCTGGCAAATCAAAATTAACAGACCCTCTTTTTTTGCGTTTTTCTGCCAATACTATACGTAATTTGTTCATATCTTGCAACATTGGCACAATTTCTTGATACTCTGTCAACAACGCAGGTGTTCCATCTTCCAATATCTCTCTTACCGCTGTATATGTCATACGATAATCCGAATGAATCACAGAATTCACAACTTTATGGTCAATCACTTGCCCTCTGTGATCAATTTCCATAATACAGCTCAAAGCCAATCTGTCTGTATGAGGATTGAGAGAACAAATACCATTACTCAATTTGTGTGGCAACATCGGAATCACCCTATCCACCAAATATACACTGGTTCCCCTTCTGTAGGCTTCTTTATCCAGTTCTGTATTGAATCTCACATAATGTGAAACATCTGCAATATGCACACCCAATTCAAAATTACCATTTTGTAGCATTTGCAAAGAAACTGCATCATCTAAATCTTTGGCATCTTCTCCGTCAATGGTAATTGTCAACACATCACGCAAATCTTCTCTGCCAATTTTGTCTTCTTCTTTGACTTCTGTTTCCAAATTTTCAATTTCTTGATACACTTCTTTTTCAAATTCCACTGCCAAATCATATCTTTTAATCACAGATAATATATCCACACCAGGGTCATTGATATGTCCCAATATTTCTACAATTTTTCCTTCTGGGTTTCTGCGTTCTGCACCATAATCCGTAATTTCCACAACCACTTTATGCCCTGTCACAGCCCCCATCGTCAGCTCTTTTGCAATAAAAATATCTTTTGCAAATTTTTTATCGTCTGCAATCACAAAGCCATATCCTTTGACTTGTTCAAAAAGCCCCACAATACGGCTGTTTGCTCTTTCCAACACTTTGATAATTGTACCTTCCGCTTTTTTGCCATCACCACTTTTTTGTATCACTTTGTAAAGCACTTTGTCTTTTTGCATCGCACCATTTGTTTCAGACGCCGGAATAAAAATATCATTTCCACCTTCTTCTGGTGTCACAAAACCAAATCCCTTTGCATGACTCAAAAATGTGCCAGTTGCCATTTGCAATGCTTTTGGTGCAAACAATTTTCCTCTTTTTGTTTCAATAATTTTTCCTTCTGCAATCAATGCGGTAATCATTTGTTCAAATTCTTCTTTGTCTGCATCAGGTACAGATAATACAATCCGCATTTCCTTTCGTTTTAACGGGATATAATCTGCACTTTTCATATATGCCAATATTTTCTGTTTTCTTTGTTGTAAAATGTCATCTTCCATCATCATAACCTCCCGCTTTTTGGTGATTTGATAAAAAAAGAGATGCACTTCTGCATCTCTGATTTGTGTTTACTTAATCAAATTAATTGCCAAAGCAATCAACATGAATAATGCACCGCCAATTTTTGTATATCTTTCCAAAGCACCTTCCATAGAGCTTGCTTTGTTTTTGCTCCAATATGTGTCACCACTGGCATTGCCACTCACAGCCCCCAAACCTGCAGAACGTTTGGATTGCAGTAATATGATAATGCAGAGCAAAACAGATAAAACCGCTAATACCACGGTTAATGCAATACGAATTGTTGCCATGATGATAAACCTCCTGTATCATTTGCTTTTTGTCAAAAAAGCCTTTTTTACATCAAAACAAGTATTTATATTCTAACACACCAAGCAAGTGCCTGCAAGCCTTTTTTCAAATTTTTTCATACACTGAAAAATCCACAAAAGGAATTTCACCATGCAGCCATTTGCCTGCTTTCAAACCACCATATGTCATAATTGCCACATCTGCATGTGTATTTTTATTCAATTCCACCGAAAACAAAATATTTGCAGGTATCAAATCTTTCCAAAACAACAAAATATCTTGTTGTTTTTGTTTTTGGCTCAATTCCAATGTAACATGCAAATGGTATTTTGCAACATCCATTGCTACTTGATAATTGCCTTCCCCACAATACATATCCAACCAATGACAAAATGTCCACCAAGTATAGGGGCTGTAATTGTTCCATCTTGCCAAAACCAAACCGCGCAATGTTTCTGTATCTTCTTTTTGTAATTGTTGCAAACCCATCATATCAGCTCTTCTAAGCAATCCTTTTCTAGTTGCTGTCTGTATCCATTGATTTGCCTCTACATCACATTTTGCTTTTTCCATATCTGCCAGTATCCCATTTTCCACATTGCCCAACTGTTGCAACTCTGTCAAATTTGCCATCATAGGTGGTAAATATTTCATATACCGTTCTCCGCCCATCAAACCACCTCAACCGTTTTCAATATTGGAATTTCATACTGTTGTAATTGTAAATTGCCACTTTGTTGATTGATGGTACAATTTTGCACGTCCAACACTCCAGCTACATACAACACAGCCGCTTCCAAATAACTGCTTCTTACCACCACATATGTTGTATCTGCCCATCCCTTTCGTAATTCCAATAAATATGCTTCTATTTTTTGTTTTATTTCCAGTTTAGCCTGTTCTTGGTCTGCATCTTTGTGCCAAGTAATATCCATTTTGATTGTACAACCTACTTCCGTCACACCTACCACTGTCACTTTATGCCCAATCGGTGCAATCCCTTCTCCCAAACCTTTTGTCTGTGGGTCAATCTGATTTTGCAGTTGCTTCAATTCTTCTGTTGATGGTGCTTTAAAACCTTGGTCAATAATCACCAGTTTTACTGTACCCCCACCTTGCCAAACAGGCTCCACTTTCACACCGCCCACATTTTGCATTGCACCAACTTTTTGTTTATAATCTGCGACATTGCCACCAAATGCATCTGCCGAAAAACTTTGCATATATCTTTTTCGCAATGCTTCATCGCTTTCTTCATCTTCACCATCGGTACGTAGTTCTGTCAATGTTGCTTTTGCCAATCCTTCTAAATGTGATACAGGCAACAATGTTCCCAAATAGCTGTTTCCGCATTCTCCTGCTGTTTCACATTCCAATACATACCGTTTTCCATCTTCTTCCAAAAATAATACTTGATAATAATATTCTTCCAAAAAAAAGCGTTCTCCACTTTTTAAAGCATATATTTCACCATCTTTGTTTGTAAATGTGCCATAAAACGTTGCTTTGACTGCTGCTTTTCGCAAAATACCTCTTTCTTTGCAGCGTTTTGTCAAATCCATACCAGTTGCCGTATCTGCAAATGTACGATTTTCCAGCATCTCCAATTCACTATAAAATGTTGCCGTTTCCGCTGCATTTGGTGCCATTGCATCGTAAATGACACTACCTTGTCTTTTGTCCCTTCTATCATCTATCATGGCAAGTTTCTTTTCCATCAACGCTTCATAACTTTCATACATTTCAAATATCCACCGTCCTTTTTTCCTCCCAACTGCCATATATGGTTTGCACATGAAACGCCACAGTCAAATCATTTTTATTTTGTGTAAATCGGAAATCCGTCACACTTTGTATTCTGTCATCACTGCATAACGCTTCTACAATTCTTTGTTCCACTTCTGGTATAACATAACTCATCGGTTTTCCCCATAAATCCGAAAATTCCACACCATAATTCCAATCATATATCACATAATGGTATCGTTCTGTATCCAATATTTTTGCAACAGCTTGTTTGATTGCTTCTAAATCGTCCAAACTCCCCCTCACTTCTTTTTGTTCCTCTCTTATGCGATATGTCAAAGATGGCTGTGTTACAAATTGTAAATGCTCTGTTGTCAATATCTCATTTTGTGGTATCATGCCGTTCCCCCTTTCCATCTGTCCATCACCACATATTGTTGCCCCCCACCCCCCTGCCACACCATAACTTTTTCCCCTACTTTCAGCCCCACATCTCTTATCATGCGATATTCAGACCAAGTATTTCCTTCTTGTGTTGTCCAAGTTCGTATTCGTCCACGCTCTTCATGTTTTGTCAAACGTTCTGCCACCAATAAAAAACGTTCTTCCAATTCCAAGCCATTTTCCAATCGAATTTTCAACGGTTTTTCTGTCATTACTGTACCAATGCAAACATCAGCAATCATTCTGCTTTCCATCACATCAGCAATCACCTGCTTCAAAATTTCAACCATACCACACCTCTTTTATACGCTTCCTTTTGGTTTTTTTGTTGTCATACTGCGTGTTTCCCACAATTTTTTCGTCAATGCCTCCATCACATCATCCACATCAGCCTCTTGCTTGATGTGTCCAATCTGTATCGAAACATTTTGATTCCCTGCCATATGATTTTGTTGATTTTCATAATGACGTAATATTTTTTGCAACATCACAACATCCTCACCTTGTTGTTTCCATATTTCAGACATTTTTCCATCTATTTTTGGTTGTTTTGTTTGTGCTTGCAACACATTTTCACGCTCTGCCAAATGCAAAAACTGTGTTACCTTTGCCTTTTCCTTTGGCACTATTTTTTCTGTCTGCCATTGTTTCGTTTGATTTTGTAAAAACATCATTTGTTTTGTTTCACCACTGTTTTTCCATATTTCTGTTTTTAATTTCTTTGGGCTTTGTATTATATTACTCTGTGATGCTACAGAAAAAATCGGTATTTCTTTTTGTTTTTCTCTTTCTGCCACACACATCAATACAGGTTGCATCGACATACCTTTTTCTTCTTGCTCTTTCTTAACCAATACTGGCTGTATCCACTTATCTTTTTCCGTTTGCCCTTTTTCAACAAATACCTGTTGTATTCTTTTACCATTTTCCTCTTGCTCTTTCTTAACAAATGCTGGCTGTATCCACTTGTCTTTTTCCATTTGCCCTTTTTCAACAAATACTTGTTG
>CAJMNV010000095.1 GCA_905214825.1 uncultured bacterium | reverse complement strand
TCATTGGCATCATGGCTGCTCTTGCATAGTTTCTGTTATCTTGTTCATTTTGTGAGGAATGTTGTCCAGGTTCATCTGCGGTAATCACAACCATACCACCATTAACACCTGTATAAACAAATGTAAACAAAGGGTCTGCGGCAACATTCAGTCCTACATGTTTCATAGAAGCCAGACTTCTTACGCCTGCGATGGACGCACCAATGGCTGCTTCCATTGCTACTTTTTCATTTGGTGCCCATTCAGAATATACTTCTTTATGTGCAGACATATTTTCAACAATTTCTGTAGATGGTGTACCCGGATATGCAGAAGCCACCAAAACACCTGCTTCCCATGCACCTTGTACCAAAGCCTCATTACCTGTCATTAGTTTTTTCATAACTTTCCTCCTTATCTTTTTTACTTATTTATCATATTATATTACTTTATTGATTGTTGCTATCTTCATTATATATGTTCTAATTGGTTATTTTTTCAAAGAATTTGATGGGATAAAATATCCAATAATACCACCAACAATCGCTGGTACAATCCATGCACACTGATATTGTGCAAGTGGCAATATTTTTGTATAAGTAAGCGGAATACCCAAACTTGTCAATACCTCAGACAAACTAATTACAAAAGCAAATGCTGTTGCAAAACGAATCACATTATCATTTTTGATATATTTTCCAAAGAACATCAATACTGTCATGGTAATAAAGCAAGGGAATACCACAGATAAAATCGGTGCAGAAACACTGATAATTGTAGAAATCCCTGCATTGGAAACCACAAAAGAGAAAATAGACATCACAATGACAGTTACTTTATATTTACATTTTCCACCTGTCAGCTTTTCTAATGTGCCAGCAAATCCAGAAGTCAGACCGATTGCTGTTGTCAGGCAGGCAAACAATACAATCACAGATAACATGACAACGCCCCATGTTCCCATCAGCTCCTGTGTCAATGCAACAACCAAAGCAGCCTGATTGTAATCCTCAAATCCGCCATTAGAAACAGTTGCACCCAAATAACTTAATCCGCCATATATAATAAATAACAAGACACCCGCAATGATTGCTGCTTTTGTCAAAAGGCTTGCTTGCATTTCTTGTGTTGTATATCCTTTTTCTGTAATTGCTCCCATAATAGCAACAATTACCAACCCAATCCCCAGAGGGTCCATTGTCTGATACCCATTGATAATACCTTCTTTGATTGTTTCTACCTGAGAAGTCAGTGCAATAGGGCCAATCGGGTCTACAATACCAAGTATCAATAATATCAAAATACATAATACCAATATCGGTGTCAGATAGTTACCTACAATATCAACAACCTTAGAAGGACGAATTGTTAAAAAACAAACCACTGCAAAGAAAATAAAACTAAAAACCCAAATACTCAAACTCGGAAACATTTGTGCCCAACCCATCTCAAACGTTGTGGCTGCCGTTCTTGGTACAGCAAGACAAGGGGCTAAACATGTCGCAATAATAATTGCAACTATCGTTGCTGCTTTTTTCCCCAGTCTGCTCGGAACACCAGTCATGGAAAGATCTTGGCTTCGAATTGTTGCAAAAATTGCAAGCATAGAAACACCAACGTCTACAATAAAGAAAAAGAAGAAACCAAGAAACCATTCACTACCAGTAATTCTTCCTAAGTACGGCGGAAATATCAAGTTACCCGCACCAAAGAATATTGCAAACATCGTTAAACCAACTGCCAAGATATCCTTGCCCTTAATCTTATTCATTACACATTCTCCCTTCTACATTCTATCCGCAACATATCTATTGTTTTGCTTTTCGGAGGCACCATATTCACAAAAAGTTTTTCCAAAATATCTGTTCCAAAAACTTCATCAACATAACCAAAACATATGGCACTTCCTCTCTATCCCCTCAACTTTCTTTTACACTCACTCCTTTCTAACATTTGCAAAGTGTTACACAACACCATCTAATATATAAAATGCCACATATATATTTTTCTAAATCATATTTTCAAACTTCATTTGGATACACCTTTTATTATCAATAATGCATAATGCATTTTTATTATATTGTATAATATTTTTTTTATTTTTTCAATATTTTTGTAAAAATTTTTTTATTTTTATAATAAGTATTTATTTGTCATATGATAACTAACCAAAGAAAATATAAAAATAACTAATGGTATTGTATGTAGAATTCTTTTCACTTTGCCATAAAAATCAAAAAGGTGACAATCCACACAACGGATTGTCACCTAATACTTTAGAGGAAAAAACACATCTTCCACAACATAATCATTTCATCACATCATACAACGAAAAATTACATTTACACTTGTACATCAGGCTTTTTTGCCTGCTGCCAAAAAATCATAAGCAAATTGTGCATACAATGCAGCACCACGTTCCAGAACTGGTTCATTCAGTGTATAATGGTCGTTGTGATTACCCACTGTCATACCCAATTCTTCATTACGAGTACCCACATATCCAAAAATAGCAGGGATTTTTTCTGAATAAAAAGAGAAGTCTTCACTACCCATCATTTTTGGCAATTCTTTCAAACAATCTTCACCATACAGTTTCACAGCTGCATCATGTGCAATTTGATTCAATTCCGCATCATCATTGATTAAAGCGTTTGCAAATCTTTCATATTTCAATGTAGCTTCTGCCCCAAATGCTTTTGCAGTATTTTCTGTAATACGACGCAAACCATCTTCTATTTTTTGACGGAATGCAGAATCAAATGTTCTGGTTGTACCAGAAAGTGTTGCATGGTTTGCAATGATATTGTGGCGTTGTCCCGCATGCATTTCACCAATAGATACAATCAAAGGATTGAGTGGGTCATTATTTCTGGAAATAAAAGATTGAATATTATTTACAATCGCACATGCTGCCAACAATGCATCAATACCCATATGTGGCTGTGTCGCATGTGCAGAAACACCATTTACTTCAATTGTAAAACAATCCATACTTGCCATACGAGGGCCTGGTTGTACATTTAAGTAAGGCTCGTCCAAAGTTGCCCATACATGCTGTCCAAATATCGCATCTACACCATCCAAAATACCAGCTTCTACATAATATTCTGCACCACAACCAGTTTCTTCTGCTGCTTGGAAAATCAATTTTACATTACCTTTGAGCTCATCTTTTGTTTCTATCAGCATTTTTGCTGCCCCCAAAAGCATTGCCATATGGTTATCATGTCCGCAAGCATGCATAACCCCTTCATTTTCACTTGCAAAAGGCAATCCTGTTTTTTCTAATACAGGCAAAGCATCAATATCTGCACGCAATGCGACTGTACGACAACCAGCCTCTGCTTTCCCACCATAAAGCATTGCACAAAGTCCTGTATGATTTTCAAAACGTTGGATTTCTTCATAACCCATTTTACGCAATTCGCTTTCAATATGTTCTGTTGTTTTCACTTCTTGCAAACTTAATTCTGGATAGCGATGAAACCATCTACGTTGTTCAACAGTATAATCCTGTGTTTTGCTTGCCAAATCTTTATAATTCATGTGACAACCTCTTTTCTATTTTCATATTTTTTATTTCATGCATTACAGCATAGTAGCAAATGCCCCAGCAATCAAAACAGATGTAATGGTTACAGTTGTAAAGCCACCTACAATCATAGGAGGGAACATATGGTCCATAAGATATGCTTTTTCTTCTGGTGTTTTTGCCAATGCATTACAAGTATTTTCAGTAATAACTGCATTTGGAGGGAAGCCATACAATGCAGTCAATGCTGTGGCAAAACACATACAGAAAGAACGTTTGAGTACTTTGGCAATGATAAAACAGAATATTGCCATACCTGCAACACCAATTACAATCAAAATAATCATTGGAACAATCATGTTCATAAGCATTTCTGGTGTACAATCTTTCAAACCATCAAAGATATACATCATCAATGCAAACATAACGATACCGTAAGAATTACTTTTATTCAAACTGTTTTCATCCAAGAAACCAATGGTTGTGAAAATAATACCCAAAAGCAAAGCCCAAATTGCACCACTAATTTTGCCAACAACAGGGAAAGAAACACTTCCCAATACTGTTGCACAAAATGCCACCAAACCTAATTTTGCCAACATCATAACAGTTGTATTCCATTTTGGAGACATTTCAGGCAATAATTTTTTTGTTTTTGTATCACTACCAACCAAATTGCCATTGACAGTATCTATTGCACCACTTTCCGCAGATGCGTCATTTTTTGCATTTGGTTTGAATTGTTTGAGTAATTTTTTGCCCTCTAACTGCAAACAAACAGCGGTCAATGGATAACCTGCAAAACCTTGTACACAATACATGGTAATTGCAAATATTGCTGCTTCTTTCAAACCTTGTGCTTGTGCTGCATCCATCATTGTTGTTGCTGCCACAATACCACCTGTCAGAGGAGGTAATCCTGCAATCACATATGTACGATCCATAAGCAAAGGACAAAGCAATAAAGCAAATACCGTCATACCTGCAAGCCCTACCAAACATGCCACAATGGTTTTCCACTGTTCCAACAACTGCTTGATACTAATTACTGTACCCATGTGGGTAATAATCAAATACAGACCCAGTGTACTACCAAATGGCAGCAATGTGGCATCTGTCACCACATTTGTTGGTACAAATGTCCAGTACCCCACAAGCATAATAATCGCTGTTACAAACACAGAAGGAACCCAAGCCTTCGTTAAAGTCGAAACAACTTCACCGATAATATATGCCGCAGCACAAATAAAAAATGCTAACGCAAAATTATACATCGTTCTTTATTCCCCTTTCTCATACAATCATCACATTCGATATACCAAATAAGCTGTAAAATGGTTGTAGAAGCTATTGTTCTGACTATAAAATTGTAAAATCAGTATATCGTTTTTACTTGTTTATTCGTACCTCCTCTTCTGCATCAAATCATTTTATGTAAGTTATAAAAACATAACAAAAAATGTCATTCATAAAAAATTATTGTGCATTAAAATCCAATGCCACTTGTGCATATATCATAGCACCTTTCAAAAGTTGTGACTCATCTACACAAAAATTACCCGAATGGTTTGGCCAAACCGCCCCACAGGCTTCGTTGCCGATACCCAACATCGCAATAGCTCCCGGTACCTCACGCACAAAAAGAGAAAAATCTTCTGCCCCTGTGGTAGCTGGCTTGCTGGAAAGGCAATTTTCCCCCATAATTTTTTTTGCTGATTTTTGTGCCAATGCCACAAATTCTGCATCATTGATGACAGGTGGACAAATGCGTTCATATATCAGTTCTGCACTTGCACGATATGTCTGTGCTGTGCTTTCTACAATACGACGCATACGATTTTCAAACTGGTCCCATACTTTTGCATCAAAACAGCGTGTAGTCCCTGTCAATTCACAGTCTTCCGCAACCACATTAAAACGAGTGCCACCATGAATTGTACCAATGGTCACAACTGCGGGTGACATAGGTGCAATTTCTCTGCTTACAATAGATTGCAGATTGTTAATCATAGCTGCCGCAGTCACAACTGCATCTATACCATCATCTGGCTCTGCACCATGTGCACCTTTTCCCTTAATTTTAATACTAAATTGGTCAGCAGAAGCCATTCTGGGACCTGCTTCCAAAGAAATTTTCCCTGCATCAATTGTACCCCAAACGTGAATTGCAAAACAAGCATCTACACCTTCCAATACACCCTGATCCATCATTGCTCTTGCACCTTTGGCGACTTCTTCGGCTGGTTGAAATGCCAACTGTACTGTTCCGCATAAATCATCTTTCATATCATTCAAAAGTCTGGCCGCAGTCAGCAACATTGCCGTATGACAATCGTGACCACAAGCATGCATAACACCATCATTGATACTTGCATAGGGGGCCCCTGTGGTTTCTTGTACAGTTAAAGCATCCATATCGCCACGAAGTAAAATCGTTTTTCCTGGATGCTTTCCTTTTATGGTTGCCAAAATACCCGTTTCCATTCCACATGGACGCCATGAAATACCATACTTATCTAATTCCTCTTTCACAATTTTGCTTGTGTTGTACTCTTTTGTACTCACTTCTGGGTGCATGTGGAAATAACGCCGCTTCTCAATGAGATAGTCGTTATATCTTTGTGCAATGTCTTGTAAAATCATATTTAACACCTCATTTTTTATATTATTATTATATTATTATATCATTTGTATGAAGAATGGATTTTATATAAAATTGCTAAAAATTCCTTGTGCATTACAGATAGATTGTCCATACCTCATTTTTCTAAATTTACGGTTTGAAAAATTATTTTACGTTCTTTTACTTATCATTTATTTGTATATATTTTGCTATTTACCTCCTATGCTTGATATATTTTTTATCAGTATTGCACAAAAATATACCACAGATACATTTTAATCATGATAACACCCAAAAATTGTAAAGTCAAGATAAATTGCAAATATAATTATACGAAAAAATAGAATATATATGTTATAAATATACAAAAATATGATTGTATTTATTGATTCAATAAAACAATAATTATAAATTTGGAACAAAGAAAAACAACTTCTTTTGTAAAAAGCATTGTACACATTCATAAATATAGATTATCTGTAAAACATCTCTTCGCAGTCATAAAAATATATTTTTTTCCATTTTTAAAATGATTTGTATATTTTGATTGTATCAGTACTTCTCTCATAGTTTCAATTTTTATCAAATAAACTTACAAACTAACCATCTGGCTGAGTTGTACTATTTTTATGATAGCTTGTATCACATTGCAGTCCCTTTTCATTTATACCAAACAAATGTAACACATACAGACAATTTCAACTGATATTCAGTAACTTCTTCCATTGCTTTATTTATAATATCCTTAAATGGGTTTTCCTGACCATCTACTGCATTTTGTTGCACCGCTGCAAATCATTCAGAGAATACCATTGGTGTATGATTTTCACCTATTGTCTTCCATGCTGCTAAGTGTATTGGTTTTTCCATTATTTTAATTTTTTGTCCTTTAGCATCACTTCTTCTTGTGTTTTGTGCCTATGACTTGTCCTTGTTCATCCAACACCCAAAGCGATTGCTACAATGATAAGACATTTTGTAATAAGTCTACTTTTTTTATTTATTTTTTTCTGATAATCCATATCCCCATATTTAAAATATTACCATTGACAAATTGTACAGCCGTATGTTATATATAGTATATCATATGACTGACGGATAATGTGGAGTATACCACATGGAGTATGATATATTTTAGCCGACCGTCTGGGCAAGAAAAGCTCAGATTGTCGGCTTTTCTTTTTTCTATGAAGGAGGTTTATTTTTGCATGACGAAAGGACTAATTCATTCCATAGAGTCTATGGGATTGGTAGATGGCCCTGGCATCCGCACCGTTGTATTCTTGCAAGGGTGTCACTTACGTTGCCGGTACTGCCATAATCCAGACACATGGTCCAAACAAAATCCAAAAGCAATGGAGCTTTCACCTAATGCGTTGCTACAAAAACTATCTCGTTTTCGTACCTATTACGGCAAAAACGGCGGCGTTACTTTTTCTGGTGGAGAACCTCTATTACAACCTGAATTTTTGCAAGAACCACTTGCTTTGTGTAAAAAAGCAGGTATCCATACCTGTTTGGATACAGCAGGCT
>CAJMNV010000094.1 GCA_905214825.1 uncultured bacterium | reverse complement strand
ACAAATGACTTTTGTATAATGCCAAATACATTATAGCATAACACAAAATAATTTTCAATATGTACGAAAAAAAAATATTTTTATAATATTTTTTTATTTATTTTTACAAATAAAATAATTTTTATGCCAAATAAAATCGAGAAAATAATTCAAAAACTTCTTCCAAACTTTCTGTTATTTCATCATTTTCACCCACAACCGCATAAGATAAACGTTCGTCCATCAATGCCATAATCGCCTCATCATCATGCACACATGGTTTGCTACAAGAAACCACTATCTTCACCGGATTTGCAGACGCCTCTTGTATTGTACAAAATGACCAATCATATCTTTGCTGACCAATATTCAGACATACACTATCTTGTTGTACTTCTTCTATATCTGCACCATACACAATCTGTATATTTTGCTTATCCAAATCCTCTAATATATCAGAATTTGTAATATCTGTTTCTTCTAAATGTTTTTGTTCTACCATGTAAATTTTACCATCTGTATATTTTCGCAAATACATTGCCGCATCTACGGCTTGCTGATTGCCACCCAACAACAAAATATGTGCATTTTTAAATTGTTTCATATCCTTTTTATTATATTGCAAAATATCCTCTGCCAATGTATATTCCACATCTTGCAAATCAGGCATACGACAAACATTGCTATGCACAAATACTGTTAAATATGGTTTTTTCTCTAACAAATACTTCGTGTCTGCACTTTGTTCGGTTTCTATTTTCACACCCAACCGTTCTATTGTTGCCATCAAATACTTTTCATATTGCGATATTTGATTTTTTGTATTTTTCTGACAAAACACCGTTGTCAAGAATCCACGTTCTGCCGCTTTTTTTGCGGCATACATACCCACAGCATCACATTGTGTCACAATCACCTCTTTTCTGGTCGCAATTTTTCGTCTTTGATTTTCCAAATACTCTCGTCCTGTTTCTGGACAATAGGGGCAATGTATGGGCTTTTTATTTTGCATCGCCTCCGTACAAACGCCACACTGACAACATGCATTATATGGCTGTTCTTGTTCCCACCTTTGTACAAAATCAGGTGCCACCAAAAACATTTTTTGTGATGCAATGGCATCGCACTGTTTATTCTCCAACGCCTGCATTGCTTCTTGTTTTGTTATCACATCACATTCCCAAATAACCATCAAATCTGTATCTTTTTTCAATTTTGCACAATCTTCAATGCTACCTTTCATCACAACGCCATATACAAAATTTTCTATGTATTGATAAACTGCCTTATCCATACATTTTTCTGTATGCAATAATATTGGTATCTGTATATTATTTTTCAGCATTTCCAAAACTGTCTGTTCTGTTTTTTCCATTTCCAACTGCACACCATCTGCTCCACAATTTTTTACAAAATCTATAGTTGTTGTATCCAATACACAAGCAATCCACAACTGACAATCATATACATGCAATTTTTCTGCTAATTTCTGCACACTCTCCAAATCAAAATTTTTAATATCTTCTATGTCAACAACCACAGCCCCCACACCTCCTTTCGCACGTTCTTCATAAAAAGCAGATGCCTGTTCAGAAATCATTGTTTTTGTACCAAAATTGGTTGGCATATTTGCCATAATCCATTGATTTTTCATATTTTTCAAAAATATCTCTCCTATCTTTTTTATATATCATGACACGCCATACAACCATATGCTGAAAGCAATATTCCATGTTTTCCGCATACTGGATACCCATTTTTCATTGGTTCTGTCATATCACACGCATCATACCATTGTTGTATGGCTTCGTCATCTATATCTTCCAAAACTATTTGTGCAAGCATTTTTTGCAATACATCTATTTTTTCAAATAATACTATTTTGTTTGGCATATAATCCAAAGTATCCCAACCAACACATTTTTTTATACATTGCAATGTTTTGTACAAAAATGCTTTCTGCTTTACAAAATATATTTTATTCCATGGCATCTCTGATATATCAAATCCCACTGTGCCCAAACCAACAACACTCTGGTTCTTTTCCATCAACCACACAATCAAATCTTTTTCATACCATTGTTCTGCCAAACGAGAACCACTCAATCCAATGGTTGTCAGCAATACGTCCATACTGCTATTGTTACACATCATATCCATATTCTTTTTTTCATAAGAAATCACATTCGCCACGCAAAATTTCCTTTCTATAACACAAAACGGTATAGTCTAAGGACTATACCGTCTGTAAAAACCCAAAACGGGATTTTGTTCCATTATGCAAATGTAATAATGATTATGCTTTCATTTCTTTCAGACCCATCAAACCTTCTGCAAACAATTTTGCATCCATCAATTTGATTTGTCCATTTGCATCTTTGTCAATGATTGGTGTGAAATCCATCATATCCAAAATTTGTGTCTGCAAATCAATACCAGGAGCGATTTCAGACAAGTGCATGCCGTCTTCTTTCAACAAGAATACACATCTTTCTGTAATATACATAACTTCTTGTTTGTTTTGCAGTGCAATATCACCATTAAATGTAATTTGTTCTACTGCTTTCAAGAATTTTTTCTGTTTACCTTCTTGTTCGATAACCACTTTACCATCAACCACTTTCACTTTCAGACCACCTGCTGTAAAAGTACCACAGAAGAATACTTTATGTGTATTCTGTGTAATGTTGATAAAACCGCCACAACCAGCAATTCTAGGACCAAATCTGGAAACGTTGATGTTACCTTTTTCGTCACATTCAGCCAGACCCAAATAACACAGATCCAAACCACCGCCATCATAGAAGTCGAATTGATAACCTTGGTCTAACAATGCATCAGGGTTGTAAGCAGAACCAAAACGAATACCGCCTGCTGGCACACCACCAACAGCGCCGCCTTCTACGGTCAATGTCATAAAGTCGCCAATGCCTTCTTCATTTGCAACAGAAGCCACATATTCAGGTGCACCAACACCCAAGTTAACAGCAACGTCTTTTTCCAATTCCACCGCACCACGACGACCGATGATTTTTTTCGCAGACAAAGGCAGTGGTTCAGGAGCCACTTCTGGTCTACGTTGTTCACCAGACAATGCAGGGTCATATTCACAATCCAGTGTTTGTTGATGGTCAGCAGGGTCAGCAACCACAACATAGTCAACATAAATGCCAGGTACTTTTACCAATCTAGGGTCTAATGTACCAGCTTTTACTACTTTTTCAACCTGTACTACAACAATACCACCACTGTTTTTTACAGCTTGGCATACAGAAGTACCTTCCAAAGGAGAAACTTCTTTTTCAAAAGAGATATTACCGCTTTCATCAGCATAAGTACCTCTAATCATAGCGATATTCAGAGGGAATGCAGGGTAGAACAAATAGTCCTGACCTTTGATATTTACCAATTCAATAATATCTTCTTTTGTAATATCGTTTACTTTACCGCCACCATTTCTGGGGTCGATAAATGTACCCAAACCAACTTTTGTAAATGTACCAGGTTTATGTGCTGCAATATCTCTGAACAAATGGCACAATGCACCCTGAGAAACATTGTATGCTTCCATTTTGTTTTCCAAAGCCATTTTTGCCAGAGCAGGAACGGTTGCCCAGTGACCTGCAATGTATCTTTTCAGCATACCTTCGTGTGCAAAGTGTTCTGCACCTCGACCGTCTTTATTACCTTGAGAACCACAGTATACATATGTCAGATTTTTGGGTTCACCTGTTTCCAAAAATCTTTTTTCTACTGCTTTGTTCAATGCTTCTGGGATAGCACTTGCAACGAAACCGCTTGTTGTGATGGTATCGCCATTTTTAACCAATTTTGCTGCTTCATCAGCAGTGATAATTTTAACTTGTCTCATCGTTAAAATCCTCCTAGCTAGCTTTTCTCCATTGTCAAGACACTGGAGCAGTCACCTGCCCCAGTGCCAAAGTTCTTATCTAAATTCTTTTTTGTGATTTGATGAAATTACATCATTTCTATGAAGGATTGCAGTCTTGTTTTTACCTGTTCGAAAGATGTTACTTCTTGGTCAACTTCAATCATGAGGTTTTTCACACCACGTTCTTCAAATTCTCTATACATGATAGGGTAATCCCATTCTTCTGGATCACAGAATTTCATTTGTGCAATGATAACTGCATCTGCACCTGTGTGACGCATTTTGTCCATCAACATTCTGCCACGGCCTTTTTTGGTATCTGTTGCAACAGAGCAGCCATACATTTGTTGCCATGCTTTTGCCATTCTGTACAGAGGGCCACCTTCGCCATCTAAAACGTCTACACGAATTTGTCTGGATTCTTGTGCCAAATCATCATCAACGATAGCCAGTTTGAATTCGTTGAAGATGTCAAGCAATTCGTTGGGTTCCAACAAAATACCTGTAACGATAACTTTTTTACCGTCCCAAGGTTGTACAGGCATCGCTTTTACTTCTGCAATCAATTCTTTTACCAATGCTGTGTGTTTTTCTTTCAGCATAAATTGTCTTGCTTTGAATACAGCATGACGGCTTACAGCGTCAATCACTTGTGGATATTCAGCTGCAACTTTTACAAATTCACGCATAACCTGTCTGTTTTCGTTGTAAATAGCGATGGAATTTTCCAAAGCTTGGTTTGTAATTTTCACTTCCAGATAATGTTCCAGTTGTGCTTTCACCAATTCATATTCTTTTACCAAGAATGTGTTAGCAGCTTCCAAACCTCTGTTTTGAGGATGTGTAAATACAATTACAGGAGAAGTGCCTTTCCATTTTTGGCTCAAACATTTCAATGTATCACAAGGTACAGAGAACAGTACAGCTGCCAAATCATCATAAGCACCTTCGCACTGCAATTCCATCACTTGTTGCATAATGGAACAAGCGAAAGGAGGCAAATATGTACGAGCCTGAGAAATTGCTTTGCCTTGTGCCCCCCAGATACCCATAGGCAAGTAACCAGTTGCGTGTACCATTTCTTCTGGTGCATAAATAGGCATAATACCTACTGCACCTTTCCCTGTTTCTGCTTTATAATCATCCATTGCTTTTTTGGGATTTGCTGCAATGTCTTTTAATTGGGATAAGATTGCTTCCACTTTACTCATCGTTTTCTCCTCCTTATTCTGCAACGTTTGCTTCCATCATTTCAACCAGAGCCTGAACACGAGTATCATACTGTGCAGGAGAGAATACACGAGGGTCTGTCTGGTCACCGTCAAAGCTTACATAAGGCAAGCCGTTCTTTTCTTTGATTACTTCTGCTGTTTCCACGTTCAAGAAACTCATCAGTTTACAGCTTCTGTTCAAGTGGTAAACAACACCGTCTACTTTACCATGTTCCATCAAGCCCATCAGTACTTCTGCTTTGTTGCTCAGGCAAGTATTGATGTATGTTCTTGTGTAAGCTTCTGCCATAGAATGCAAAGATTCGTCATTTGCATCGTATGTCAAGTCCCAGATACCAGGGTAAGCAGAACCTGTCATGATTGTGCCCATATTTTTCAAGGATTTGAATGTGTGACCCAAATGAGGCCATACAGCAATACCTTCCCATTGTACACGTGTTTTTTCTGCCCCTTTGAATGCATAGATACCAGCTTTCAAGTTTTCTTCCAATTCATCAGCAAATGCTTTGAATGTGATTTCAGCATAATCCAAAGAACGTGCTGCAACAATCAGAGCCATGTAGTTGAACAGGTCAAAACCATTCAAAGGAGAAGGTTTATATTTTGTGAAATCAGCAATTCTGTTCCATTGATATACAGAACGCTGTGTTTGATTTTTTACTTCTTGGAATTTTTTCCAGTCAAAAGGTCTGCCACAAATTACTTCCAGTTGAGAAATTGCATTTCTGAATTCATCAGCAATATATGCTTTTGCATATTCAGGAATAGGCATTGTGTGGTTGAAAGGCACGTCAATCACGATACAAGGAATATCCAATTCCACAGCCAAGTTTTCATACCATTTCAACAATGTGTTACAAATGTTGTTACATGTAATAACCAAATCAGGCAGAGGAACGTCAGCTGCAGGAGAATTTACCAAAACTTCAGGTTTTACACCTGTCATAGCTGTTTCTTTCAAACATTCCATGTAACCCATGTTTACTCTACCATAAGAACAGCAGTCAATGTTGTAGCCTTTTCTGTCTGCAACATCCAACATATCCAAAGCACCTTTTCTTGCACCAATACCTGCTGCATGTGTTTCAGGATATACCATTGCAATACCCATTGCTACACAAAATTCTGGGGGAGCTACAGAAGCAGACCAACAAACCAAATCGCCTCTTTCTTTTGCTTCTCTAGCGTCTTGGTCGGCTTTGTTCTGATAGTAGCCTAACAATTGTTTTGCTTTCATGCCCTGTGTCAAACTCATTCTAATCCCTCTTTCTTATTTTTTTTGAGCCGCTTCATATGCAAATATCGCTGCACCGAGCGCACCTGTTGTTTGTGGATTTGGTGCCACAATAACGTCTGTTTTCAATATACTTGCAACTGCTCTTACCACACCTGCGTTTTGAGCCACGCCGCCAGTCATGACAACATCTTCTTCCAAACCGCCTCTGTATGCAAGACCACAAGCTCTGCTGGCAACCGACATATGCACACCTTTGATGATGTTGTTTCTACTTTCACCGCTGGAAAGCTGCGAAATCACTTCAGACTCCGCAAATACTGTACAAGTACTGCTGATTGGTGCGGTGTCTGTTGCTTGTTCATCCAATGTTGCCATTTCGTCCAGCGTTGTTTCCAGAACCCTAGACATTACTTCTAGGAAACGTCCTGTACCTGCCGCACATTTATCATTCATAAAAAACTGCTTGATACCACCCTTGTTATCCAGACGAATTGCTTTTGCATCTTGTCCGCCAATATCAATGATGGTGCGTGCAGTTGGTACCAAATGGTAAATCCCTTTTGCATGGCAGCTGATTTCACTGATTTGTTTGTCTGCACCTTCAAAGGCAAATCTGCCATATCCAGTTGCAACCACATAATCCATATCTTCTCTTGTGAGTCCGCTGACTTGGAATGCCTGTTCCAATGCTCTTTTGGGACCTGTAGAACCTGTTCCCACCTGAACAACTTCTGCGGCAACAACGTCCTTTCCGTCTTTCAAAATAACCACTTTGGAAGATGCGGAACCAACGTCAATACCCATTGTGTACATCTTTTGACCTCCTTCAATCACTATGATTGACCATGCGATAAACAAATAAACAATTTTCCATACACAATACCCTCCCCGTTTTTGGATATTGCATTTTTTGTATTGTATGTATAACAGTACAAAAAACCTATATGCGAGATATAAGTTTTCGTGATTTTGCAATGAAAAAACAATATTTCTGCTCTTTCATTTGTTTTGATTATAACATCTTTGTGTAAAGATTGCAACTATATTGTTAAAAATTTATTCTATTTTTTCAAAAAAAATCCAAAAAAACGTTTCACCTGCAAAAACTCTGCATTTTGTATACAATTTTATATCTGCAAAGCATATTTTTTTTCATTTTCTATAAAAAAAACTTAAGTTTTTTAAAAATACTATTCATATTTTAATAAAATATGCTATTTGTTATTTTTTTTACTGTAAAATCAAAATCAATTCTTTTTGTTAAAAAAGCACTTTAATTGCTTTGTATGCAAACTATTTGTCAAGATTACTATGTAGTGACCGGTGATAATGTCAATGTACGCAGCCAGCCGGTC
>CAJMNV010000093.1 GCA_905214825.1 uncultured bacterium | reverse complement strand
GCTGCGTGGCGATTGGTACAGGCAGATATATTGAATTTATGTCAGAAAGTGGCACGCAAGAAGCAGAAGAAAAAGGGGTTTTTTCAAATTTGTTAAGAAAATTCAGAAAAAAACCAGAACAACAATAATCAGAAAAAAGGTATATGCAAAGGCATATGCCTTTTTTAGGCATATAAAAAATGAATTTTCTGCAAAGATTGCTATTTTTTGCACAATATTCTGCAATAAAACAGGGAAAAATGGAAATTTATCACACGTTTTGTGCTGGGAAATTGCATGAGATATATTTTGTAAAAATATTGTATTGTGCAACTTGTCTATAAAATAGAAAAAAAATATTGTGAATACTATGCCAAAATATCGTGATGTTTCAAAATTGACAAAAAAAATATATAAAACGTTTTTTTGCATAATTTTTTCGTTGAATTTTTGTGGAAAAATAAAGTAAAAACTTCAAAAAAATGCTACACAACTAAAAAAAGTATGGTATAATGTGGGAGTAAGAAAGCAGTATAGATTTTCTTATTTGTAAAAAACAGCTGAAACAATATGCTGTTTCCTATGATTTGTTTCCATATATGTAGAATATCTGGAAACAAAAATGGTTATAAAACCGAAAAAATTAAGTTAAAGAAAAGACAAATTGTAGGAGGTCATTGAGTTATGAACGCTTATATGGAACGTGTAATCGAACAGGTAAAACAACGTAATGCTGGCGAACCTGAATTTATCCAGACTGTGGAAGAAGTTTTCCACTCTATTGAGAAAGTTGTAGATGCTCACCCTGAATTTGAAGCAACTGGCTTGCTGGAAAGAATGGTTGAACCTGAAAGAGCTATTTCTTTCAGAGTAACATGGGTTGACGATGCTGGTAAAGTAAATGTAAACCGTGGTTTCAGAGTACAGTTCAACAGTGCTATCGGACCTTACAAAGGTGGTTTGCGTTTCCATCCTTCTGTATATATTGGTATCATCAAATTCTTGGGCTTTGAACAAATCTTTAAAAACAGCTTGACAGGTCTGCCTATCGGTGGTGGTAAAGGTGGTTCCGACTTCGACCCTAGAGGTAAGAGTGATATGGAAATCATGAGATTCTGCCAAGCATTCATGACAGAATTGTATAGACATATCGGTCCTGATGTTGACGTTCCTGCTGGTGATATTGGTGTAGGCGGCAGAGAAATCGGCTTCCTGTATGGACAATACAAAAGAATTAAAGGCTGCTGGGAAAATGGCGTGTTGACAGGTAAAAACTTGGAATTCGGTGGTTCTTTGATTAGACCCGAAGCAACAGGTTTTGGTGCTACATACTATGTAAACGAAGTATTGACACATTTGGGCGATACATTGCAAGGCAAAACAGTTGCAGTTTCCGGTTTCGGTAACGTTGCTTGGGGTGTTTGCCAAAAAGTTGCTGAGTTGGGTGGTAAAGTTGTTACTATCTCCGGTCCTGACGGTTATGTTTATGATCCCGATGGTGTTACAACACAAGAAAAAATTGACTACTTGGTAGAAATGAGAGTTTCTGGCCGTGACCGTGCACAAGATTATGCTGATAAATTCGGTTGCGAATTCTTCCCCAAAACAAAACCTTGGGGCACAAAAGTTGATATTTGTATGCCTTGTGCAACACAAAACGAAATCAACATGGAAGAAGCTGAAAAAATCGTTAACAACGGCGTAAAATACTACATCGAAGTTGCAAATATGCCTACAACAAACGAAGCTTTGGCATTTATCCAAAGCAAAGGCTTGGTTGTTGGTCCTTCCAAAGCAGTTAACGCTGGTGGTGTAGCAGTTTCCGCTTTGGAAATGGCTCAAAACTCCATGAGATATGGTTGGGATGCTGAAGAAGTTGATGCAAAACTGAAAGGCATCATGAAAAATATCCATAAAGTATCTGCTGAAGCAGCAGAAGAATATGGTCTGGGCTATGACTTGGTAGCTGGTGCTAACATCGCAGGTTTCAAAAAAGTAGCAGCAGCTATGATGGCACAAGGTTTGGTATAATTTCCAAATTGTATAGTGTAACAAAAAATATTCCCCGAAAGGTTTTCCTTTCGGGGTTTTTTTATGCGAAAAAATAAAAAAATTTGGGATTTTTAGACTTTTGGTGTGAGAAAAGTATCTATATAGTAAAGTGAGAAATGAGGTGAAAATTTTTTCAGATGATGAACCAAGATAAAAAAACGATTGTGATATCGTACATTTTGGAAAATCAAGACAAATTTTATCGTCTGGCATATTCCTATGTGCATCAAAAAGAGGCGGCGTTGGATATTGTACAAAATGCAACGGTGAAGGCATTGGAACATTGGTAAGATATTCGACAAGTGGCACATATCAAAACATGGTTTTATCGAATATTGGTGAATGAAAGTTTGCAATATTTGAAAAAGACAGAAAAAGAATTGCTGTGGGAAGATGAAGTATGGCATGTCATTCCTGATACAAAAGTGGAACAATGAAAAGAAGAAACAGAAATATATCATATCATTATGACATTACCAGAAGAATGGAAAACGGTTTTATTGTTACGGTTTTATGAAGATATGGAGCTGTCGGAAATTGCAAAAATCACAGCATTGCATTTGAGTCAGGTGAAATATCGGCTGTATACAGGTTTGGACAAAATAAAGGAACGCATAAAGCAGAAGGGGGAGAAATATGAAAAAGGAAGTAACCAAAGAACAAATTAGAAAGTCAAAGTGTGTATATGATGATGTAAAAGTGCCAAAAGAATTGGATTTTTTGGTGAAACAAGCGATTGAACAAACCATAAAAAAAGAAATAAAACAAAAATATAATATCAAAGAGAAGATGATTTATATGAAACAACATTGGAAAAAGGTAACAGGTATTGCAGTAGCTTGTGGTATATTTACATTTACAGGAGGATTAAATATCAGCCCAACTTTTGCAAAAGATATGGAGCAAAATCCAATATTGGGTGGTATTTCAAAAGTGTTGACATTTCGGGATTATGAATGGTCAGATGGTGAAAAAACCATACAAACAAATATTCCGCAGATAGATACACAAAAAGATGGATATACAAAAGAAGTGAATGAGGCAATATTGAAAATTGTGGCAGAGTATGAGGCAGAAGCAACACAGTCTATTGCAGAGTACAAAGAAGCATTTATTGCAACAGGTGGTACAGAAGAAGAATTTCAAGCAAAAAATATAAAAGCAGATGTGGATTATGAAGTGAAGTCAGAAACAGAAGATATCGTATCTTTTGTGTTGACAGGATATCAAAATTGGAATGCAGGACAGATTGTGCAAGAATATTATAATATCAATTTGAAAGAGAATGCAGAAATGACTTTACAAGATATATTGGGCGATGGCTATATCGAAATGGTGAACAAAAGTATCAAACAACAGATTGCAGCAGATAAGAGTGGATTGTATTTTAATGAAAGTATGGGGGGATTTACCGGTGTTACAGATGATACGAATTTTTATATCAATGCAACAGGAAATCCAGTGATTGTGTTCCAAAAATATGAAATTGCAGCAGGAGCCGCAGGAAGTCCAGAATTTGAAATTGTGGTAAACAAATAAAAGTAAAAAAATCAAAATAAAAAAAGTGAGTATTTACTCACTTTTTTTCGTAAATTATTCAGCTTTGATTGCGCCTGTAGGACAAACGCCAACGCATGTACCACAATCGACACATTCAGCAGCTGTAATTTCATAAACACCGCCAGCTTCGTGGATACAGCCTGTAGGACATTCGCCAGCACAAGCACCACAACCGATACATTCGGGACCGATCATATGAGCCATTGGAAAACACCTCCTTTATCATTGTACAAGCCTATTTTATATCAAAAGTTGCCGATATGCAAGGTAAATTTCAGAAATTTCTCATAAATTTTGTTATTAAATTTTGTACAATTTTTAAGCAAAAGTAAAAAATGGCAGAAAATCAAGCGTTCGCAAAACCTATGGATTTAATGGGTCTTTGAGGTTTTTATGATCTTGTTTCTGAAATTCTTGTCTTGCAACTTGATATTCTTCCGCAGATAGACGAATTTCATGATATTCTGCTGGTGTGATGGGACGCACAATTTTTGCGGGGAATCCATAGACCATGCTATTGGGTGGTATAATCATACCACGACGAATCAATGCACCAGCACCAATAAAGCTATTTTCGCCAATAACAACACCATCTTGTATGATAGCACCCATACCAATCAATACATGATCTTCGATTGTGCAGGCATGTACAATGGCGTTATGCCCAACAGTGACACCACTACCAATATGCACATCATAACCAACTTCAATATGTACAGTACTATTTTCTTGAAAATTGGTGTTGTTGCCAATGGTGATAGACTGATGCTCTGCACGAATGACAACACCTGGATATGCGATGATATTTTCGCCCATTGTTACATTACCAATGATGGTGGCAGTTGGAAAAATATAGCAAGAGTCGGGTACAACAGGGGTATATTGTTTGAATTTTCGTATCATAGCAAAATCCTCTCAAAATCAATTTTATTATACTGTTATGATACCATAAAAAAACGCCTTGACAAGAGAAAAAAATGGACATACAATCATTTTGCAAATGATTTGCATTTATGAGGGAGAAAAATACAAAGGAGATTTGGAAATATGAAAAAAGCATTGGCGATTTGTTTGAGTACATTTTTTTTGTTGACAGGGTGTGGTGGGCAGAAATACAATACAGAAACTGCAAACGATGGTATGACGATAGTGACTAGTTTTTACCCTGTGTATGTGTTGGCGTTGAATGTGACAGATGGTGTGGAAGGTGTAACAGTGAAAAATATGGCACAGCCACAAACAGGTTGTTTACATGACTATGAATTGACAACAGCTGATATGAAATTGTTGGAAACGGCTGATGTGTTATTGGTGAATGGTTTGGGTATGGAAAGTTTTTTAGATGATGCGATTGCACAGTATCCAGAGTTGTATATTGGGGATACTTCTAAGGGGACAAATATTTTGGTGACAACAGGGCATACACATGATGACGAAGAATCAGAAGAGCCAGAAGACAATCCACATATTTGGTTAGACCCTGCAAATGCAGTCAAACAAACAGAAGCCATAAGAGATGCATTGATGCAGGCAGACCCTGTACATGCCGCACAATATCAAGAAAATACACAAAAATTTGCAGAAAGTATGACAGAAGTTTTGCAAGACGCTGTGGATTTGACAGCCGCAGAAGGCACAAAAGTTGCAATATTTCATGAAGGATTTGACTATTTGGCAAATGTGTGTGTGATGGAAGTGGGCGTGGCTATAGACACAGATGAAAACGAAGAACCTTCTGCAAAAGAATTGGCAGAAGTGGCAGAAATAATCGAAAAAGAAAATATTACATTGTTTTTGGTAGCAGATGATACAGGTAAAAAATATGCGGAGATGTTGGCAAAAGAAACAGATAAAAATGGAGAAAGTCAAATATTGCTGTTAGACCCTTTGACTGCTGGTGCCATGGACAAAGAGGCTTATTGTTTGGGTATGAAGAAAAATTTGGAAATTTTAACAGATGCCTTGTCTGAATGAAAAAGAAAGAAGGAATTTGATGCAAAATCATAATTGTTGTGGTTTATGTAGTGTGACATTACAAGATGTGCATGTGACAAGTGGAAAAGATATATTATTGAACCATATACAGCTACAATTACATTGTGGAGAATTGACAGCACTGATTGGCAAAAATGGTGCAGGTAAAACAACATTGATAAAATCCATATTGGGTGAACGCACATATCAAGGGTCTATACAATACAAAGATTATCATGGCAATGATATTGCAAAACCCAAAATTGGATATGTGCCACAATATATGGATTTTGACCGTTCCACACCCGTAAGTGTTGCGGATTTTTTGGCGGCAGCAAAAGGGAACATGCCTGTGTGGTGGAAAATATGTAAAAAAGAAAAAATAGAAATCAAAAATATGCTGGAAGAAATGCAGTGTGGGTATTTGTGGCATAAAAAATTGGGTACACTTAGTGGTGGGGAATTACAACGTGTGCTTTTGGCATTGGCGACAAATCCTGTGCCGGATTTGTTGATATTGGACGAACCGGTTTCTGGTGTAGATGCTGTGGGTATGGATTTATTTTATCGCAGAGTGACAGAATTGCGTGACAAATATCATATGGCGATATTGTTGGTTTCTCATGATTTGGAATTGATACGACAATATGCAGACAAAGTGGTTTTGTTGGATAAAACCATTATTGCACAAGGTGATGCAGAAAATGTATACCAAACAAAAGCATTTCAAACGGTGTTTGGGTATGGCAATAAGGAGGCGGCAGCATGGAAATGATATATGGTTTTTTGGAACGTTTGCCGTTTTCCATGTTTCAATATGATTTTATGAAAAATGCTTTTTTGGCGACATTGCTGATTGCACCTTTATTTGCATTGCTGGGGACAATGGCAGTCAATAACAAAATGGCGTTTTTTTCCGATGCATTGGGACATAGTGCATTTACGGGCGTTGGGCTGGGTGTGCTTTTGGGATTACAAAATCCATTGGTCTCTATGGTGTGTTTTGGGATATTGCTGGGGTTGATGATTACAAAGGTAAAAGGTGCAAATATGGCATCTTCTGATACGATTATTGGTGTGTTTGCATCGGCGGCAATGGCATTGGGTATTGTGATATTATCAGGAAATGGTGGTTTTTCAAAATATTCTGCTTATTTGGTGGGAGATATTTTGACCATACAGAGGCAGGATTTGGTTGTGTTGACGATTGTGCTGGTTGTGGTGTATGTGATTTGGGCGTTGTTGTATAACCGAATATTGTTATTGAGCATCAATCGTTCTTTGGCGGCAAGCCGTGGGGTACATGTAGTGCTTTTGGAAAATATATTTGTGGTGATGGTGGCTGTGTCTGTGATGGTGGCTGTGCGGGCGATTGGGATATTGATGATCAATGCGTTGTTGATATTGCCGGCAGCAGCAGCACGCAATGTTACAAATACAGCAAGGAGTTATCATTTTGTGACAACGGGTATTGGGTTGTTTTCTGCATTATGCGGTTTGGGGCTTTCTTATTATCAAGATACCTCAGCAGGGGCAACGATGGTATTGACAGCAGCCGCTGTGTTTGCTGTGACATATTTTATTGGAAAAAGACAGAAATAATATGGTTGCAGTATGAAAAAAAATGTGATATGCTGTCTGTTACTGATGATATTTTGAAGAATGTTTGGAGGGAGAGATAATGCATATTACATACAATACAAAAGGTATTTGTGCAAGCAAAGTAGAATTTGATGTAGAAGACGGCGTTATCAAAAATATTGCTTTTGTGGGTGGCTGTGACGGTAATCATAAAGGTTTGGCGGCTTTGGCAGAAGGTATGACACCAGAAGAAGCTGCAAAACGTATGAGAGGCATTACTTGTGGGCCAAGAAGCACAAGTTGTCCTGACCAGTTGGCAGAGGCTTTGGAAGAATTTTTGCAAAATCAATAAACAAAAATATATTTTTTTTTGAAAAAGCGTGAAATATCGGTATTTTTGGTGTTGACAGAAAAAAGGACTTGTGGTATTCTGTATGAGAAAAGGACGCAAGTCTTTTTTTTATATGCAAAAAACAAATCATCATCAACAATGGAGGTGGACAACTTGAGAACAAGGATTACCTTAGCTTGTACAGAGTGCAAACAGAGAAATTACAGCACAACCAAAGACAAGAAAGTTATGCCTGACAGAATGGAAATTAAAAAGTACTGTAAATTCTGTAAGAAACATACACTCCACAAGGAAACAAAATAACGTATGTTTCATCTGAAAAGGACGTGAATTGTATGGAAGAACAAAACGCCACGAAACCAG
>CAJMNV010000092.1 GCA_905214825.1 uncultured bacterium | reverse complement strand
TGATAAAATATTTGCCTTTCAAATCAGACGCATCAAAAGCAACTGCCCCACCCATACCTGTTTCTTCCTCTGTGGTAAACACTGCTTCTATGGCAGGACTTTGCAAATCTTTTTTATCCAACATTGCCAGCATATATGCCACTGCAATCCCATTATCTGCCCCCAATGTGGTACCTTTTGCACGAATAAAATCCCCATCAACTTCTAATTGCAATGGGTCTTTTTTGAAATCATGTTCCACACTGCCCAATTTTTCACAAACCATGTCAATATGTCCTTGAAAAATCACAGCTGGTGCATTTTCATAACCTGCCGATGCTTCTTTTTTGATAACCACATTTCCAGCTTTGTCTATGGTATATGCCAAATTTCTTTCTTTCGCAAAATCCACAATATATTGTCCCAATGCCGCTTCATTTCCACTGCCATGTGGAATTTTTGTAATTTCCTCAAAATAATAAAACACACCATCTGCCTGCAAATTGTCTAAAACAGCCATGTCAAATTCCTCCTTTTTTTAGGCTAATGTTATCATATCGCTGTCTTTTGGTTTCGTCAATGCTTTTTGTATGTATTCGGTTCAGTATCATCTTATAAAATATAAAAAATTTTAATTTGCAACACAAATCTATTCCAAAATGTTCCTGTCATAAACATTGTTTTTTGTGTCATACTATTTTTGCAACACCAAAACAAAAAGTTTTTTTAACGGGAGGTTATGAACATGAGTAACACATCTACAAACAGTAATAAAGTAAATGTACCTGAGGCAAGAGCAGCATTGGAACAATTCAAATATGAAGTTGCAAATGAAATCGGTGTACCTCTGAAAAAAGGTTACAACGGCGATTTGACATCTGCACAAAACGGCTATGTAGGTGGCTATATGGTCAAAAAAATGATTGAAGCACAAGAAAAAATGATGGCAGAAAAAAAATAACGGCAAATCCGTTATCTGAAAAAATCAAATTGCTGTAAAAACATCTTTCCCCTTTCTATTTGTCTGTGCATAGCATTTGCTGTTTGCAGACATACACGAAAGGGGTTTTTTAATGAAAACGGCTAATGTGTATCAACCAACACCCTGCACACACCAAACCCGTCGCTACAATATAAATACAACTTGGCAACAACAAAGTCAAAAACATACCAATCCCCAACAACAACAATACAAAACCACACCAACGTTTTTTCCATTGATTGCAATGTCTTCTCCCCATGCCATCGCCTCCTTTTTACTATATCTATGTGATATTTTTATTTTTGTTCATAAAACAACATTCTTTTGTATCTGTATAACTTTTTTATAAAACATAAAAATAAAAAAAGGAGTATTCTTTGATTTTTCAAAAAATGCTCCTTCTTTTGATTTAATCTCTTGTCTGCATCACAAACAAATAGCCTTCTTGTATCTGTACTTTTGCCGTTTCTTTCAGCATCACATTGCTAACTGCAAGCAATGTATCATCTAATTTCAAATCGTGATTTATCAATGGATATTCCAAATCTTGTAATGTAATCCCTTTGACTTGCATACTCAATGGCACGAGAGAAACTAAGTCACCCGGTTTGCCATACAACACAGTTTCTTTATCAATCAATTCCACACGATTTTTTTCGTTTACTAATATCCCTTTGACATTTCTTTTCAATAAATACAATAACAAATGTGCATTTGCAAGCGTATGGTCAAATCGACTGCCAATGCCGCCAATCATCACCAATTCTGTTGCCCCCAATTCCAATGCCAAAAACATACCCAACTGCATATCTGTTTCATCTTTATGTGTTGGAAATTGTTTGATTGCAATGCCTTGTTTTCGATATTCCTCCAAAATTTCTGGTTTGACAGAGTCAAAATCTCCCACAATATAATCTGGTTTCACACCCAACGCTTTTGTATGGTGCATACCACCATCACAACAAATCACAACATCAGCATATTCCAAATACGCTTTGCAAAATGTATAATCTTCTATATCTGCTCCTGCAAACAATACTGCGTTCATTTTGCATCATACTCCTTGAAAATATCCAAAAATTCTTTTGCCGCCTGTGCAATATCCACTTTTCCAAATACTGCAGAACCTGCAACAATAATATTCGCCCCTGCGTCCAATACCACTTTCACATTTTCCTGTGTAATACCACCATCAACTTCAATATCAAAACAAAGTCCCAAATCCTTTTTGATTTGTGCCAATTCTGTAATTTTCTGTACTTGTTCTTCCATAAATTTCTGTCCACCAAAACCAGGTTCTACGGTCATAACAAGCACCATATCCACATCTTTCAAATATGGTTTAATTACGTCCACAGATGTATTTGGTTTTATGGTAATCCCCACTTTTGCACCGCTTTGTTTGATTTTTTCAATACAACCAATGGGGTCTTTTGTCGCTTCCACATGGAAATTGATAATATCCGCCCCTGCATCACGAAATTGAGAAATATAACGTTCTGGTTCTACAATCATCAAATGTGCATCAAACACCATATTGCTTGCTTTGCGAATTCCTTTTATCACAGGAATACCAAATGAAATATTTGGCACAAACACACCGTCCATAACATCTAAATGAATATAAGGCACACCTGCTTGTTCCACAATTTGCAATTGTTCTCCAATTTTTGTAAAATCCACAGAAAGCATAGATGGTGATAAATAAATCGACATTTTAATTTCTCCTTTCGTTTTCCAGCTCTTGATATATCGTGATATATCTATCGTATCTTGTTTGGTCAATTTCTTTTCCAATTTGTGCTTTCACCGCACAATCTGGTTCGTGAATATGCATACAACCATTGTAATAACAGTCATGCACATATGGTTGAAACTCCCGAAAATAATATTGCAAATTTTCCGCAGGAATATGATTCAAATATAATGATGTAAATCCTGGTGAATCCACAATATAACTTTTTTTTTTTTTTTTTATCAATTCGGCATGACGGGTGGTATGTCGTCCTCTTTGTATTTTTTCACTGTTTTCTCCTGTATGTAGTTTCAAATGCGGAAACGTTGCATTGATTAAACTGCTTTTTCCCACACCGGAAGGAACGGCAAACACGGAAATTTTATTTTCCAGTGCTTGCCGCAATCCATCAATACCAATTTGTTGTTCTGCACTCGTACATATCACAGTATATCCTGCTTTTTGATATTTTTCTGCAATTTGTTCATATTGTTTTTTCTTGTCTTTATCAATTTTATTCAGCACAATAACAATATCCAGTTCTTGTTCTTCTGCCAAAAGCAAAAAACGGTCAAGCAAATCCATATTGGGATTTGGACTTTTTGCTGCAAACACAATCACCGCTTGGTCTACATTTGCCACACGTGGACGTATCAATTCGTTTTTGCGTTCTTCAATAATATCCAAACTTCCTTTTTGATTTGCTTCATCTAATACAGAAATCTGCACAAAATCACCAACCGTCGGACGAATTCCCTCTTTTCTGAATATGCCTCTTGCACGGCATTCAAAAACACCTTTTTCTGTATCCACATAGTAAAAACCGCCGATACCTTTTAGAATTACACCTTGCAACATATTGTTTTACTCCCTTTTATTCTGAGAAATTCACCTGTTCCGACAAAGCAACACCACCATCTATATACGCTGTCACATTTCCTTCACCTGCCCCTGTCACAGCAATACTAAATGGGAAATCAGATAAATTTTTCGTAGCGTCCATTACTGTGGCAGAACCATTTGCATCTGTTTTTGTTACTTGCACATGCACGGTATCGCCTGCACCTGCTGGTGCATTCAATGTGAAGTATTTTGTACCACTTGTTGGAGGTTGCGGGACTTCTTCTGGTTGTGTATTTGGGGGGTTTTGTGTATTGGTATCTGTTTGATTGTTTTGGTTATTTTGATTGTTTTGGTTGTTTTGGTTGTTTTGGTTGTTTTGGTTATTTTGATTGTTCTGGTTATTTTGATTGTTCTGGTTGTTTTGGTTATTTTGGTTGTTCTGGTTGTTCTGTGTATCTTGTTCATTGTTATTTTCTTCTGGTTTTTGTTCGGGTTCTTCTTTTTTCGGAGGACCACTGCTTACCACCAAATTGACAACACTTCCACTTGGCACTTCTTCATTTGCAGATAATGTTTGTGTAATGACGTTGCCTTTTGCAATTTTTTCGCTTTCGATATAAGACACATTGCCCACAGCCAAACCAACTGCTTTCAAACTTTGTATTGCTGCACTTTCGCTGATGTTCACCACATTCGGCACAACCACAGTATCTGCGTCACTTCCTTTACTTACCACCAATGTAATATTGGTATTTGCATCAATGCTTGCCCCTTTTTCTGGTGATTGTGAAATCACATGCCCTGCTTTTACTTTGTCATCTTCTTCATATTTGATATTTGGTGTTGCCCCTACCAAGCGTACAATTTCTTGTTTGGCATCATTTTCAGAGAAATTTTTCACATCCGGCATTGTTTGGCTTGTCAATCCCAAACTTACTTTTACACCAATTTTTGTATTGGGTGCAACCATTGTTTCAGGCTGTACTGCCTGCCAAAACACATAATCTTTGTCATAATAGCTATTGTAATCTTCGCCTTCTTTTTGCAATTTGATACCCAATTTTTCTGCTTCTTGTTCTGCCTGTTGATATGTCATACCAATCAATGTTGGTGTTGCAATGGTTTTTTCTCCACTGCCAAAACCACGCAAACCGCCCAGTGCACGCAAACCAACCACGCTAATCACCACAATGATGACAATGGCTGTTGCAATGGCTGCCAATATGACTTTTCTTTCTGCACTTCTATCTCTGTCATTATCATAGTCCGGTTCTTTTCTTGGATTTCTCCGTTTTTTATCCGGTCTTTTGCTTTTTTTGACTTCTTCCACTGCCATATATTCTCCTTCATAAGTATCATCTTTGGAAAGTTTCAGTTTTTTTCCATATTTTTCAAAACTCACCAAATGCACATCATCATTTTCATTATCATTTTGTGTCACCATCGGTTGTGGGTCTGTTTTTTTCTTTAATTGAATAAAATCAATTTCTTTTTGGTCTGATTTTTGGGTCTGTTCCATAGTATTTTCTGTTTTTACAGGTGTTACAGATATTTTGGAAGACGTGGGCAAAACAGTTACAAAATTGCCTTCTTGTTGTTTTAATTTTTCTTCTTGTTGCCGTTGTGCTGTTCTTCTTGCACGTTCCGCTTCCAGTTGTTTTTGTTTTTCCTGTGCCACTTTCAATTCCATGGCCGCCTCAGCCCGTTTGCTCATACGAACACCTTGTGAAAAATCATCTACCACATCTTCTTGCTTTTCTGTGCGTGACACACCTTTTTGATGTTCTGCCAAAAGGCTCATTTCGGTTCTTGCCCGCATCAAATCTGCTAAAAGCAAATCTATGTTTGCATAGCGTTCATCTGCTTTTTTCATTGTGGCTTTTTTGATAATGCCATCCAAAGATTTTGAGCATTTTGGGTTATATTGTTTGATATCAGGCAATTCTTCATTGATATGTTTCAATGCAATACTAACGGAATTATCCCCACGAAATGGTAATTCCCCTGTAATCATTTCAAACATAGTGATACCCAAAGAATAAATATCACTTTTTTCATCAACATAGCCACCTCGTGCCTGTTCTGGTGAAAAATAATGCACAGAACCAGCCGCATTTGCTGTGGTTGTCATCGTCGAAACACGAGCTGCCCTTGCAATTCCAAAATCTGTCACTTTGACAACGCCATCTGTACCCACCAATATATTTTGGGGTTTAATATCTCTATGTACAATATGGGCTTTGTGTGCCTGTGACAATGCGGAGGCAATTTGTATTGCCACATTGATAGTGGAACGAGAATCAAAAGGGGCTTTCTTTTTAATTGCTGTTTTCAATGTATCCCCATGTATATACTCCATGACAATATAATTGATATCATTATCTTCTCCCACATCATATACACGCACAATATTGGGATGAGAAAGTCTTGCTGCCGAGCAAGCCTCAGAACGAAACCGTTCAATAAATTCTTCATCTCCAATATATTCTTCTCGTAATACTTTTATGGTTACATAGCGTTCCAGTTTTTTATCTCTTCCACGATAGACAACCGCCATACCACCCGAACCAATTTTTTCTATGATTTCATATCTGCCGCCAAGGACAGTGCCAGTATTGAATAACACCGTTGCTACCTCCTATATTTCAATCAAAACAAGGGATATATTATCAAAGCCACCCTTTTTATTGGCAATATCCACAAGCCCTTTGACTTTCTTTTTCAAAGACATTTTTCGGTGCAAAAATTCTTCCAATTCTATGTCGGAAAGCATACCCGAAAGTCCGTCTGTGCAAAGCAAGAGCAAATCGCCTTTTTTGACATCGTGTATGGCAACATCCGTTTCCAGCATATCTTTGATACCAACTGCTCTTGTAATGATATTGCGTTTTGGGTGTGTTGCTGCTTGTTCTTTTGTAATATTCCCTTTTTGCACCAATTCCATCACATAAGAATGGTCTGTGGTCAACAAGTGTAATACGTCATCTTGCAACAAATATGCACGACTATCCCCCACATGGGCAATATATGCTTTTTCTTTTTGTATAATCGCTGCAACCATAGTTGTGCCCATTTCTGCAAATTCTAAAGATGTATTTGATTTGTCAAATACCGCCTTATTTGCTGCCTGAAATGATGCAGTCAACAAATCCGGGATTTCTTGTTGATTTGCTTGCGTTTGTATATACGAAGAAAATGCTGCGATTGCTGTTTGGCTTGCCACTTCGCCCGCATTACAACCTCCCATACCATCTGCCACAATATAACAATATGGTATAGGAAAATTTGGTTCTGCAATATAATAGGCGTCCTCGTTGTTTTGTCGGCATCTTCCAATATCGCTCATTCCGACTGCTTTCACTTATTCCACACCTCCTCGGTTATGTTCCGCTTCCATATTTATTTTATTTTTGCATATATCTTCTGCGTAACTGTCCACAAGCCGCCTCAATATCACTGCCCAATTTTCTGCGTATTGTGGTTTCCACACCATTTTGCTGTAATATGGCAGAAAAACGTTGTACTTGTGCCTTACTTGTTTTGGTATATGCCCGTTCTTTGACAGGGTTCATGGGAATTAAATTCACATGACACAACATCTGCTGCAAACGATGTGCCAATTCCCTTGCACACGCATCACTGTCATTGACACCTTGCATCAATGCATACTCAAATGTCAAACGACGTTTTGTTTTGTCTGTGTATGCCTGACAGGCTTGCAATAATTTATCCATAGGATTTGCTTTTGCGACAGGCATAATTTGTTTTCTAATTTCATCATTTGGTGCATGTAACGACACAGCCAATGTAATTTGTAATTGTTCTTCTGCCAAATCATACATTTTTTCAATCAAACCACAAGTAGAAAGTGTCATATGTCTTTGCCCCATATTCTGTCCCATTGGGTCATTCAGCAATTTCATAAATCGCAATACACTTTCATAATTATCCAACGGTTCACCACTACCCATTAGCACAACACCCGAAATGCGTTGTCCCAAATCTTTTTGTATTTGATAAATTTGAGAAAGCATTTCACCTGCTGTCAAACTTCTTTCCACCCCGTCCAGCGTAGACGCACAAAACCGACAGCCCATACGACACCCTGCCTGTGTAGACACACAAACGGTATTTCCATAATCATATTGCATCAAAACACTTTCAATCACAGAACCATTTTCCAATGCAAATAAATACTTCCTAGTACCATCTTCTTTGGAAACCAATTTTTCGACCATATCCAATGCACTGATTTTTGTTTCTGTCTGCAATTTTTCTCTGAATGTTTGTGACAAATTTGTCATCTGTGTAAAATCTGTCACTTGTT
>CAJMNV010000091.1 GCA_905214825.1 uncultured bacterium | reverse complement strand
ACAATACGAACAAAAACACAAGTCTCAATACCACACGAATAATGGTTAATTTATTTGACAAATTCATCTCCATAGACAACATCTCCCATCAAATCATAATCGCTTGCCTCTTTGATTTTCACAGATACAAAGTCACCAGAATACACTTCTTCTTCTGCACCAAAGAACACCATACCATCAATATCCGGGGCGTCCCATTTTGTACGGCCGCAATAAATCTGTTCTTCTGGCAATTTTCCTTCCACAACTACCTCCAGCGTTTTGCCAACTTCCTGCTGACATAATGATGCCGCAATCTCTTTTTGTATATCCATAATCAGGTGTTGGCGTTCTTCTTTCACTTCTTCTGCAATTTGATTTTCCATTCTGCCTGCTGGTGTTCCTTCTTCTTGTGAATATGTAAACACACCCAAACGGTCAAAACGCATTTCTTTTATAAATGCTTGCAAATCTGCAAATTCTTGTTCTGTTTCACCGGGAAACCCAACAATCAATGTTGTTCGAATGGCAATATCTGGCATTGCTTGCCGCAAACGAGAAACCGTATCTTTTATCAATGCTTGACTGCTTTTTCTGCCCATACGTTTGAGTACCGTATCACAACCATGTTGTATTGGCATATCAATATAATGACAAATTTTTTCATTGCTTGCCATCACATCAATGGTTTGCTGTGTCAATGTTTCTGGATAACAGTACAATAATCTAATCCAATGAATACCATCAATTTCAGAAAGTTTTTGCAACAATTCGTGCAATTTTGGCTCACCATATAAATCTCTGCCATAAATAGATGTATCTTGTGCCACAATCACCAATTCTTTGACACCTTGTTTTGCCAACATGGTTGCTTCTTCAATCAAGCTTTCCATGCTACGGCTTCTATGTCGTCCACGCATTTTGGGGATGACACAATACGTACAATGGTTATCACAACCTTCTGATATTTTCAAATATGCAAAATAAGGGGCTGTGGAAAGCACACGCAACACACCATTTTCATTTTGCATAGGTTTATCAATATCTTCCAAATGTTTGAACCCTTGTTCACCGCCTAAAATACGGTCAGCCACTTCTGCAATTTCTTCATACGCCGCAGTCCCCACAACCGCATCAACTTCTGGCAATTCGTCAAAAAATTCTGCCTCATACCGTTGTCCCAAACAACCCGCAACAATCAAACCTTTGCAGTTGCCTGTTTTTTTATATTCAGCCATTTCCAATATGGTTTCAATACTTTCTTCCAAAGCATCTCGAATAAAACAACAGGTGTTCACCACAATAATATCTGCCGTTTGTTCATCTGCGATTGCTTGATAGCCTTTTTTTTGCAATATCCCAAGCATTACCTCACTGTCTACTCTATTTTTGTCACACCCCAATGATGTAAATGCAACCGTTCCTTTCATGTTTTTCTCTCCTCAAATTTGATTTTGTAATTCTGCTGCTGTGATACAATTTCGCATCAACATCGCAACCGTCATCAATCCCACGCCACCCGGCACAGGAGAAACTGCCTCTGCCACTTCACAAACAGCATCAAAGTCCACATCACCGCACAATTTGCCATTTTTATCACAGTTCATGCCCACATCAATGACAATCGCCCCTTCTTTTACCATATCCGCCGTCACCATATACATTTTTCCAACTGCACTGACAATGATGTCTGCTTGTTTACAGATTTCTTTCAAATTTTTTGTTTTGGAATGGCAAATGGTCACTGTTGCATCTTTTTGCAACAACAACATTGCTGTTGGTTTGCCCACATGGTGGCTTCTTCCAATCACCACACAATGTTTGCCTGCAATTTCATAACCACTTCTTGTAATCAATTCCAATATACCCGCAGGTGTGCAAGGCAAAAATCCTTTTTTGTTTGTGTGCAACATACCCACATTCAATGGATGAAAACAATCTACATCTTTGATTGGTGAAACTGCCAATATCACTTTTTCCTCATCGATATGGGCAGGTAAAGGCAGTTGTACCAAAACACCGTTTACGCTGGTGTCCTCGTTCAACTTTCCAATCAATGTCAAAACCTCTTGTTCTGTGACATTTTCTGGTAATGTATACATTCTTGATGTAATGCCTACCATTGCACAAGCTTTTTCTTTATTTTTTATATATATTTTTGAGGCCGCATCATCACCCACCAAAACCACAGCAAGGCAGGGGACAATCCCCTGCCGCTGCAATTTTTGTGCTTGCTGCTTGGCTTCTGCTTTGATTGTGTCGGAAATCATTTTTCCATCTATGCGTTTTGCCTTCATAAAGCACCTATTCTCCTTTTTTGTTTTTTAGAATAAACCAACAATGTTACCATCTGCATCAATATCAATTTGCAATGCAGCAGGTTTTTTGGGCAGTCCGGGCATTGTCATGACATCACCCAATAACACTACCACAAAACCAGCACCAGCAGAAATACGAATTTCTTTCACAGTTACATCAAAACCTTCGGGGCGGCCCAACAATTTTGGGTCATCAGACAAAGAATATTGTGTTTTTGCAATACATACAGGGAAATGAGAAAATCCCAATTTTTCTATCTGTGCCAATGTTTTTTTGGCTGCCGCAGAAAAATACACTTGCCCTGCCCCATAAATTTCTTTACAAACCTTATTGATTTTTTCTTCAATAGAAAGTGCGTCATCATATAATACTTTGAAATCATTTTGTTTTGTTTCTAGTGTATCCAGCACTTTTTCAGCCAAAGCCTTACCGCCTGCACCACCATCTGCCCAAACTTTTGCAACTGCAAATGTTGCTCCCATTTGTTCACAACGTGTTTTAACATATTCCACTTCTGCATCTGTATCTGCCACAAAATGGTTCAATGTCACCACAACAGGCACACCATATTTTTGTATATTTTCAATATGTTTTTCCAAATTCACAAAACCTTTTTGCAATGCCTCTAGATTTTCATTGCTCAAATCTGCTTTTTCCACACCACCATTATATTTCAATGCACGAATGGTTGCCACAAGCACCACCGCATCTGGTTTGATACCTGCCTTTCTGCATTTGATATCAAAGAATTTTTCTGCACCCAAATCCGCACCAAAACCAGCTTCTGTCACCACATAATCCGCCAATTTCATCGCAAATTTTGTAGCTCTGACACTGTTACAACCATGTGCAATGTTGGCAAATGGACCACCATGAATGATTGCAGGTGTATGTTCCAATGTTTGTACCAAATTGGGCTGAAGTGCATCTTTGAGCAATACCGTCATCGCCCCATCTGCACCGACTTGCTTTGCTGTCACAGGTTCATCATCATATGTGTAACCAACAATGATTTTGCCCAACATTTCTTTCAAATCATGAATATCATTTGCCAAACAGAATATCGCCATAATTTCAGATGCCACGGTAATCTGGAAACTATCTTCTCTTGGTGTACCATTGACTTTGCCACCCAAACCGGAAATCACATGACGCAGTTGTCTATCATTCAAATCCACAACTCTTTTCCATGTCACTTTTCTGGGGTCAATATTGAGTTCATTTCCTTGTTGAATATGGTTGTCCACCATAGATGCCAGCAAATTGTTTGCGGTTGTAATGGCGTGCAAATCTCCTGTAAAATGCAAGTTAATATCTTCCATTGGCACAACCTGTGCATAACCGCCACCTGCCGCACCACCTTTGACACCCATACAAGGACCAAGAGATGGTTCTCTCAAACAAGTGATGGCATTTTTGCCCATTTGTTGCAATGCTTGTGTCAAACCAATTGTCACTGTGGTTTTGCCTTCGCCTGCAGGGGTAGGATTTACCGCCGTTACCAGTATCAATTTTGCATCTGGATTTTGTTTGATTTTATCATAATATTTATCACTGATTTTTGCTTTGTATTTGCCATAACATTCCACATATTCATCAGGGATACCTGCTTTTTGTGCAATATTTGTAATGGGTTCCATAATACATTCTTGTGCAATTTGCAAATCTGTTTTCACTTCAAAAACTCCTCTCTGATACAATGCTTTTGCTCCTGCTTGTGTCTGTCGTTCTTGAAAAAAGCCGACAGTCCAAGCGTTACTTGCCCAGACGGTCGGCATTTTGTATGTCATACTTCATGTGGTTTGTTCCACTTCCGTCAGTCATATGACCTAGTAAAATGGTACTATATCCATACCATTTTGTCAATATCCATCATTGCATATTGTCTGTTTGTACCGATGAAGATTGCATTTGTGCCGCTTCATTTTGTGTACATAGTACTTTTCTTTGTTTGCTGCCGTCACTTGGTCCCACAATACCGTTTGCTTCCAATGTATCCATCAACCTTGCCGCACGGTTATACCCAATGCGAAATTGTCGTTGTAGCATAGAAGTCGATGCTTTTTGTTTTTCTATGACAAATGCCACAGCCTGTTTATAAAATGCATCATAGTCTACATTGTCAGATGTCGATAATTTTTTCGTTGTGGTAATTTGTTCCACCATTTCTTCTGTATAAGTCGGACAAGCATTTTCTTTTAAAAATGCCACAATGTTTTCCACTTCTTTATCCGTGACAAAAGCCCCTTGCATACGTGCAGGTTTGCTTTGTCCTGTTGGATAAAACAACATATCCCCTTTTCCAAGCAATTTTTCTGCCCCCACCATATCCAATATGGTACGAGAGTCTGTGCCAGAAGAAACCGCAAACGCCAATCTAGACGGAATATTTGCTTTGATTACGCCTGTAATGACATCTACCGATGGACGTTGCGTGGCAATGATTAAATGCATACCTGCTGCTCTCGCCATTTGTGCCAATCTACAAATGGCATCTTCCACATCACCAGCTACTGCCATCATCAAATCTGCCAATTCATCAATGATAATCACTATTTGTGGCATTTTTTCATTTGATTTTTCTTGTACTTGTTTCATATCATTAAAACCTTTTATATCACGTACACCACATGCCGCAAAGTCATTATATCTTTTTAACATTTCACGCACAGCCCAATGCAATGCAGATGATGCCTTTTGCGGGTCTGTCACAACAGGTATCAGCAAATGTGGGATACCATTATACACACTCAATTCCACCACTTTTGGGTCAACCAGTAACAATTTGACTTCTTTTGGGTCTGCTTTATACAATATACTGGTAATCAGTGTGTTGATACAAACACTTTTGCCACTGCCTGTTGCCCCTGCAATAAGCAAATGCGGCATTTTTGCAATATCTGTCACAACCGGATTGCCGGCAATATCTTGTCCCAAAGCAAATGCCAATTTTGAATGGTGTTTTTGAAATGCCTTACTTTCCAATACAGACCTTAAATAAACTGGCTGTGTTTCTTTATTTGGCACTTCAATACCGACTGCCGCTTTTCCCGGAATGGGTGCTTCAATACGAATACCGCTTGCTGCCAAATTCAAAGCAATATCATCGGCTAGATTGACAATTTTACTGACTTTCACTCCTTGGCTTGGTGATATTTCATATCTTGTCACAGTCGGGCCTTTATTGATTTGCAGTACTTTTGCATCAACACCAAAACTTTGCAGTGTATTTTCCAATTTTTTTGCATTTTCAATCATTTCCGCTTTATTGGTAGACAAAACATTTCCATTGTCTTTTCCTAACAAATCCATTGGTGGGAATTGATATGGTTGTTCTGGTGTCATTTGGTTGATGTGATGCATATTTATATCATTTTCTGGTTGTTCTTTTTCTGGATACGCAATTTGTTCTGCGATATATTGTTCTTTTTTTTGCTGTTCTTGTTCCAATTCTTCTAAAAGTTTGCCACCTACCACCACACGAAAATCTCTTTTTGGTTCTTCTTGTTTGATTTCTTTGACATAATCATAAATCGGTTCTTTTTGTTTTATAGGATAATTTTGTTTTGTTTTGCAAAACACGGTTTCTTGAATTTCCAATATTTTTTGTGGTTTTTGCTGTTCTTCCAACTCAATATTAAAACGTTTTCTTTTTTCTTAGATTTGTCCGTTTTTTTTTGCGTTTTTGTTGCTTCTCGCAGTTCTGCCACTCTTTCTTTCCTTTTTTCGTGTTTGTTTTTTTCATACACCGCAAATGTCCCCATGGCTTGAAAAAAAGAATGTCCTGTTATCAAAATCAAAGCAATCACAACCAATGCCACAATCACAATTATACTGCCCAATCCGCCCAACATTTGATACAAACCGCCACCCAGCAAGCCCCCTAAAAGTCCGCCGCCTTTCAACCCTCCATTTTGATACAATGTTGCTGCTTTTTGAAAAAATGACATATTCTCTGTAATTTTCATAGGATGAAACAAATAAGCTGCTGCAGAAATGGTCAACACTGCCAAGATAGTGCCGAAAACTTTCAACATTGCACCATCTGTTTTTTTTGCCACAAGCAGCCAAACACAATATCCTATTACACCCAATGGCACAAAAATACCGCCAAAACCAAACAGCCCCAAAAACACACCTCGCAACATTTCTCCAACCACGCCCATATGGCTTGTCAGTAAACTGAACAATATTACTGCCGAAATCACAATCAGCAATATCAATATCACTTCATCTAATATGCTATCGCCAAAATATGTAACATGTGCCTGCATTTTTGTGGTTTGTCTGGGTTTTGCCGCTTTTTTCACAGGTTTTCCTTTTGTTTGTTTGCCCATCATTTTGGTTGTGCTTTTGCCTTTCTCTGCCAATCCCCTCACCTCAAAACTCAAAATACATATCAATAAAATATTATACAGCAAATCATATCCCAAATCAAACAAAACCATAGGAACGTTTGTTTCTTTTTTCGTCATGGTTTTTATTTTTATTTGATTTTTCTACAAAAACAGCATCATTTTTTGTTCGTATTTTAATACGAACATTTTTATCAAATATGTTATGTCATTTTTATGACTTCAATATTCGCTTCTTCTAATATTTTTTTAGACAATTCATCAGGATATTCCCCCTTATGTACAATACGAGTAATACCTGCATTGATAAGCATTTTTGCACAAATCACACAAGGCTGTAATGTGATGTATATCGTACCACCATCTGTGGAAATGCCCAATTTTGCGGCTTGAATGATGGCATTTTGCTCTGCATGCAATGCTCTGCAAAGCTCATGGCGTTGTCCAGAAGGAATACCCAATTTTTCCCGTTCACAGCCTCCCATATCCGTACAATGCATCAACCCTGCTGGTGCCCCATTGTACCCCGTTGTAATAATGCGATTATCTTTTACAATCACTGCTCCCACCTGTCTTCTCAAACAGGTGGAACGTGTTTTTACAATTTCTGCGATTTCCATAAAATATTCGTCCCAACTTGCTCTCATCATTCTAAATCCTTTCTGATTGATATTCTTTCCTGTTATAGCACAAATGTTCCCAATTTGTCAAAATAATTTTTCAAAAAAAACCGATACCTTATTTGGGGTATCGGTTTTTTCTCATCATTTTTTTATCAGATAATCAAATTCATTTTCTTTGCTTCAAATTCAAGTTCTTCTCTAAATTGTGGTGCTGCCAAAGAAATGAGCAGTTTTGCTCTTTGGCTTGCTGTTTGTCCTTTCAGACGTACAATACCATTTTCAGTTACCAAGAAATCCACTTCATTTCTAGGTGTTGTTACAATAGAACCTGGTGTCAATATTGGTTTGATTTTAGAAATTGTGCCACCTTTTGTTGTAGAAAGCATTGCAATAAAGCCTTTGCCACCTTTGGACATATTTGCACCTCTTACAAAGTCCAACTGACCACCAGAACCGCTGTAATGTTTTGTGCCAATGCTTTCAGAACATACTTGCCCAAACAAGTCCACTTCCACACAAGAATTTACAGAAACAAAATTGTCATGTTGTGCAATCACACTTGGATTGTTGATATAACTTACTGGATACATTTCAAATGCAGGGTTGTCGTCCATAAAATCATACATTTTTTTGGAACCCCAAGCCAATGTTGCCACCGTTTTTCCAACATGGATTGGTTTTTTCATATTGGTTACTGCACCACATTCCAACAAATCCACCATGCTATCTGTAAACATTTCTGTATGCAGACCCAAATCTTTTTTATCTTTCAGCAATACA
>CAJMNV010000090.1 GCA_905214825.1 uncultured bacterium | reverse complement strand
AAAGATAGTATAAAAGTATCAGAAAATAGATAAAATTACCCAGTATTTTCCATATAAAGTGGTTTGTATATTTCATACAAAACAATAGAGGTTTATGTATATAAAACAAATAATTTTGCTATGATTTGGATAAAAACCAAATATACATCCAAAAAATAAGTATTTTTTTAAATACAAATAATGGAAAAAAAAGAGAAAGGATATGATTTTATATAAAAAATATACAAGTATAAAAACAAGATATTTTTTTAACAATATAATAAAATAGCATATGGTTTTTTATGGAAACAACATACTTTTTCTTTTATTTGCATATAAATAAGCAAGAACATTCTAAGAGGAGTGCTTTCTTTTGAAAAGCTATATTGAAGAACGTGCAGTGGAAGTTGCAAAATTTATGATACATACCAATGCCACAGTTAGAGAAACGGCAAAAAAATTTGGTATCAGCAAATCCACAGTGCATAAAGATATCACCGACCGTGTGGAAAAAATAGACCCTGAGCTTGCAAAATCTGTGCGTCATGTTTTGGAAGTCAATAAGGCAGAACGCCACATCAGAGGCGGTATGGCAACAAAAGAAAAGTATTTACATTTGATAAAGTCTTGACTAAGAAAAAAGAACCGATAGTTTCGGTTCTTTTTTATGTCAAAGTAATTGAATTTGTTTGCCTTGCATTTCCAAAATGCCTTCTTCTTTCATGTGTTTGAGTTCACGTGTCATCGCACAACGGTCAACACAAAGATAATTTGCCAAAGAACTTACAGAAAATGGTAGTGTAAAATATTGTTTGCCACATTTGGTGGTTTGCATACGAAAATAACAAAGCAGTTTTTCTCGTATGGAGCGGTTGGATAATATTTCTACTTTTTCACTCAGTTGTTGTACTTTGTCTGTCATCAAATTCAATAGATTTTCTACGATGATACTATGATGCAAACAAGCATTGCTGCAACGTTTTGTGATATGGTAGGCATCAATCAACACCACACGACATTTTTTTTCACAAAGTACCAATATTTCGCCATTTTGTTGAAACAAATTGACAAACGCACCAAATATGCCACCATCACTCATATATTCCAACATATCCAAATTGCCGTCTGGGCTTAGACGGTTCAAAGAAACACTGCCATCCAGCAAAATGCCGACTTTTCCTTCTATTGGAATTTCTTCTTTTTCTCGAAAAGATTTTTCTTCCATTTGAAAACAGATACGCATTTTTTCTAAAGATTCTTCTGAAATGCCAAAAAACAGAGGATTTTCTAAAATTTTCATAAAAAAACCCCTTTTCTGTTGCATTTGCAACATACTATTTATTACTTTTTATGGTATCATAATCATAAAGAAAAGTCAAAGTAAATTCGCCTATATTGGGCATACTATAATAGCTATAAATAAGGGTATTTCAATTTAAAAGGAGGAATGTAACATGAGCGACGTAAGATTTTTAATTTGCGAACATTGCAAAAATATCATCACGATGGTAGAAGACAAAGGTGTACCTGTTGTTTGTTGTGGTGAAAAAATGAAAGAATTGAAAGCAAATTCCACTGATGCAGCAGGCGAAAAACACGTACCTGTTGTAACCGTAGAAGGTAGCAAAGTAACCGTAAAAGTGGGTGAAGTAACACACCCTATGTTGGAAGAACATCATATTGCATGGATTTGCTTATTAACAAACCAAGGCTGTCAACTCAAATATTTGAATCATACAGGCGAATCTGAAGCTGTATTTGCATTGGCAGAAGGGGAAACAGCTATTGCAGCATATGAATACTGTAATTTACACGGTTTGTGGAAAAAAGAAATTTGATAACACAAAAAACCGAGTATAAAATACTCGGTTTTTTTTCAGAGTGTAAGAGATACATGATAAGTATAAGGAATATAAGGAGGAAATCAAATTATGAAAGCAATGCAATTAAAACCTGATTTTTATTGGACAGGCGTATTGGATAAAGATTTGCGTGTGTTTGACATCATCATGATGACAGAATTTGGTACAACATACAACTCTTATCTGCTCAAATGTGGTGACAAAACTGTTTTGTTTGAAACAGCAAAAGAAAAATTCTTTGATGACTATTTGGAAACATTGTCACAAATCACAGAAGTAAAATCCATTGATTACATTGTGGTAGACCATACAGAACCCGACCATGCTGGTAGTATCAAAAAAATTCTGGATATTTGTCCTAGAGCAAAAGTTGTGGCAACACCAACAGCAATCGGCTTCTTGAAACAAATTATAAACGGTGATTTTTATAGCATTGCAGTACAAGATGGTGATGAATTAAAAATTGGCAATAAAACATTGCAATTCCGTATTTTCCCCAACTTGCACTGGCCCGACACCATGTATACTTACATTGTAGAAGACAAAGTTTTGGTGACTTGTGACTCTTTTGGTTCTCACTATGCACATGAAGGGATTTTGCGTAGCACAGTAACCGATAAAGAAGGATATTTGAGAGCAACCAAATATTATTTTGACAATATTTTGGGGCCTTTCAAACAGCCTTATATGACAGATGCTTTGTCAGCAGTTAGAGAAATGGATATTGATATGATTTGCCCAGGTCATGGCCCTGTGTTGGATAGCAATATCGAAGAATTGTATGATATTTATGAACAATGGTGTCAAGTACCTACAAATGCAAAGAAAAAAGTTGTCATTCCTTATGTAAGTGCTTATGGTTATACTGGACAGCTTGCAGAAGAAATTGCAAAAGGTATTCGTGACAATGATGATATAGAAGTAAAATTGTATGATATGGTAACTGCTGATGCAAACGAAGTATTGGGAGAAATTGCTTCTGCAGATGGTATTTTGTTTGGTACACCAACCATATTGTGTGAAGCGTTGAAACCAATCTGGGATTTGACAACATTGATGTTCCCTCCGATCCATGGTGGTAAATTGGCAAGTGCATTTGGTAGCTATGGTTGGAGTGGCGAAGGTGTAGAACATATTATTCAAAGATTGCAACAAATCCGTTTGCGTGTGGTAGATGGTTTCCGTGTACGCTTGAAACCTTCTGATACAGATTTGGTTGATGCATATGAATATGGCTATCGTTTTGCGGATACATTGATGCAGAAATTGCATACAAAAGCAAGTGGTAGAAGTGGCTTAGTAAAATGTTTGGTATGTGGTGAAGTCTTTGATGCTTCTTTGGAAATCTGTCCTGTATGTGGCGTTGGCAAAGAAAACTTTGTTGATGTGGATTTGGAAGAAATCACATATCGTCTGGATACTTTGGAAAAATTTGTTGTATTGGGTGGTGGTACTGCAGCACTGAATGCAGCACAAGCAATTCGTGACCGTAATAAAACAGCAAGCATTATTATGGTTTCCGAAGAAAATGAGCTGCCTTATGACAGACCAATGTTGACCAAAAATATGTTTGGTGCAATTAGTGGTGGTGCGATTGCAAGCAAAGAATGTGACTGGTATAAAGAACAGAACATTGACTTGCGTTTGGAAACAAAAGTAACTGCTTTGGATACTGGTAGAAAAGAAGTGCGTTTGGAAGATGGTACTGTATTGCCTTATGACAAATGTGTATATGCATTGGGCTCTTATAGCTTTGTACCACCTATCAAAGGGGCAAACTTGGATGGCGTAACTGCAGTACGTACCATTGCAGATGCAGAAAAAGTAAGCAGATGGGCATTGTCCGCAAAACATGCAGTTGTCATTGGTGGTGGCGTGCTTGGTTTGGAAGCAGCTTGGGAATTGAGAAAAGAAAAACTGGAAGTAACTGTTTTGGAAGGTGCCCCTTCTCTGTTGTATGGTAAATTAGACGATACAGGGGCAGAGATGCTGACAAAAATTGCAAATAAAAATGGTATCAATATTGTAGTTGGTGCAAAAATTGCAGAAATTACAGGTAGTGATAAAGTAGATGGCGTATTGTTGGAAGATGGTACAAAAATTGCAGCTGATATTGTAATTGTTTCCACAGGTGTACGTGCAAACAAAGAATTGGCAGAAGCAGCAGGTTTGTTGGCAAATCGTGCAGTTATGGTAAATGATAATATGCAAACAAGCGATAGCAGTGTATTTGCAGCAGGTGACTGTGCAGAATACAATGGTGCAAATATTGCAATTTGGCCTGTGGCTATGGAAATGGGTCGTGTTGCAGGTGCAAATGCAGTTGGCGACAGCCAGCCTTATATGCCACAAACACAAGGTATGACAATGGCAGCAATGCATACTTCTGTTTACTCCATTGGTGATATTGGCATAAAACAAGACGCAACATACAAAACAATGGAAATCCGTGATGATAAGAAATTGACATTGGAAAAATATTATTTCTTGAATAATGCATTGTGTGGTGTAATATTGATTGGTGATATGTCAAAAATGAAAGATATGACAGACGCTGTATTACAGAAAAAAGCATTTAACGAAATTTTTGGATAAAATACCCTTATATCAAATTTTGTTCCAATTAGGACAAAACAAAAAGAGCGAAAGGCTTAGCCTTTTGCTCTTTTTGTTTATCTATTCCAAAAATCATAGAATGTGATGCCATAAGGTTTTAACATATCATGCAACAACACCAAAGGCAACCCCATAACAGTATAATAATCCCCTTCTATTTTTTCCACAAACAAAGCTCCTTTGCCTTGTATACCATAAGCTCCTGCTTTGTCCATAGGTTCACCTGTGGCAATGTATGCTTTGATTTCTGGTTCTGTCAGCATGCGAAATGTGACATTGGTTTGGCTGACATCGGTTAAAACATTTTGTTCCCCGTCTGCATTGGTAATCACCAATGATAATCCCGTATATACTGTGTGTGTGTTGCTTGATAATTTGGATAATATTTGAAATGCATCATCTGTATTTTTTGGTTTGTGTAAAACTTCATTTTGGAGTGCAACAATGGTATCTGCGGCAACCACAATGCTATTTTTTGGAGCAGTTTTTGAAACTGCCAATGCTTTTGCTTGTGCAGTGTATGCCGCTTTTTGTATGGGGGTATGCGTATGATAATGTTGTTCCAATGCCCTTTCGTCTACATCACTGACTTGTATGGTAAATGGTATGCAAAGCATATCTAATAACGCTTTGCGTCGAGGAGAATTTGATGCAAGTATCCATGTTTTCATATTTTTGGTTTCCTTTCTGTGAGATTTGGCAAGATTATAAAGCATTTTGATTTTGGTTGCAATGTGTTTATCAAATATATGTATATTATTTATTAGTAAAAATGAATATATTGTTTCATAAATGCATAATTTGTTTATATTGTGTATAAAAACATATTGTCAAAAAATTTTTTTGAATAATTTATGCTAAAAAACAGATTTTTGTATACGGATAAAATGCTTTGTTTATTTGAAATAGTGTAATTACAATATGATTTTTAAAAAAAAATAAAACAAATACACAAAAATGTATAAATTATTGTATTTTTATTGACTTTTTGTGAATATTGCTTATAATAATACAAAAAGGAACGGAGGCGATGGCATGAAATATCGTGTGTATATTGATGGACAAGCAGGTACAACAGGATTACAACTACAACAAAGATTGCAACAACATACAGAAATTACACTTTTATATATAGATGAACAAAAAAGAAAAGATGAAACAGAAAGAAAACGCTTGTTAAATACGGCAGATGTGGTTTTTTTATGCTTACCAGATGAAGCAGCAAAACAAGCAGTACAGTGGGTAGAAAATCCAAATACTTGTATCATTGATGCCAGCACGGCTCACAGAACAGCGACAGGTTGGACATATGGTTTTCCGGAATTGTCAGCGTCGCAAAAACAAGCCATCGCTACATCAAAACGGATTGCAAATCCGGGGTGTCATGCAACTGGATTTATTGCAGGAGTATATCCTTTGGTGCAAGCAGATGTGTTATCAGAAAATTATCCTTTTACAGCATTTAGTTTGACAGGATATAGCGGTGGTGGAAAAAGTATGATTGCAGAATATGAAAATAAACAACGAAACAATGCGTATGACAGCCCCAGACAATATGCATTGTCACAAATGCATAAGCATCTGCCAGAAATGCAAAAAATCACAGGCATTGCAAATCCACCCATATTTTTACCGATTGTTGGGGATTATCATTGTGGTATGGCAACTTTTATTCCATTGCATTGTCAATTATTTTTAAAAAAATATAAAAAAGCAGATATTTTAGAAATATTACAGACACATTATCAATCACAACCTTTGATAACTGTTTCTGAAATCGAAGAAGGGTTTTTGCCTGCAAATGCATTGGCAAATCAAAATAATTTACATTTATATTTGGCAGGCAATGACGATAGAATGACGTTGACAGCCGTATTTGATAATTTGGGAAAAGGGGCATCGGGGGCGGCGGTGCAAAATATGAATATTGTATTGGGATTGGACGAAACGACAGGTTTGATATAGAAAGGGCGGAAAATGATGATACAAAATAATGGTGGTGTAACAGCACCAAAAGGATTTTTGGCAGCAGGTATACATTGTGGTATTCGCAATAAACAGTCAAAAAAAGATTTGGCAATCATATATAGCGAAACCGTTTGTCAAGCGGCAGCGGTGTATACACAAAATAAAGTGTATGGTGCTCCCATTACTGTAACCAAACAAAATATTGCCAATGGCAAAGCACAAGCAATGATTTGTAACAGTGGCAATGCAAACACTTGCAATGCAGATGGTGTGCAAAAAGCACAAATGATGTGTGATATGACAGCCAAAGCATTAGGTATTGAGGCAAAAGATGTGATTGTAGCATCTACGGGTGTGATTGGTATGACATTGGATATTGCTCCCATAGAAAAAGGAATACCACTTTTGGTAAAAGAAATCAGCCAATCGGGCAATATGGCAGCTGCAGAAGCAATTATGACAACAGATACGCAACCAAAGCAAGCAGTTTGTACCATAGAAATCGGTGGAAAAACGGTTACCATTGGTGCAATGGCAAAAGGTAGTGGTATGATACACCCAAATATGGCAACCATGTTGGGATTTTTGACAACAGATTGTAATATTACTGCAACATTGTTGCAAAAAGCGTTGAAATTGGCTGTGGATGATTCTTTTAATATGATTAGTGTAGATGGAGATACTTCTACAAACGATATGGTAAGCATTATGGCAAATGGTTTGGCAGAAAATGCATTGATTGATTGTGAAAATGATGATTTTTCTATTTTTGCAAATGCTTTGAAACAAATTTGTATTGTATTATCAAAACAAATTGCAGGCGATGGCGAGGGGGCAACAAAACTTATCGAATGTCATGTACAAAATGCACCAGATACACAACTTGCAAAAGATATTGCAAAATCTGTGATTACATCTAGTTTGACAAAAGCGGCGATGTTTGGAGCAGATGCCAACTGGGGGCGGATACTTTGTGCCATTGGTTACACACAAGGAGATTTTGGGGTGGATACTATTGATGTCACGCTTTCTTCTGGAACAGATAGTGTTGCAGTATGTCAAAACGGTGCAGGGATACCTTTTTCGGAACAACAAGCAAAAAGTATATTGGAAAAACAAACGGTTGTCATTGATATTGATATGAAACAAGGAAAAGCAGAGGCAACGGCTTGGGGTTGTGATTTGACATATGATTATGTGAAAATAAATGGCGATTATAGAACATAAGGAGGTTGTAACAATGAAAGATGGCAACAATATCAAGGCAAATGTATTGACTGCGGCATTGCCTTATATACAAAAATATTATGGCAAAACCGTTGTAATCAAATATGGTGGGAATGCTATGATACACCCAGATTTGAAAAAAGCAGTGATGAGTGATATTGTTTTGCTTTCTTTGGTGGGTATCCATGTGGTATTGATACATGGTGGTGGTCCGGAAATTACAGATATGCTTAAACGTTTGCAAATTTCTTCTCATTTTGTAGACGGTTTGCGTTACACAGATAAAGCAACAGCAGAAGTGGTACAAATGGTGTTGGCTGGCAAAACAAACAAAGATTTGGTGGGTTTGATTGGGCAGTTGGGTGGTAAAGCAGTTGGGCTTTGCGGTGTGGACGGCTGTATGATAAAGGAAAAAAAAATGGCAGGAG
>CAJMNV010000089.1 GCA_905214825.1 uncultured bacterium | reverse complement strand
TAGATTGATTTCCTGCTTATATTTATTCTTGTATTTGTTGCAGTGCTAGTTTTATATTTTCCATTTGATTGGAGTTGGGAAATTCTTTTTGTATTTTCTCATAATATGTTTTTGCTTTTTGTATATCTTGTTCTTGTTCTGCAATTTTAGCAAGATAGAAATAAACATCATCTGCAAAATCTTATTGTGTGATAAATTTTATGCAATTTTCCAAATGCGTTTTTGCTTCTGTAAAACGATTATTCAAAAATTCATTTTTCCCTTTATTATAAAATATTTCAGCAGCTTTTGGATAAACGGTTTGTTTCAAATCTTCATATTTTTTTGTATCTTCTTCTGAAAATCCTAATGTATTGATAGCATCTAACGTAACAACACATTCTTCAAATTTTTGGTCTGTGGCTTGTGAGATTGCCGTTTCCAAAAGCTCTAAATTTGCCTGTTTTGTTTCTTCGCTACGCAGTTGTTTATTTTCTGTTTTCAAAGAATTGAACTGTTCTCTCATGGAAGCCACTTCTTCTGGTGTCATATTGGTACTACCTTGAAAACCTTCTAATTTTGCTTGCAATGTATCAATGGTTTGTTGTTGCTGTGCATGGAGAGATGGAACAATTAGTGTAAAAATTATAACCGTAGTGGCAAAAACACCCAATCCAAAGGAGATAAAATCACGTTGTTCCAATAAACGAAAATTTCTTTTTTCACCTCGTTTATAACGTGGCATTGGAGGTGGGCTATCTGTTTTTTTATCAGAAACCGCAGATGGTGTTTTTTTTGTTTGTGTATTTCTTTTTTTCAGGAAAAATGTACTACAATGGTCATTTTGTTGTATTTCTTGTAAATAACGCAAAGCAAACGGGTTATTGGCATCTTTTTGCAATACTGTTTCAATGAAATGTCTAGCACGTTTTTCATTTTCTTCCAAAAGGCAACAAAATGTCATCAGATTGCAAGCATCTAAGAAATTTGGGTTTAAATCCAATGCTTTTTTTAAGCGAATGATAGCAATGTCATCACTACCTTGTTTGAGATAATGCAATGCTTGGTTGTAATATTTTACAGCATCATTGTATTTTTCCATTAAACGAGAGTTTTTTTGCAATATATTGATATATTTTGTAGCAAAATTATTTTTTGGCTGTAAAGACGTACTGATAATCCAATGTTCTAAAGCATCGGCAATATGACCGACTTCAAAATATAGCAAGCCCAACAAATTTCTAGCGTCCATATTATTTTTATCGAATAATACACTTTGTTCTAATATTGTAATTGCCTGCGATAAATTTTTATCATTTGCTGCTTGCAGCCCTTCGTTATAACAACGAATAGAAGCATTTTTCATTTTTTGGAATATGAAAATATCTGCTTTACAAAATGGGCAAATATAACCTGATGAAACATTTTTCCCACAATTTGGGCATTTCATCTATAATCGACTCCTTTTATTCTGATTTTATATTTGTTTTTTTATGATTTTTGTCATTGGCAATATGTTGTAAAATATCCAATAAATCTTGCATTTGTGTATGTTGTAATGTATCTTCCATATCGCTTATTTCGGATACGGGTTTATATTTTTGTAATTCTGTTTGAAAATCAATCATAATGATATATTCTCCTTATCTTTTTGTAATATGCTATGGATTTCACCAATTAAATATAAAGAACCGCAACACAATATCATGTCTTGCTCTTTTGTAATTTGTTTTGCAAGTAAAAATGCTTTTTCCACATCTGGTTCTGCAAAAACTGGTTTTTGATATTTTGCTGTGATATTTTGTAATATGGAAACATCGGTTTTCCGATGATTTCCTGTTTCGGTACATACTGTTTGATGTACCAAAGGCAATATTTTTTCAATCATTGCTTCAAATGCCTTATCCTGTAAAATACCCAAAAGCAGTGTGATTTTTTTATTTTGTGTATAGAGTGGCAGTGTTTCGGCTAACTTTGTGATACCATCTATATTATGTGCACCATCTAATAAAAGTAAAGGCTTTTGTTGTATAAATTCCATTCTGCCTATCCATTTTGTTTTGGCAATGCCTTGTAAAATCAAAGATTTTGAAAGAGATAGTCCATATTTTTGCAACACAGCACAGGCATTTAATACAGTGATACAATTTTGTATTTGATATGTACCAACCAAAGGCAACTTGATATTTTCATAGCAAATCAAATCATTTTTCACTGAAAAAATAGTTTGTCCAATTTCTGTACGATGTATGCAAATACTATTTTCCATTTCACAATAAAATGGGGCAGATACTGTTTGTGCAATTTCTTTTGCTATATGATATACCACTGGTTGTTGTGGATATAATAAAATGGGACACTGTTTCTTGATGATGCCACATTTTTCATATGCGATTTCTGAAATGGTATTTCCCAAAAAAGCTGTATGGTCTATGCTAACAGACATAATCAAACTGAGCAATGGTTGCACGATGGTGTTTGTGGCATCATATCGACCACCCAAACCAACTTCTAATACCACAATATCAACACAACAATCGGCAAAATAAGCAAATGCGGCCGCTGTTAAAATTTCAAACAATGTGGGGGAGTCTGCCATTTTGGCACAATCGTTCTTGATTTGTGTGATATATTTTGCAAAGTCTATATTGGATATGGGATTATGATTGATTTGTATTCTTTCATTATAACATAATAAATGTGGTGATGTATACATGCCAACACGATAGCCATTTTCTTGCAGTATGGAAGAAAGCATTGCAACAGCAGAGCCTTTTCCATTGGTACCTGCTACATGAATACAACGTAAATTTTTTTGTGGATTTCCCATAAGAGATAATAGTGTTTTCATACGTTCTAATGTGGGTATGGTACCAACTTGTGTTTCTTGCTCCAAATAAGCAATACAATCTGCATAATACATATCAAATTCCTCCTTAGAACAATCTGTATCCATTATAACAGGTATGCATTTTTCTGCAATATGATTAAGAAATATGAAAAATTTTTTTACAAAAGAATGGTTATTGCAAGAAAAGGTTGTATGAAAAGCAAGAAAACTGTATAATAAAATCAATTTAAGTCAAAAATTGAAGGAGGCACTGCTTTTATGGAAGAAAAAAATGACTTACAAGAAGAACAACAGTCAGAAAATATGTCGTCTGAGCGACAAAAGAGACATGCACAAAAAGAAGAAACATTCCAGACAACATATTTTCCAAGACGTGACCGCAGTGATACTATGTATTATGGACAAAATAGAAAAAAATCAATGCCTGTGGTAAATGAACATACGGAATTGGTACAAAAAGAAGCAGAATTGGTACATACCAAAATACCAAAATATTACAATAAAACAGAAGAGGAAGTTTTAACAAAAACACAGTACCCAACGAAAATAAGAGAAAAAAAGAAGGAAAATACACAACAAAACCAAATAGCACAAACAACGCAAAGACAAACATCGACAGATAGACCGAGTCACAAAAAAACAAAAAGAAAGAGGAAAAGAAAAATGACAAAGGGGTTTAAGGCAATATTATTTCTTTTCATTGCAGTGTTGGTTTGTTTTATCTGTTTTCGATTTGCCAAAGGGCTGATGATGACAGATGGCAGTGAAGAAAATTTAACAGGAAAAACTGTTTCGATTACAGTACCTGCTGGTGCAAGTACTACGGATATTGCGAAAATATTAAAAGAAAATGATTTGATTTCCAGTACAATCACATTCCGTTTGAGTAGCAAACTCAATGGTTATGACGGAACATATCAACAAGGGACTTATGATGTGGATACTGGTATGACAAATGCACAAATTATGGCATTATTGCAGACGGGTTCTGTGCAAAATGAAAACAAAATCACCATACCGGAAGGATTTACCGTAAAACAAATTGCACAACGAGCGGAAGAAAAGGGGATTTGTACGGCTGATGCTTTTATAGATGAAGTCAACAATGGGACATTTCCGCATACATTTTTGAAAGATTTACCAAAAAGAGAGTATCGCTTAGAAGGGTATTTATTTCCAGATACTTACTTTTTGACAAAAGAAACAACTGCACATGATTTGATTGTTATGATGTTGGATAGATTTGAGCAAATGTACACGACCGCATATCAAGATGCTGTGGCGACCAGTGGGTATACATTAGATGAAATTGTTCGAATTGCATCTATGATAGAAAAAGAAATTTCATTAGATGAAGAACGTGCCAGAGCATCAGGTGTGATATATAACCGCTTACAACAAAATATGTCATTGGGTATTGATGCAACCGTATTATACGCTGTGGGTAAAACAGGCGACGAATTGACAAAAGAAGATTTGGAAACAGATTCTCCTTATAATACTCGTATGAATAAAGGCTTGCCACTGGGCCCTATTGCAAATCCGGGTGAAGCGTCTTTCAAAGCGGCATTATATCCTGAAAAAAATGAATATTTGTATTATGTTGTAGAAGCAGAAGGAAAATCAAATCATGTATTCTGCAAAACCAATGAAGAATTTTTGGCAGCAAAAGAAAAATATAAAGCAAGTTTGACACAGTAAAGACAAGGAGAACTCTTTTTATGAATTATGTAACAGATGATACGATGAATGCGTATTTAAGAACCGTACAACCCATGTATGACGGCGTTTTAGGAGAAATACAAAAAGAAGCAATCGCCGCAGAAGTACCAATTATCCCATTGGAAACGGCAAGATTGTTGAGCGTGCTTTTGCAAATGAAAAAACCAAAGCATATTTTAGAAATTGGTACTGCTGTTGGATTTTCTGCAGGATTGATGTGTCAGTATCTGCCAGAAAATGGTACTGTGACAACCATTGACCGTTTTGAAGTGATGCTCAAAGATGCCAGAGAAAATATGAAACGTATGGGATTAGAAAATAAAATCACGATATTAGAAGGTGATGCGGCAGATATTTTGCCAACTCTACAAGGGCCTTATGATGTGATATTTTTAGATGCAGCAAAAGGGCAATATGGTAATTTTTTACCACATTGTTTGCGTTTACTGCCTGTGGGTGGTATTTTGATTGTAGATGATGTATTGCAAGGCGGCACGATTGCACAAACCAGATTTAGCGTGCCCAGAAGACAGCGTACCATACACAAACGTTTGCGTAATTTTCTATGGGATATTACACATCATGAAGCATTAGAAACATCTATTATTCCCATTGGTGATGGTATGGCACTTTGTTACAAGAAAAAAGAAATTGTACAAGAAGAAGGAGCAAATAAAAATGCAAAATAAAATAAAACCTGAATTGTTAGCACCTGCTGGAGATTTGGAAAAATTAAAAATCGCAATATTATATGGTGCAGATGCTGTTTATATTGGTGGAGAAGCATATAGCTTACGTGCCAAAGCAAAAAATTTTGATAAAGAAAAAATGGCAGAAGGTATTCAATTTGCACATGCACATGGGGCAAAGGTATATGTTACTGCAAATATTTATGCACACAATGCAGACTTTGAAGGTATGGCAGAATATTTCAAAGAAATTGAAGCATTGGGGGCAGATGCTGTTTTGGTTTCTGATTTGGGCGTGTTTTCTGTTGCAAAAGAAGCTGCCCCCAATTTAGAAATTCATATTTCCACACAAGCAAACAATACCAATTACCAAAGTGCAAAAATGTGGTATCAGTTAGGGGCACGACGTGTGGTAGTTGCACGTGAACTGTCTATAAAAGAAATCAAAGAAATCCGTGAGAAAATACCGGAAGATATGGAAATTGAGGCATTTGTACATGGTGCAATGTGTATTTCTTATTCCGGAAGATGCTTATTGAGCAATTATTTGAGTGGCAGAGATGCAAATAAAGGGGCTTGTGCACACCCTTGTCGTTGGAAATATCATTTGGTAGAAGAAACAAGACCTGGTGAATATATGCCTGTGGAAGAGAATGAAAGAGGCACTTATATTTATAATTCCAAAGATTTATGTATGATTGACCATATTCCAGATTTGGTAGATGCTGGCGTGGTAAGTTTAAAAATAGAAGGTAGAATGAAAACACCATTTTATGTAGGTACAGTGATTAAGGCATATAGACAAGCCATAGATGACTATTTTACAGACCCTGCATTATATGAAAAGAATTTACCTATATATTTGGAAGAGGTGTCAAAAGCAAGCCATAGAGAATATACAACTGCATTTTATTATGGTAAGCCTGATGGCGACCAACAAGTGTATACCAATAATTCTTATATTCGTGACTATGATTTTATTGGTGTGGTGCAACAGGACAGTGATGCAGATGGTTTTGCATGGATAGAACAAAGAAACAAATTTTCTGTTGGTGATGAAATTGAAGTGATGCCTGCAAAAGGAAAATCTTTTTCTATGATTGTGACAGAACTGTATAACGAAGCGGGAGAGACAGTATCCACAGCCCCACATCCACAAGAAAGGTTGAAAATGAAATTTTCACAACCTGTACAGGCATTTGATATGATGCGAAAATTCACATCAAATACTTAATATGCAATTTGGTTTGCAAGCAGTGTTATTTATAGCATGATATTAGAAAAGGAAAAGGTTAAAATTATGGAATTAACACAATGTATCAACTATCTCTTAACAACAGCCCAACATACTGTGTTTCAATACTTAAACGGAAAATTAGCAGATTATGATGTGACACCATCACAATATGGTGTTTTGAGTTGTTTGTGGCAAAGGGAATTTGCAACACCAAAACAGATTTCTGAAGTTCTTTGTTTAGAAACATCAACCATTTCTGGCGTTTTAGACAGAATGCAGAAAAAAGGATTGATTGACCGTGTCATCAATAAAGAAGATAGACGAGAGGTGCGAGTAGTACCTACAGAAAAGGGAAGAGCATTGGAAGCACCAATTTCAAAAATCATTGATGAAGTGAATGAAGAAGTGTTAAAGTGTTTTGATGAAAAAGAAATTATGATATTGAAAAATCAGTTGAAAATTATCGCAGAAGCAAAACATTTTTCAGAAAAAGAATAACATATGTATCAGGGCAACCGCCCTGTTTAGGAAAGTAAAGCATTGTGCAGTTTTTGCAATGCTTTTTTTTCTATTCTGGAAACATAAGAACGAGAAATACCAAGTTTTTCTGCAATTTCTTGTTGTGTCAAAGGTGGGTATTTGCCAAGTCCATAATGCAAACAAATAACGGTTTGTTCTCGTTTTGTCAATAGCGTTTGTATGGAGTATCGCATTTTATGGGATTGTATGGAAAATTCCAAACCATCTGCAAAATCTGGTATATCCGCATTGATGATGTCCAATATCACAATTTCATTTCCATCTCTATCCGTTCCAATGGGTTCATATAATGACATTTCATGTTGTATTTTTTTTACGGCTCGTAAATGCATTAAAATTTCATTTTCAATACATCTTGCCGCATAAGAAGCAAGGCGTATGTTCTTTTCTGGATTATATGTTTGTATGGCTTTCATCAGTCCGACTGTGCCAATGGAAATTAGTTCTTCATTGTCTTTTGCGATGCTGTATTTTTTGGCAATATGTGCAACCAAACGTAAGTTATGCACAACCAAAGCGTCTGTTGCAGATTTTCTTTCTTTTTGATTCTTACTTTTTAACAGTGATAGGTACTTTTCTTCTTCCTCTTTTGATAATGGTTTTGGAAAAGAACCATTATAATAAAAACCAAATAAAAAACAAATCAAACAGGATAAAAGCATAGCCTCACTCCTACAAAGGGGATTGATTTATTCTATGCAGGACATTTATTGTCTGTGCGTGTCTAAGTGTGTTTTACTTTGTCCTTTTTTCCATGGACAAGAAAAAATTTGCAATACGAAATATAAAACAATGTATGAAAAATCAGGTATAGTGTAAGAAAGAAAGGAGGCATTTTATGAATATAGAATGTAGAAAAAGAGATAATATTTTAATTGTCACAATGGAAGGTGATATTGACCATCACACTTGTCAAAAATTAAGAAGTGTTGTAGATGATACATTAGAAAAAATACGAGGCAAACATATTTTATTTTGTTTTTCAAAAGTATCATTTATGGATAGTTCTGGCATAGGTGTTTTGATTGGTAGATATAAATTGGTACAAAGATTACATGGAAAAATTGCCGTTTTTGGTGCGGGGGAACGCATCAAAGAAATTTTTCATTTATCCGCTTTAGACCAACTATTTCCAATATTTGAAACAGAAGAACAAGCAATTTCATATTTGAGAAAGGGGGAAATGGTATGAAAAATCAAATCAAAATGTTTTTTGATGCCATTTCAGAAAACGAAAGTTTTGCACGTTTGGTGACTGCTGGATTCTTTGCACAGAAAAACCCAACGGTTGCACAATTAACAGATGTCAAAACAGCCGTTTCTGACGCTGTTACAA
>CAJMNV010000088.1 GCA_905214825.1 uncultured bacterium | reverse complement strand
CACAAAAAATAAATTTTGTGAAGTGTTGGGAATAAAAACATTGTAAGATACCGTTATTTTCCAATATTTCTATATAAAAAGAACAGTGTTATTACACAGAAACATAGGTTGTTTTGTATAAAACAGAAAAAAAGACATAATCCGACAGATATGCTTGTATCTACGTGTATTGTGCCGTATAATAAGAAAGCATTTTATGATAGCGGGAAGGGTTCGATATCTGATTTTTATACAGATGTCGAATTTTTTTGAAATTATTACAAAATAAAAATCATGTAAGGAGGTATGGATTTGGATTTTGGAACAATTCCGTTTATGATATGGTTTTTACCGCTTTTTTTATGCATTTATTTTATAGTGCGTCCATATTATGGAAAAATAACGGTTTTGATATTTGGTAGTATTTTCTTTTATGGAATTTCTTATATAGAATGGTTGCCAGCTTTATTGGGTTTGACAATATTGGCAACGTGGGGAGCATTTTGTGTACGAAAATGGGGCAAACCACCTTTGGTATTGTGGGTGAGTGTGTTTGTGGGCGTTTTGATTTGGAATAAAATGTCAAATCATTTGATGCCAGGGATTAGTTTTGTTGTTTTTACAGCCATATCTTTATTGTTTGATTGCTATCGCAAACAGGTGTATGGAAAAGGTATTTTGGATATGATGGCATATCTATTGTTTTTTCCAAAACTGTTATCGGGGCCGATTGCAAGAATGGAAGATATGGAAATACGTACCATACAAATTTTAGGAGAAAAAACAAATTGTGTATGGGCAAATTTAGAAAGTGGTGTTGTGTGTTTTATTGTTGGTTTGGGGTATAAAGTGCTTTTGGCAAACCAGTTGGCAGGGTTATGGTATCAAGTACAAACGATTGGTTTTGAAAGCATATCGACACCTTTGGCTTGGTTGGGTTTGGCAGGATACAGCTTACAGTTGTACTTTGACTTTCAAGGATATTCTTTGATGGCGATTGGTATTGCAAAAATGTTGGGGTATACATTGCCGGAAAACTTTGACAGCCCATATCTTTCCAAAAGTGTGTCAGAATTTTATCGTAGATGGCATATGACGCTGGGTAGTTGGTTTCGGGATTATATTTATATTCCGTTGGGCGGAAGCCAAAAAGGTTTGATGCGTACCATATACAATTTGACAATCGTTTGGATTTTGACAGCCGTATGGCATGGTATGCACTTGAATTTTCTTTTGTGGGGATTTTATTTGTTATTTTGGATTGTACTGGAAAAAATTGGGTTACGACGTATATTAGAGCGTTTTCCTGTGTTGGGACATGGATACATATTGTTGGTTATTCCGTTGTCATGGGTGTTTTTTTCATTAACAGATATGACGGATATTGTGCAGTGTTTTCTGAGATTGTTTGGACAACAAGGGGTACAGATTGCCGCAGGGGATTATATCAAATATGGCAAAATGTATGCACCATTTTTGTTGGCAGGTATATTTTTTGCATTTCCGTATGGAGAACGCTGGTTGCGGGCAAACTGTAAAAAAGGGATTTGTGTACTGTTGTTGCTTGTGATATTTTGGGTTTCTGTTTATGAATTGGCAATGGGTTTGGAAAATCCATTTATGTATTTTCGTTTTTGAGGTGATGAGGAATGAAAAAAAGCAAATATCCCATATTGATACCATTGTTGTTATCTATTGTTTGCGTGGAAGCTTACGGACAATCCATCAGAATAGAAAATCCCTCTGCAAAACAAGATGCTATAAAACCGGGGATTGTATATGCATGTCAAAAAGTAGAAGATGTGCGTGATGGTATGGCACAAGATTTGCCAGCATGGCAGTTTATTGTGCATACAGAATCGGCAAATGCCGCAGAAGAACCAGAACGCAAATTCCAAACAGTGGATAAAAGCTATTTTGATGATGCGGTATTTATTGGTGATTCTCGTATGGTGGGTATGTCGGATTATTCTGGATTAGACCAATCCACATATTATGCAGAAGTTGGCTTGACGATTTACTCTTTGTTTGAAAAACCAGTTGCAAAATTATCCAATGGCAGTATGGGAACCATTGAACAGGCGTTGCAAGAAAAACAATTTGGGAAAGTTTATTTGATGGTGGGTATCAATGAGCTGGGAACCGGTACACAAGAACGTTTTTTACAAGCATACCGCACAACGGTGGAACGGATACAGCAATTACAACCAAATGCTGTTATATTTTTGCAAGGCATTATGTATGTCACAGAAGAACGCTCACAAAATGATGCCTATATCAACAACCAGAATATTCAACAAAGAAATAAAAATATTGCAACATTGGCAGATAACCGCAATATTTTTTACATTGATGTCAATGAGGTGTATGCAGATGGAAAGGGAAACTTGTCAAAAGAATATACATTTGACAATGTACATTTGAAGGGGGCTTGCTATGGGCAATGGGTGACATTTTTGATGGAACATGGTATTGTAAAATAAAGAAAAACGACCGAAAATGATGATTTTCGGTCGTTTTTTTATTTTCTGCCCAATAATTTTTCTATATTTTTATGGTCGCCCATAATCAAAAGTGTTTCTCCTTGTTGGAAAACGTGTGTGGGTTTGGGAAGTGGTTCCCAATCGTCCATGTGCTTGATTGCTAGTATGTTGATATGAAATTGTTGGCGTACATTTAATTCCAATATGGTTTTGCCAATCCAGTTTATTGGCAAATGTGTTTCATATACTGCACAGTTTTGGCTCAATTCGATATAATCAAAAACGTGTTGTGATGTGTATCGCACAGCTGTCCAAGATGCCATTTGTTTTTCAGGATAGACAACATCATCTGCACCATTACGCAACAGAAATTTGACATGTGCGTCACGGCTTGCACGAGCAACAACGAATTTTGCCCTATGTTCTTTTAACAAAGAAGTGGCTTCCAATGTGCTTAAAAATTCATCACCAATGGCAACAATACACAAATCAAAGTTGCGTACGCCCAAAGACGCAATAAAATGCTCATTGGTACCATCGCCGATTTGGGCATTTGTTACATAAGGCAACACTTCATTCACACGTTCTTCGTCTGTGTCGATTGCCAACACTTCATAATGCATTTCATGTAATTTATAGGCAATGTGTTTGCCGAAACGTCCCAAACCGATTAGTAATATTGATTTCATATTTTCCTCCAAAAATGTTTTAGCCAATGGTGATACTTTCTTGTGGATGTTGTGAAACTTCTGGTGCATGGGTGTTTGATACAATGTAAATCAATGTCAAACCACCAACACGACCAAAAAACATCAATAATATCAATATCATATGAGAAAGCGTGGATAAATTTGGCGTAATGCCCAACGATAGCCCAACTGTACCAATGGCAGATGCTGTTTCAAATAATGCAGTCAAAAGCGGAATATTTTCTATTGCACAAATGGCAATACCACCTGTCAAAAAAAACAAAAGATACAATGTAAATATTGTAACGGCTCGTCTTAATATTTCTATGGGAAATCTTCTGCCAAAACATTGTATATTGCTGCGATTGGCAAATACAGCACGAATACATAAAAATAATGTTGCAATGGTGGTTGTTTTGATACCACCAGCAGTAGAGCCAGAAGAACCACCAATAATCATCAAAATGATTGTAAAAAATAATGCAGGTTCACTCAGTTTTGTCAAATCCACAGTGTTAAATCCGGCAGTACGAGGGGAAACTGCATGAAACCATGATGCCAGTACACGTTCTTTTATAGAAGAAAATCCCCAAACATCATTTCCAAATTCCAAACCCCAAAATAATAAAAATGGCAATAGCAATAAAAGGCAAGTGGTAATCAAAACCAATTTTGTATGCAGGCGATATTCTCGAAAATGCCATGTATGTGTGCGAATATCGTCCCAAACGAAAAAGCCGATGCCACCAACAATAATCAAACTGGTGATGACAATGTTTATGAGTGTATGGTCTGCATAACTTACCAATGAAGAAAACGGTGCTTGCACACCCATTAAGTCAAACCCTGCGTTGCAAAATGCAGAAATGGAATGAAATACACTATACCAAATACCTTTCAAAAAACCCATTTGTGGACAAAATACAAAAGAAAGTAATATTGCCCCAATGCTTTCTATCAAAATGGTTGTCCGAAATATAAAGCCTGTCAAACGCACAACACCACCCACTTGTGGGGCAGCAATAGACTCCTGCATCAAACAGCGATGCTTTAACCCAATACGCCTACCTGTGCAAATGACAATGGCAATCGCCATGGTGACAACGCCCATACCGCCTACTTGTATCAATAATAAAATGACAAATTGTCCAAACATACTCCAATGTGTGGCTGTGTCGAACACAATGAGTCCTGTTACACAAGTTGCCGATGTGGCAGTAAATAAAGCATCTAAAAAACCCGTCACTGTCCCATCTTGTGAAGATATGGGCAACATCAATAATATTGTGCCAAACAATATCATGCCGCCAAATCCTGCCATAATAATATGGCTTGATGAGAAAGCCTTTTCTTTGAAAAACATAGCTTTGCTTTCCTTTCACGTTTACAACTTTTTCAAAATGCATTTGTTGCTATGAATATACCACAAAAGTCTTTGAAATGAAATAATATTATATTGATTTTTATATTGTTTTTATATCTATAAAAAGTGTATATTAAAATGTAGCATAAAGTTCTATATTGTATTATAACCAAGATTTGTTTTGTGTCAAGCAAAGCATAAAAGTGGAAAATATCATATAAAAAGAATATTTGAAAAATGTGGTTTTTGTTTTTATTTTGTATGGTAAAATATGATGCAGAAAGGTTGAAAGCAGTACATTGGCATGATAAAATAAAAAACAGAAAGGGGTTTACAGTTATGAAAAAATTATTGGTTGTGATAGATATGCAAAATGATTTTATTGATGGTACATTGGGTTCCAAAGAGGCAGAGGCGATTGTGGATAATGTTGTGGAAAAAATCAAATCTTATCCAAAAGATTGTATTTATGCCACAAGAGATACCCATCAACCTAATTATTTGGAAACACAAGAAGGAAAATTTTTACCTGTGGTGCATTGTGTAGAAAATACAGAAGGTTGGCAATTTCCAGAAAAAATTGCAAAAGCATTGGAAGGTGCAGTTGTGGTGAACAAGCCAAATTTTGGCTCTCAACATTTGGCAGATATGCTGTATTTTGAAACCATGGGACAAGATGATGTTGAGATTGAATTGGTTGGGCTTTGCACAGATATTTGTGTGGTGTCCAATGCGTTGCTTTTGAAAGCAAAATTGCCAGAAACAAAAATCATTGTAGACAGTGCGTGTTGTGCTGGGGTGACACCAGAAAGTCATGCAGATGCATTAAATACTATGAAAATGTGTCAATGTGTGATTAAATGAGGTGGATGATATGAAAGATATACGTTTGGAAAAATTGGCAGATGTATTGGTCAATTATGCGACCAATGTGAAAGCGGGCGATAAAGTCGCAATTTCTGGTGAAGATTGTGCATTGCCTTTTTTGAAAGCAGTGGCAAGAGCAGCTGTCAAAAAAGGGGCTTTTATAGAATATTATGTAGATGTGCCAGATATTGATAGACAGCTGCTTTGCAATGGTACAGAGGTACAATATGCACAACCAAACATTCGTTTTGGTGCTTGTGCAGCATCAGATGTTTGGATTAGTGCATGGGGGAGTGATAATGTCAAAACCATGCAGTCGATACCAGCACAACGCTTAAAGGCAAGACGATTGGCAAATAAAGAAAACAGAAAATTGTATTCTGATCGTACTGCAAGCGGAGCGTTACGTTGGTGTGGGACACAATTTCCAACAAATGGTGATGCACAAAATGCAGGCATGAGCTTAGAAGAATATGAAGATTTTGTATATGCCGCAGGATATTTGTATGAAGATGACCCTGTTTCAAAATGGAAAGAAATTGCACAACAACAACAAAAATGGATCAATTATTTGAATACAAAAAAAGAATTACATATTGTTTCTGTGGATACAGATATTTATGTGAATGTAACAGGAAGAAAATGGATAAATTGTTGCGGAAAAGAAAACTTTCCAGATGGTGAAATATTTACTTCTCCTGTGGAAGATGGCATAAATGGGCATATTACATTTTCATACCCTTCTATTATCAATGGGCATGAATTTGAACAAGTGCGTTTGACGGTGGAACAAGGACGTATTGTGGAAGCGGTTTGCAAAAATCCAGAACAAAATGCAGATTTGCTTTCTTATATTGATACAGATGCAGGTTCTCGTTATTTTGGAGAAGTGGCGATTGGGACAAACTATGGCATACAAAAACATACAAAAAATATATTGTTTGATGAAAAAATCGGTGGTTCTATGCATATGGCAATCGGCGAAGGTTTTCAGGAGGCAGGCGGAAAAAATACCTCTGCAATCCATTGGGATATGATAACCGATATGAAAAAATGTGGGAAAATTTATGCAGATGGTGAATTATTTTATGAAAATGGAAAATTTTTGGAAGAAGTTTGCAAACAAAATGGATAAGCAGTTTATTTGTGAAAGTGTCTCCTATATTCTCATTTGACATAACACAAAGTGCTATGTAAAATAAAACAGAACGAAAATAACAAGGAGATAACAAAATATGAAATGGAACAAAATAATGCTTTTGATGACTTGTTGCATGTTATTGTTGAGTGGCTGTGCAACAAAAAATACAGCCAATGTACAAAAACATGAAGCAATGACATTTGCCATGGATACATTGATGATGTTGACTGTGTATGATAAAAATGGGGAACAAATTTTAGTCGATGCAGAACAAGAAATCAGAAGATTGGAGAATCTATTTTCTGTGACAATCGAAGACAGTGATATTGCAAAATTAAACCAAAATGCAGGAAAAGAAGCAGTTGCAATATCTGATGATACCATGTCTTTGTTGCAATTAGGGAATGATATCAATGTTTTGACAAATGGTTGTTACGATATGACTGTATCTCCTATTGTCAAAGCATGGGGCTTTACAGAAGAAACACACAAAGTTCCGTCACAACAAGAGATTGATATATTATTGCCATTGGTCAATCATAATGCTGTGACAGTGGATACAGAAAATAAAACCGCTTATCTAGAACAAGATAAAATGGCTGTGGATTTGGGTGGTATTGCAAAAGGATATACTTCTGATTGTGTGGTCAATCTTTTGAAAGAAAAAGATGTTTCTTCTGCTATCATTTCATTGGGTGGTAATGTTGCGGCCGTTGGAAATAAACCAGATGGTTCACCTTGGAAAATTGCAGTGGAAAATCCATTGAATAATGGCAATGGGGATTATGTGGGATTGTTGACAGTTACGGATAAATTTGCAGTGACTTCTGGTGGATACCAACGCTATTTTGAACAAGATGGAAAAAAATACCACCATATCATTGACCCACATACCGGATATCCCGCAGAAAGCGGTTTGATTTCTGTCACCATTGTTTGCGATAATGGTACAAAGGCTGATGGATTGTCTACAGCTTTGTTTGTGATGGGGTTGGAAAAAGGATTGGATTTTTGGCGGCAGAGCGATGATTTTGAAGTCATTTTTATAACAGATGACCATAAAGTCATTGCAACAGAAGGTATTGCAGGGCAATTTATTTTTTCAGAAGATACTGATTTTGTATATGAAATAGCAAAACGGTAATGATGTGAAGGAGGCTGGCAGTATGAAAAATAAAATGACAGTGTTAGATACATTTTTGATAGAAAATTGTATGGCAATATTTGGCTTGTTGGCAGGTATTGCAATGCCAAAAGAAAAAAGGAAAACCGCATTTACTGTAGGCATGGCTGTGTTTTTATTGACATCTGCCAGTATTGTATATCGTGTTATGAAAATGTAAGAAACAGAAGATTTACAAATTGTAGAAGAATAAACCAATCAAAACGCTGTGGAAATATACCATAGCGTTTTTATTCCATAGAAAGAAGTGAAAATATGAAAAGAACAGAAACAGAAACAATACAAATTGGCAATTTGAAAATGGGCGGCGGCAATCCCATAGTCATACAGTCTATGTGCAATACAGATACCAGAGATATTGCGGCTACGGTTGCACAAATTCATGCATTGGAACAAGCAGGCTGTGAGTTGGTGCGTGTGGCTGTACCTGATATGCAGGCGGCAGAAGCAGTGGGAGAAATTCGCAAACAAATACATATTCCGTTGGTGGCAGATATTCACTTTGACTATCGTTTGGCATTGAAAGTTATGGAACTGGGAATTGACAAAGTGCGTATCAATCCGGGTAATATTGGAGAAGAAAGCCGTATTCAACAAGTGGTGGAAATGGCAAAACAAAAAAATATTCCCATTCGTATTGGTGTGAATAGCGGTTCCTTGGAAAAAGATTTGGTGGAAAAATATGGTGTTGTAACACCAAAAGGTTTTGTGGAAAGTTCATCACTACAGTACAAAATATTAGAAAATTAT
>CAJMNV010000087.1 GCA_905214825.1 uncultured bacterium | reverse complement strand
ACATAATTTCAAAAGGTTTGTGTACACCATCTTCAAATACAAACATTTGTGTACTGTAAAAATTCAAATACCCTGCTTCACTGAGCAAATGTTTTTCCAATGTTTCCAAATCCGGGAATGTCACAACCACCCATTCTCCTGTGGTATCTGAAAAATCATATAATTGCAAACCATGAAAATCAATTTCTTCTGTTCCGGTTGTACCTTTATCTGTATCTGCAAGGCCTTTTAATGCAACAGGTGTATTGTTTTTGCCATCTCTTAATATTTCAGTACCCGGTAAAAAACATTTGACAAAAGCATCAATTTCTTGGTCACGGAATTTATCACGCACTGCCCAAAAATCACCATTATTAAAAGAAAGTCCACCAACTTCTTCCAAAAAATCCTTTATTGTACGAATCATATTCTTTCCCTCCATTCAAAATATATGCGAATATATCATGTACGACTTTTTCGTTTATCATACTATATTTAAAAATATTTTTCAATTTCTGTCAATAGGCAAACTGTCAGAATGAAATTGCATATACTGATTGGGAATATCTCCACTGAATATGGTATCCACCAACATGATTTTTCGTTGCATGGGAATGCTTTCATGATACAACGGATTGACAATTTGGATTTCCAAAGCAATATCGAGCCATATTTGAAAATGAATTTGATTGATGCCACCTGTTGTCATTGCCGTTTCATAATCCACAGTTGCCACACCTTTTGGCTGCATAGAAAACGAAATATCCGGTCCTGTGTTTGCCAAAATATCCACATCAAAAAAATTACCAAATGGAATATCAATGGTTTCATTTTTGAGATTTTTCATATTTTTTGTAATATAACTGCTCAATGTGGTGCAAAATGTGTTGATTGCCATTGTGTTTGCGGTAACTGCTTTTTGTGACATCGTATCTTGTATATAAAAATCTTCTGCTGAAACTTGCAATTCTTCCATTGTTTGCGAAAGTGCTGTATCGATGATACGATTTGCTGTAATTTTTGATTCTATATGTGAAATTTCTTTTGTAATTTCTGCAAAACGACTGTCAAATATTGTTGTACACAATAAAACACACAAAAACAACCCTAAAAAAAACAAAAACGAATATATGATAGGATGTCGTTTTTTTCGTTTATGTTGCAACATCTATATCCACGACCTTATTTTTTATATGATACTATTGCCAATATATGAAAATACGTTTTTTTGGTATACCAAAAAATATTTTTTGATTGGAAAAATAGGCAAAATTTATAGAATTTTAGAAATTTTGAAATTGTTTCTCAATATTTTTTCTTTATCTATGTTATGAAATCTGATATAATCAACAGGTAAAGGAGGTTTTTCAGCATGAGTGATTCTCAACACAGAACACGACCAAGTGCATATACACAGCGACAAGAGCCATACGCAGGTGGCCCACGTACCCGTCGCAATGCTGCCATGAATGAGCAACCGCCCAATACACACAATCAAAATAATCACCAGAAAAGAAAGAAAAAGAAACCGAAAAAAAAGATTACAAAAATTTTGTTGATTGTGTTGGTATTGATTATTTTTGCCATTGTTGGTGCAGGACTTGGTACTGTGTTTGGTATTTTGCAAGGCACAGAAATGTTAAACACATCTGATGTCATGCCACAGTCTTATACTTCTATTATTTATGACGATCAAGGCAACGAAGTAGACAAACTGCATGGTAACGAAAACAGAGAATATGTGAATTTATCAGAAATTCCATTGCATATGCAACAAGCAGTCATTGCCATTGAAGATGAACGTTTTTATGAACATGGTGGGATTGATGTACGAGGAATATTCCGTGCGATGGTTCACAATATCAAAAATTTTGAATTTTCACAAGGGGCAAGTACCATTACCCAACAGCTAATCAAAAACGAAGTATTGAGTCGGGAAAAAAGCATTACCCGAAAAGTCAAAGAGCAATACTTGGCAATAAATTTGGAAGATAGTTTAGAAGACCAACTGGGTTCAAAAAAAGCTGCAAAAGATTATATATTGGAATTATATCTCAACACCATTGCACTCAGCCATGGCTTGAACGGCGTGGAATCCGCATCGCAATATTATTTCGGCAAGCATGTTTCCGATTTGACATTGGCAGAAAGTGCAAGTATTGCTTCCATCACCAACAACCCCAGTATATACGCTCCGGATACCAAACCGGAAAACAATAAAAAAAGACAAACATTGGTATTGGATAAAATGCTGGAATTAGAATTTATTACAAAATCCGAGTATGATACCGCATTGGCAGAAGATATTTACAGCAATTTGATTTGTAATACCACACAAGAAGAAACGGGCGTTGCCAACCATAACTATTTTGTGGAAGCCATGATTGACCAGTTGGCAAAAGATTTGACAAAATTGGGCTACACTTCTGCACAAGCATATAAAATGATTTACAACAACGGTTTGCAAATACATACCACCATGAATGTCAATATGCAAAATATATTAGACAACACATTTGTAGATGACAGTATGTTCCCGCCCAGTGATGGTGTGTTAGACGTTACATATTTGATTTCTGTGTTGGATACCACAAATCCAGATGAATCCACCAACCAATCTCATTACGAACGCAAAACAACGGTTGGTAGTGAGGCAGAGGTCAATGCTTTTGTGCAATCTGTAAAAGACGAATTGTTAGACGATACCCACACATTGGTATTGGATAAAGTCACCATTTCCAAATCATTGCAATCCGCAATGGTTATCATGAACCAACAAAATGGACATATCAAAGCCGTTGTTGGGGGCAGAGGGCAAAAACCGGGTGATTCTGTATTCAACCGTGCCACACAAGGGTTAAGGCAACAAGGTTCTGCAATGAAACCTTTGGCATCTTATGCCCCTGCCATTGATACAGGCATTTTGATGCCCGGCTCTGTAATCATTGACGAACCTGTGACATATGGTTCATGGTCACCCCAAAACTGGCAAAGGAGATTTTTTGGGCCTTTGACTGTCAGAGAAGGTATTCGTGATTCCATGAATATACTGGCTGTCAAAACATTTATGATGGTTGGTGCAGAAACATCTTATGAATATATGAAAAAACTCGGTCTGGAACATATCACAGAAGAAGATAAAGCCGCAACCACTGCATTGGGTGGTTTGACACAAGGGGTTTCTGTATTGGAAATGACAGGGGCTTATGCAACCATCGCAAATGGCGGTACTTATTATGAACCGCTGTATTACAGTGTAGTATACGACCACGATGGCAATGTATTATTGGATAACCGCAACAAAGTCGGTACAAGAGTATTAAAAGAAACCACCGCTTATTTATTGACAGATATGATGAAAGATGTTATCACAGGCGGTACAGGTGGTGCTGCAAGACTAAGTGGTATGACTGTGGCTGGTAAAACCGGTACCACAAATGATAACGTCGATTTGACATTTTATGGTTATACTCCCTACTATACCGCAGGTATTTGGATGGGATATGATACATCAAAACAAATGGATGTCCCCGGCAGTGCCCATTTGAAAATCTGGCGTCATGTCATGAACCAAATACACGAAAATTTGCCAAACAAAGATTTTACAAAACCAAATGGCATTGTTGGCATGACTGTTTGTGCCGTGACAGGCAATACCGCAACAGAATTGTGTGGCCAAGACTATTATGGTTATACCACACGTTCTGACATTGCCGCTTCCGATTTCAAGGGTGGTGGCAAAGTATGCGATGCACATAAATCATTTGTTGTGTGCAAAGAATCCGGCAAATTGGCAGGAGAAAACTGCCCAGAAACAGATAAAATGACCGTTGTGCTTGCCGTAGATGGAACCAAAATATTGAGCAAACCAGGCTCTATCTCTTCTGGACGTATGGATATTGACATCAGTCAAACTTGTGACATATCCCATACATCGGAGAAAACAGACACAACAGAAACAGATGAAACAAATACACCCGATGAAACAGACACAGATGGTACACAAAATGAAAATACATCAGGTGATACACCACAGCATAATCACCCAGAAACACCTGTGACACCACAAACACCACAAACACCACAAACACCACCTGATACCACAATACCGGCAGAGCCTGCCAATCCCATACCACCATCTGATGAAAATTTTGGCATACAATAACTATTTTCTTATTTCAAAAGGAGAATTCTTTGATTTTCAAGGAATTCTTCTTTTCTTTTACATAGAAAATATGTGACCTTTTTTATCAGCTGTGATACAATAACAATAAAAAATCAAGCAAGGAGCAAACAAATGAAACACATAGATTTTTGTTGGATACCATTTTACACAGAATTTGCAACAAAGCTATTACAATACAAAAATCATCGAAATTTGTTGATTGAAAAAATCATATCTATTTTTCAAAATTTACATACCAAAACACCCACATTGGAAAAAGAAAATGCATTACAGGATATTGACCCATTTACCATATTTGGTTTATTCAACAGAAGGATTGCCAATGTCAATCGCATTGCCATTTTAGAACAAATTGCAAAATTATTTGACATTACGGCAAAAGTCCCACAAAACTTTGATGGCATACCTTTGTTAAACAACCAAAACGCTCGATTTTATGATTTTATTGGAGAACGTGGCGAACACGATATAGATTGTTTGTGGCATACATTTTCAGCCGCATTGCAATATGCAGACAATCCCACAGAAAAACATAAAGCGGAGATGGCAAAATGGTTTGACATTGTCATCAAACAAAAAGGCGTCAAGTGGAATATCACAATGGGGTTGTATTGGATACGCCCACAATATTTTATTTCTCTGGATACACAAAATAGAAACTTCTTATGCAATTTGAAAAATATACCACAAAATTTTATTGCTGCCATAGACGGTCTCAAACAAATACCATCTGGCGAACAATATCTATGGATTTGTGATTTGAGCTTGGATATGATGCAAAATCAAAATTATGATTACCATTCTTTTGCAGAATTATCCTATCACGCATGGCTTTATGCAAACAAACAGCAAAAAACAACACAAAATCATATATGGAAAATATTCCCACAAAATAACATCAAAAAACCAATCATTTGTTTCAAAAAAAATAAAAATCAATACACAAAATATGATTTTTGTCAGGAAGTATATTTGTCAGAACAAAAATATGATGCATTGCTGCACATATTAAAAATGAAAAAAAATATCATATTACAAGGTGCTGCAGGTGTCGGAAAAACATTTGTTGCCACACGCTTGGCATATGCCATGATGGGCAAAAAAGATACCAACCGCCTCAAAATGATACAATTTCATCAAAATTATAGCTATGAAGATTTCATGATGGGATTTCGCCCCACCGAAACAGGATTTGCATTACATACAGGCGTATTTTATGATTTTTGCAAAATGGCAGAAAAAGATAGCACAAACACTTATTTTTTCATCATTGATGAAATCAATCGTGGAAATTTGAGTAAAATATTCGGAGAATTGTTTATGCTCCTGGAAAGTGACAAAAGAGGTACTTCTTTGGAATTGATGTACACAAATGAAAATTTCTCTGTGCCAAACAATGTTTATATCATTGGGACTATGAACACAAGCGACCGCAGTTTGGCAATGTTAGATTATGCATTACGCAGAAGATTTGCTTTTTTTACATTAGAACCCGCTTTTGCATCTGCTGGTTTTCAAAAATACCAGCAAAATATACACAACACAAAATTTGATAAATTGATAAATTGTATACAAGATTTAAATGTTGCCATTCAAAATGATGATACATTGGGCGATGGTTTCTTGATTGGGCATAGCTATTTTTGTACAAAACAAACGGTTGATGAGGCATTTTTGTCTGCGGTTGTAGAATATGAGTGTATGCCTTTGTTAAAAGAATATTGGTTTGATGAACCGGAAAAAGTACAGCATTGGTATGACATTTTGCGGAGTGCCATACAATGATACCCATTCAAAATATTTATTATATGCTTGCATACGCCTTTCGGATATTGCAAACAAAAGAATATCAAAAAATGGCAACAGAGCCATTCCACAACACCGCAGAACTTTGTACCGCACTACTGCTCACAGGCATTGCCACACAGTGCAAAAAAGGATTGTATCAAACATATCAACCACAAAAACAACCGCTTTCTGTTTTGAAAGGAAAAATAGATGCAACTGCTTCTTTTCAAACACAAAGCATCGCCAAAAAACAACTGGTGTGCCAATATGATGATTTTTCTATCAACACATATCCCAATCGCATTTTGAAATCTACCATGTTGCTTTTGTTAAAAGCAAATATCACAAACACTAGAAAAAAAGCATTGCGAAAATATCTGGTATACTTTCAAAATGTGGATACGCTCCATATACACAATATCCATTGGCATATTCCATACCACCGCAACAACCAAACATATCGTATGTTACTTGGTATTTGCTACCTTGTGGTAAAAGGACTTTTGCAAACAAATGCAAACGGCAGTATAACTTTTATGGATTTTTTCGACACACAACAAATGCACCGTTTGTATGAAAAATTTGTTTTTTGCTATTACAAACAAGAATTTCCACAACTGAACGTCACCGCATCGCAAATTGCATGGCAAGTCGATGACGGCTTTTGCAATATGTTGCCCACCATGCAGACAGACATCATGCTTCGTTACAAAAACCAATGTCTTATCATTGATACAAAATACTATGCACAAAATATGCAGACTAGGTTTGATACACAAAAAATACATGCCCATCATTTGTATCAAATATTTGCATACGTCAAAAATCAAGCCGCCGCCACACCACAAAATACCATATCCGGTATGCTTTTGTATGCCAAAACCGAGGCACAAATGCAACCACATGCTGTGTATCATATGGGCGGCAATCAAATCAGTGTCAAAACATTGGATTTGTATTGTCATTTTTCAGAAATTGCCAAACAATGCAATCAAATTGTGTGGGAACATTTTGGCAAACTATAAAGTATAAAGGCAGAATACTTTTTTGTATTCTGCCCAATTTTTTAATCAATTCCAATTTCTAACAATACATTTTTTAGCTGCTGCCATTGTTGTATCAATTCTTGTAGCCGTTGTTTTCCTGTTTCTGTAATTTGATAATATTTGCGTGCAGGTCCGTTTTGGCTTTCTTGCAAATATGTTTTTGTAAAACCTGCTTTGCATAAATCACGCAAAACTGCATACAACACACTTTCTTGTGTACCCGCAAATAACTTATGTAATTGCCGCAACAAATCATAACCATAACAATCTTGTTTTGTCAGCAAATGTAATAAACATAATGTCCAAATATCTTTTTTTAACATAATGAAATCACCGCCATACCATATGATATTACCAGCATAATACCTGCATTTTGTAACATCATAGAAAAATCCAACATACTATTGATATTCATGCTTGTGATACCAGCATGCAATAATCCATAAGTGCATAATAAGCCTATGGTAAGCACAACAATACTTTTCCATTGTTTTGTGGATATTTTGCATAAAACCAGTGCAACCACACCCACAATCACACAACACACACTGTTTATGATAATCATATTGCTGATGGTACGCCCAACCATTTGTGTTTGAAATTTCAGCAATAAATAACCACAACAGATACAAATCGCATTACAGATTGTGATACCTACAAATGTGATGATGATTTTTTTATATTGTTTTATTTTGGACATACCAGAAAAATAAAACATATAACCATTTAACAAAGCGGTAAACACCAAAAAAGAAAAAATACGCACACCAAAAGAAATGTGATAATCAAAAAATAAATCTGTAAAAGTCCCAACAAAACAAACCACACAACACAAAAATACGAATAACCATATATTTTTTTTCATAGGTGGCATCAGTGGTTTGATTGCTTGATAGGGTGTTCCTATGCGACCCATCAAATTTGCTTCTGGTTCTATATTTTTGACAATTTCTTGATAATCTTGTATCACTTCTTTTGCTTCTTCTTCTGGCAAGCACCATTTTGCTAACAAAGATAACCGTTTTATATAATTTCTTTTTGTCATGTATATACCTCCTTATTCCAATTTAACATTACACTACTAATAAAAAATCAGTACTTATTTTTATAATATAGTATAAAAGGAAATTTGTAAACATGATTTCTATTTTTTTAACAAAAAACCCCGAAACCATTTTCTATTTGTTGGTTTCGGGGTTTTTGTTACGTTGTTGGAATTTGTCTGCCTTCATGGTTCATTGTAAAGTTTTGTTTATGTATCAATTCTGAAATTGGTACCACTTCAAATCCTTTTTGTTTTAATCCTTTTAATATGGTGTCCAATGCTTGCGGGGTATATTTGGCATCATTGTGAAACAGTAATATAGAACCATTGCCCAAATGTTCATGTTGCAACACTTGATTGATTTCTGCATCGACCCCTTTTTCTTTCCAATCTAGACTATCAACATCCCATTGAATGGTATAGTATCCATTTTCCGTTGCCGTTTCAATCACAGCATTATTATATTCCCCAAACGGCGGGCGGAACAAATGCATATCCATACCTGTTAATTCTTTT
>CAJMNV010000086.1 GCA_905214825.1 uncultured bacterium | reverse complement strand
TTCCAAACGCTTTGGCATTGGCACACCATTGGCAATCGGTATGCCTGCCAATTTAACCGTATATGATTTGGAAGATTGCTATACCATAAACCCAGATGATTTTCTGTCTATGGGCAAATGCACGCCTTTTGCTGGCAGAGAAGTATTTGGCAAATGCAAAATGACACTTTATAAAGGCAATATCGTTTGGGAAGATGATATACGAAACAGAAAATCTACATTATAATATAATCAAAAAGAGATATTTTTATCATTCGCATAAAACAAAAAAATTTGTTTTATAAATAGAGTGGCTTTTTTGCCACATATCATTGTTTTTATATAAAGGAGGAAAATTTTTATGGCAAAACGTACTGACTTGAAAAAAATTTTGATTATTGGCTCAGGCCCTATTGTAATCGGACAAGCAGCAGAATTTGACTATGCAGGCACACAAGCCTGTTTAGCACTCAAAGAAGAAGGTTATGAAGTGGTATTGATAAACTCAAACCCTGCTACCATTATGACAGATACCACAATCGCAGATAAAGTATACATGGAACCTTTGACATTGGAATACGTTGCAAAAATACTGCGTTATGAACGCCCAGATGCCATTGTTCCCGGTATTGGCGGACAAACAGGATTAAACTTGGCAATGCAGTTGGAAAAGAAAGGTATTTTGAGAGAATGTCAAGTGGAATTGTTGGGTACCAGCTGTGAAAGTATCGAACGTGCAGAAGATAGAGAATTGTTCAAAGAATTGTGTCAGGAAATCGGTGAACCTGTTATCCCTTCCAAAATCACATATTCCATACCAGAAGCCATTGATGCAGCCAATGAAATTGGTTATCCTGTGGTATTGCGTCCTGCATTCACATTGGGTGGTACTGGCGGCGGTTTTGCACACAATGAAAAAGAACTTGCAGAAATCATGGAAAATGCTTTGAAACTTTCTCCTGTACACCAAGTATTGGTTGAAAAAAGCGTAAAAGGCTACAAAGAAATTGAATTTGAAGTCATGCGTGACGGCACAGACCACGCCATCACAATATGTGGTATGGAAAACATAGACCCCGTTGGTGTACACACAGGTGACTCCATCGTTGTAGCACCTATATTGACATTGAACGATGCAGACTTCAATATGTTGCGTGACAGTGCATTGAAAATCATTCGTGCATTAAAAATCGAAGGGGGTTGTAATGTACAATTTGCATTAGACCCTAATTCTTCCACATACTACTTAATTGAAGTAAATCCTCGTGTATCTCGTTCTTCTGCTTTGGCATCAAAAGCAAGCGGATACCCCATTGCAAGAGTAACTGCAAAAATCGCTGTGGGCATGACATTGGACGAAATTCAAATTTCTGCAACCAATGCAAATTTTGAACCTGCACTGGATTATATTGTTGCAAAAATGCCTCGTTTCGCATTTGATAAATTTGAAACTGCTGCAAACACATTGGGTACACAAATGAAAGCAACTGGCGAAGTGATGGGCATTGGTAGAACCATAGAAGAATGTTTGTTAAAATCTGTACGTTCTTTGGAAATCGGTGTTTGCCATATCTACATGGCAAAATTTGATACTGTTTCCAATGCAGATTTGCTGGATTATATCGCAAAAAGCCCTGATGACCGTATCTATGCCATTGCACAGTTAATCCGTAATGGTGTTTCTTTGGACGATATTTTCGACGCAACCAAAATCACAAAATATTTCTTGGAAGTGTTGAAAAACATCGTGGATTACGAAACCGTATTATCTCAAAATGTGGGCAACACAGAAGTTTTGGCAAATGCAAAGAAAATGGGCTTCTCCGATAAATTCATTGCAACATTATGGAACAAAACAGAAATCGAAGTTTTCAATATGAGAAAAGAAGCAAAACTGTTCCCTGTTTATAAAATGATTGAAACAAGCGGTTGTGGTGGTTATATTCCTTACTTCTATTCTACATACGAAGAAAACAATGAATCCCGTATCAGCGATAAAAAGAAAATCATTGTTTTGGGTTCTGGCCCTATTCGTATCGGACAAGGTGTAGAATTTGACTACTCTACGGTTCACGCAGTTACCACCATCAAAGAATTCGGTTATGAGTCTATCATCATAAACAACAACCCAGAAACCGTATCCACAGACTACACAACCAGTGACAAACTATATTTTGAACCATTGACAACGGAAGATGTCATGAACATTGTGGAACTAGAACAGCCTTTTGGCGTAATTGCATCATTGGGCGGACAAACCGCAATCAATTTGGCACAACCTTTGATGGAACGTGGTGTAAAAATCATTGGTACAGACGTTGCCGCTATCGAAAGAGCAGAAAACAGAGATTCATTTGAAAAAATCATGGAAGAACTGGCAATTCCACAACCAAAAGGGCAAGCAGTTACCAATATCGAAGATGGTGTCAAAGCTGCAAATGCAATCGGCTATCCTGTATTGGTACGCCCCAGCTATGTTTTGGGTGGTCGTGCTATGCAAATTGTTGCAAATGAAAATGCACTACGTACCTATTTAAAATCTGCAGTTGCCATCAATGAAGACCAACCTGTATTGGTTGACAAATATATTCAAGGAAAAGAATTAGAAGTAGATGCTGTATGCGACGGATTTGATGTATTCGTTCCTGGTATTATGGAACATGTAGAAAGAACTGGTATTCACTCTGGCGACTCCATCAGTGTATACCCTACATTCAGTGTATCCGCAAAAGCAAAAGGCAAAATTTTGGAATACACCAAAAAATTAGGTCTGGGTATTGGTATCCGTGGTTTGTTCAACATTCAGTTTATTGTAGATAAAGAAGATAATGTGTATGTCATCGAAGTAAACCCACGTTCTTCCAGAACCGTACCTTTCTTGTCCAAAGCAACTGGTTATTCTCTTGCTGATATTGCAACATTGGTAATATTGGGCAAAACATTAAAAGAACAAGGTATTTTCGGTATATACCCTGATGAAAAAAATAGATGGTATGTCAAAGTACCTGCATTCTCATTCTCCAAATTGCATGGTATGGACACTTACCTTTCTCCCGAAATGAAATCCACAGGGGAAGCCATCGGTTATGACAACAAGCTCAACCGTGCATTGTACAAAGCATTGCAAGCATCTGGTATGAACATTTTGAATTATGGTACTGTATTTGCTACCATTGCAGACAAAGATAAAGAAGAAGCATTGCCTTTGATGCGTCGTTTCTATGAATTGGGCTTTAACATCGAAGCAACAAAAGGTACTGCTGCATTTTTAAGACAACATGGTATCCGTACACGTGTCAAAGCAAAAATCAGCGAAGGCAGTGACGAAATCATAGAAGCAATTCGTCATGGCTATGTGACTTATGTCATCAACACAAGAGACATCAACTCTGACAAAGAAATGAGCGATGGCCAAGAAATTCGTCAATGTGCAGTAGAAAACAACGTGACCATGTTCACCGCATTGGACACTGTAAAAGTATTGCTTGACGTTTTGGAAGAAACCACACTTTGCATTTCCACCATCGACGCATAATCAAGGAGGTACGTCGTGAAACAGTCGATTTTCACCATAAAATATAACCAACATTTAAGCGATACTGTATTAAAAATGGTTTTGGCAGGAGATACTTCTGCCATCACCGCTCCTGGACAATTCATCAATATCAAATTGGACGGCTTTTTCTTACGCCGTCCCATTTCTGTATGTGATTATAACGAAAAAACAATCACCATACTGTATAAAACCGTTGGCAAAGGCACACAATATCTTTCCACACTGCCTTCTGGTAAAACATTGGATATTCTAACAGGTCTTGGCAATGGATACGACACATCAAAAAGCGGGCAAAAACCTTTGTTGATTGGTGGAGGTGTTGGTATCCCTCCTATGTATCGCTTGGCAAAAAATCTCATTGCAGAAGGCAAAAAACCAACGTTCATACTGGGTTTTGCATCGAAAAAAGAAGCATTTTTTATTGATGAATTTCGTGCATTGGGTCTACCTGTCCACGTTGCCACAGTAGATGGTACACTTGGTACAAAAGGCTTTGTCACCGATGTGGTACAAACATTATCTGATTATACATATTTTTATACCTGCGGCCCTGAACCAATGCTCAAAGCATTGTGTGAATGTACAACCACCAGTGGGCAACTCAGCTTTGAAGAACGTATGGGTTGTGGTTTTGGTGCTTGTATGGGTTGTAGTTGTGAAACAAAATACGGCAACAAAAGAATTTGCAAAGAAGGCCCTGTATTGGAGAAGGGGGAAATCAAGTGGTAAATACAAATGTGACGCTCAGCGGTATCATGTTGGATAATCCTGTCATTCCTGCCAGTGGTACATTCGGCTATGGGTATGAATTTGCAGAATTGTATGACATCAATATATTAGGCTCTTTTTCTTGTAAAGGTACTACAAAAGAACCACGTTTTGGCAATCCAACACCTCGTATTGCAGAATGCAGTGCTGGTTTGATTAACGCCGTTGGGTTACAAAACCCCGGCATTGACAAAGTCATTGCCGAAGAATTGCCAAAAATGCGACAATGTTTCCACAAGCCCATGATTGCCAATATCAGTGGTTTTTCCATTGATGAATATGCATATTGTTGTGAACGTATAGATAAAGAAGACCAGGTTGGCATCATCGAAGTCAATGTCAGTTGCCCCAATGTGCATCATGGCGGCATGACATTCGGCACAACACCTGAAGCAGCGGCAGAAGTCACAAAAGCTGTCAAAGCCGTAACAACAAAACCCATATATATCAAATTAAGCCCCAATGTCACAGATATTGTTTCTATTGCAAAAGCATGTGAACAAGCAGGAGCTGATGGTATCAGCTTAATCAATACATTGATGGGTATGCGTATTGACTTAAAAACAAAACGCCCCATCATTGCCAACAAAATGGGTGGATTTTCTGGTAGTGCGATATTTCCTGTTGCATTGCGTATGGTATATCAAGTAGCAGAAGCTGTCAAAATCCCTGTCATTGGTATGGGTGGTGTTTCTTCTGCAGAGGACGTATTGGAAATGATGCTTGCAGGTGCTTCTGCAGTGCAAGTAGGTGCTGCAAATCTGGTTGACCCATTTGCCTGCAAAACAATCATTGAAGAACTGCCCACTGTGATGAAACGCTATGGTATTACAAATTTACAAGACATTATCGGAGGTGCCAGAATATGAACAAAGATGTCATCATCGCTTGTGATTTCAACAGCAAAAAAGACCTTTTTGATTTTTTAGATACATTTACAGAAGAAAAACCTTTTTTGAAAATCGGTATGGAATTGTTTTATGCAGAAGGTCCTGCCATTGTCAAAGAAATCAAGGCAAGAGGACATAAAATATTTTTGGATTTAAAATTGCATGATATTCCAAATACTGTAAAAAAAGCAATGGCAGTTTTATCTGATTTAGACGTGGATTTGTGTAATGTACATGCCGCAGGTACCATATCCATGATGCAAGCAGCACTGGAAGGTTTGACACGTGCAGATGGCACACGCCCTTTGTTGATTGCTGTCACACAGTTAACATCTACCAGTGAAGAACGTATGCAAAATGATTTGCTCATCAACCGTTCTTTGGAAGAAGTTGTTTTGCACTATGCGGCAAATACCAAAATCGCTGGTTTGGACGGCGTTGTTTGCTCCCCTTTGGAAGCAGGCAAAGTAAAAGAAGTATGTGGGAAAGATTTTTTGACCATCACGCCCGGGGTACGTTTTGCAGATGGAGATGCAGGTGATCAAGTGCGTATCACAACCCCTGCAAAAGCAAGAGAATTAGGCTCTGACTACATTGTAGTCGGACGCCCCATCACACAAGCAAATGACCCTGTAGCAGCTTATAGAAGATGTATGAATGAATTTTTAGGAGGCGAACAAGCATGAAAAAACAGATTGCAAAAGATTTGTTATCTATTGGTGCGGTATTTTTAAGACCAGAAGAACCTTTCATATGGGCAAGTGGTATCAAAAGCCCTATTTATTGTGACAACCGTTTGACATTGACAGCCCCAGCAGTTAGAACACGCATTGAAAATGCACTTGCTGAAACCATAAAAAAAGAATATCCTGATTGTGAAGTATTGATGGGTACAAGCACTGCAGGCATTGCACATGCTGCCATCACTGCACATATTTTAGATTTACCCATGGGTTATGTACGTTCTGGGCAAAAAGACCATGGCAGAAACAATCAAATCGAAGGAAAATTGGAAAAAGGACAAAAAGTAGTTGTTGTGGAAGATTTGATTTCCACAGGCGGTAGTGCCATCGAAGTGGTAAATGTATTGCGTGCTGCAGGTGCTGATGTATTGGGTATTGTCAGCATATTCACATATGGTATGCAAAAAGGGCTTGATCGTTTGGCAGAAGCCAATGTCAAAAATATCAGCCTGTCCAATTTTGATGCTGTGGCAGAAGTTGCCGCAGAAGAAGGCTATATCAAACAATCTGACATTGCAAAATTGGTTGCATTCCGCAACAACCCAAGCGATGAAAGTTGGAGGAATGATGCCTAATGCGAAATTTGATTGATATTACAGATTTGACTGTGACAGAAATCGACGAATTGATACAAATTGCTTGTGACATCATCGAAAACCCTGTCAAATATCAAGATGCTTGCAAAAGAAAAAAACTTGCCACATTATTTTTTGAGCCTTCCACCCGTACACGTTTGAGCTTTGAAGCGGCAATGTTGGAATTGGGCGGCAATGTATTGGGTTTTTCCGAAGCAAACAGCAGCTCTGCTGCAAAAGGTGAAAGCGTTTCCGACACTGTGCGTGTTGTGGGGTGTTATGCAGATATTATTGCCATGCGTCACCCAAAAGAAGGAGCTCCTATGGTTGCAACCATGCACAGCCCTGTCCCTATTATCAATGCAGGTGACGGCGGACACAACCACCCCACACAAACATTGACAGACCTTTTGACCATACACAGAGAAAAAGGCAGATTTGACAATTTGACAATCGGGCTTTGTGGTGACTTAAAATTTGGTCGTACAGTACATTCTTTAATCCATGCAATTTCTCGTTATACAGGTATTCATTTTGTGCTGATTTCCCCAGAAGAATTGCGTTTGCCCACATATATCATACACGATGTATTGGAACAAAAAAGTATTTCTTATGAAGAAACAAACAGTCTGGAAGAAATGATGCCCAAACTGGATATTTTGTATATGACAAGGGTACAAAAAGAACGTTTTTTTAATGAAGCAGACTATATTCGTTTGAAAGACAGCTATATTTTGACACCAGATAAATTGAAAACAGCAAAAGCCGATTTATGTATCCTCCACCCTCTGCCACGTGTCAACGAAATTGCAACCAGTGTTGACGCTGACCCTCGTGCTTGTTATTTCAAACAGGCACACAACGGAAAATATATTCGTATGGCATTGATATTGAAATTGTTGGAGGTGTGTATATCATGCGAATAAACGCAATTCAAAACGGTATTGTCATAGACCATATACAAGCAGGCAAAGGCATGGAAATATACCACTTTTTGCACTTAGAAGAACTGGATTGTTCATTGGCAATATTACGCAATGTCAGCAGTGATAAAATGGGCAAAAAAGACATCATTAAAATTGACCAAGTTTTAGACATTGATTTGGGTGTATTGGGCTATATAGACCCTGATATTACCATCAATATCATCAAAAACGGTGAAAAAGTCAAAAAATTTCATCCAGAATTGCCCGAACAAATTACAGATGTTATCACTTGTAAAAATCCACGTTGTATCACATCTGTGGAACAAGAAATTGCACACATTTTCAAATTAACAGATAAAACAAATCGTGTATATCGTTGTATTTATTGCGAAAGTGAAGCAAAAAAATAAAAAATAAAATGGCATAATTGATATTATGCCATTTTTTTATCATTTTCTTTTTTTATATTCTGCTTTTCTGGCTTTGTCTGATTGTGCTTTTTCTTTTTCTCGCTCTGCTTTTTCTGCCAGCATTTCCGTAATATCTTCTGGCAATTCCAATGTAATGCGTCCCAATTTACCGCCACGGAATTCGTCCATCAATATTTTAGAAGCTCTTTCCAAATCAGGCTCTCCGCCTTTTAATTTAAAACTTCTTGCCTCTGCAATTTGACAAAGGACGTCATAAGGTTCTGCAATCGTATCAAAAGCAATTTGATACCGTTTTTGAATACATGCCGGATTTACAACCATCATATGGTTGATAAAAGCTGTTGCCAATGTTTGGGCATCTAATATGTCATCATTGATAGCCCCAGTAAACGCCAATTTTAACCCCACTTGCTGGTCTTCAAATTTTGGCCACAATATACCAGGTGTATCCAACAATTCAAAATCTTTTTTTAATTTTATCCACTGTTTGCCACGTGTCACACCAGGTTTGTCCCCTGTTTTTGCAGTGGTTTTTCCAACATATTTATTGATAAATGTAGATTTTCCAACATTTGGAATACCTGCAATCATACTGCGTATGGGTACATTGATACGCCCTTTTGCACGCAGTTTTTCAATTTTTTCCTGCTATTTGCGCTGATTGTGTTCTTCCCCGTCCTGTCTTCCATTATGGTGGA
>CAJMNV010000085.1 GCA_905214825.1 uncultured bacterium | reverse complement strand
AACAAATACAGCAGCAAATGGAACGCAGAAACCAGATGCAGTCAAAACAACCACAAATACAAGCACAACAGCCACAAGATGTGCAAAAACAAAAAAAACAAAATCAAGCAAAACGGCAAATGGAATTGCGGAAAAAACGCAGAAAAAAAGAAATTGTAATGTGTGTGTTGTTTGTGGCATTGTTGGCAATTACATTTGGTATTGCAAAATTATATACCGTTTGGAAAGGATTTGAAGGCAAAGCAGAACAGTCAGATTTTGTTGCAACAGTTGCACAACCACAAGAAATTACAGATGATGTATTAAATGTGGCAGTGTTTGGCACAGACAAAGATGGTTTTCGTACGGATGTGAATATGCTTGTGAATTTTAATGTAACAGAGGGGAAAGTGCATATCATTTCTGTACCAAGAGATACCAGAGTGGTTATGACAGATGATATGATAACATACTTGAAAGAGAATCATCGTTATATTCCTGAAAAAAATGGTATGTATGGACAATGCAAGTTGACAGAATTGCATGCTTATGCAGGAGAAGGCAACAGGAGTGCTTTTTCTGTGGCGATGTTGGAAGAGTTGTTGGGCGTAGATATTGATTATTATGTAAAAGTAGATTTGGACGCTTTTCAAGAGATTGTTGATGCTGTGGGTGGTGTGACATTCTATGTGGAGGACAGGCTGTATTATAGTGACCCAGAACAAGGGTTATATATTGACTTGTATCCGGGAGAGCAGCTTTTGGACGGGAAAAAAGCAGAAATGTTGGTGCGTTTTCGAGAAAATTATGCACAAAAAGATTTGAAACGTGTGCAAGTACAACAAGCGTTTATCAAAGCGTTTGTTGCAAAAGTTTTCCAAGATGGCAATGTTACAAACAATTTAAACAATTTGATACAAATTGGCTTGGAAAAAACAGAAACAGATATGCCGATTGCGGTGGCATTGCAATATGTGCCATATGTTGCAAAAATCAATCCAAACGAAATTACAACCGATACCATACCTGGTGATGGTGGTGGGTATTTTGAAATGGACGAAGAAGGTACAAAAGAATTGGTGGATTATCGCATATATGGCAAAGAAATACCATCTTATATGCAACAAACCGATGATATGACACAAAATGATACTACAATGAATGGGTGATTGAAAAATATGACAGAAAAAAGACACAATCAACAAAGAAAAAAAGAGCAACACAAAAAAAAGAAAGGGTTTCACCCGATTAGATTGTTTCTGAAATTGGTGATTTCGATTGTGCTGTCCTTTTTGATACTTTCCAGTGGTGCAGCCTTTGCTTATTATAAAATTACAGGAGAGTCACCATTTGGTGGCTATATTGGTATTACAGATACTGCGGATTTGAATTTGATTGATGCATTGATGAAAAAAGATATGAAACTGAATATTGCAGTATTTGGTACAGACAAAGAAGGTAGCAGAACAGATGTGATGTTTGTGGTACATTATGATAGTGCAAATGAGAGCTTGGATTTGCTGTCATTGCCAAGAGATACCCGTGTTTCAGTATGTGATGAAGTAAGACAAGATTATGAAAAACACAAACACACATATAACCAAGTGACAAAATTGAATGCCATTCATTCTTATAGCGGCAAAGACAATGCTTGCGAAAATACGGTGTTGCAGATTGAGGATTTACTGGGTATTGATGTGCAACATTATATCAAAGTGGATTTGGACGCATTTCGTAAAATTGTAGATACTGTGGGTGGTGTGGAAGTAGATGTACCACAAAATATGTATTACAGTGATCCTGCACAAGATTTATATATTGACTTGAAAGCAGGTGTACAAACACTCAATGGTGAGCAAGCTGAGCAGTTGGTGCGTTTTCGAAAATATCCCACAGGTGATGAAGGTAGAATACAAGTGCAACAACTGTTTTTAGATGCTTTGGCAGATAAGGTGCTGAACACAGAAAGTATTTTGACAAACTTACCAGAATATATTTCGATTTTATACAAAGACATCAAAACCGACATTTCTTTGACAGATGCTTTGAAATATGCAAATTATATTGAAAAAATAGATAGTACAAAAATTACCATGCAAACATTGCCTGGTAGTGGGCAGTATGTGGGTGAAGTTTCCTATTTTGTGCATGATGCAGAAGAAACTGCTACACTGGTTGACCAGATATTTTATAGTGAAAGAAAAGATACAACCATCGCACAAACAAGTGACAGCAAAGATTTGACCATTGAAGTGTCCAATGGTGGTGGTATCAATGGTTTGGCAGGACAATTTACAGAAAAACTCAAAACAGATGGGTATACCGTGACAGAACCAACCACATACAATGGTGAACAAGTATCGCATACCAGAATACAAGCCAAATCCGATGGTGTGGGCAATGACTTGATACCATATTTTGCGAATGCACAAATCGAAGTTACACCAGAAGATTTGCCAACGGGTGTGGATATTCGGGTTATATTGGGGACAGAAGAACGATGAGGAGGAGAAGCAATATGATGAACGATATTATGGTAATTGGTATTGCTGGTGGTACAGGAAGCGGAAAAACTACTTTGACCAATCGGCTGAAAGAACGATTTGGTGATGATGTGACAGTGATTTATCATGACAATTATTATAAGCGTCATGATGATATGACATATGAAGAACGGTGTCTTTTGAATTATGACCACCCAGATGCTTTTGATACAGATTTGATGATTGCACATATCAAAGCACTGCGTGAGGGAAAATGTGTGGAATGTCCTATGTATGATTTTACACAGCATAATCGTTCTGATGAAACGGTTACTATATACCCCACAAAAGTGATGATTATTGAGGGGATTTTGATATTTGAAAATCCATATTTGCGAGATTTGATGGATATTAAAGTGTTTGTGGACACAGATGCCGATGTGAGAATATTACGCAGAATACTGCGTGATGTAAAAGAAAGAGGTAGAAGTCTGGATTCTGTTGTCAATCAATATTTGACAACAGTAAAACCGATGCATGAGCAATTTGTAGAGCCAAGCAAAAGGGCTTCTGATATTATTGTATTAGAAGGTGGGAATAATGTTGTGGCTTTGGATATGATGATACAACGCATTTACAGTCATGTGCAGGGGACAGGCATATAAAAAAGGAGAGGGCATATGGATTGGAAAGAAAAACTGAGAAAGGCTTTTGTTTCTGGGCTTTGTTTCAGTATGATGTATAATTTGATATTTATATATCAGGGGGTAAGTATTGCAAAATTTGTGGGTTTTGTGGTGGTATTTACCATATTGTATTTCCTATGGTTGTTATTGGTGCCAGATAAAAAAGATAAATTCTAAAAATAAAAGGAGAATACTTTGAAAAAGGTATTCTCCTTTTTATTTTGGGTAGAAAAGTCAGATTATTGGTTGTTTGCCAATTTTTCCAATATGCGATTGCTTCTGTCTAAGAAAGCAGTCATTTCTTCGCTGTTTAAGCTTCTATGGCTCATCAATGCCAAATCATATACTTGGTGACAAATCATATCCAAGTTTTCATTTTGTGCAGAGTCTTCTGCCTGTTTGATGAGGTATTGTATCAATGTGTTGTTTTTGTTCAATACCAATGTTTCGTCTGGTTTGACTTGTGCGAACATGGCTTTGTACATTTCGTTGTTGCCATATGCTTCCATCATTTCCATCATACGACGGCTTTCTTCGCTCAACAGTATCATTGCTGTTGTTTGTGTGGACTTCAGATTTTCTGCTTTAACTTTTAGGTTTTCATTGCCCAATACTTGACGGAACAGATTTTCCATTTGTGTATTGGTGTATGCTTGTGCTTGTTTTTGTGCTTCACTTTGTTCTGTGTCGGATTTTTGTTGCAGTGTGTCTGTGATGTCTGCATCAATTCTTTGTACTTTGACACCAGAATTTTTGTATTCCAAGAAAGAAACAAAAGGCTTATCTACGGGGGTTGCTAATATAGCAGCTTCCAGCCCTTGTTCTTGGAACATACGAATATATTGTGCTTGTTGTGCTTCATCGGTGACAAAGAAAATTTTGTTTTCGTGTTTTTCTTTGTTTTTGTCCAAATATTCTTGTACGGTTTCGTAAACGCCGTCTGTGGTTTTCAAAAGCAGTGCATCTTTGATTTTGTCATATAGTTTTTCTTCACGCATACAGCCGTATTTGAAGAACATACCAATATCGTCCCAGAATCCTTCGTAAGCAGTTCTATCTGCTTTGAACAGTTGATTTAATTTGTCTGCAACTTTTTTGGTGATATAGCTGTTCATTTTTTCCACATAACCATCGTTTTGCAATGCACTTCTGGAAACATTCAAAGGCATATCGGGGCAGTCCAGCACACCTTTGAGCAAAAGCAAAAATTCGGGTACAACTTCTTTGATGTTGTCGGCAATGTATACCTGATTGGAATACAGTTTGATTTGCCCTTCCACAATGTCCATTTGTTCCACCAGTTTGGGGAAATACAAAATACCTTTCAGACGGAATGGATAATCCATGTTCAAATGTATCCAGAATAATGGGTCATTCATATCAAAAAATACTTTGTGATAAAATGCTTTATATTCTTCGTCTGTGCAGTCTTTTGGTTGTTTGAGCCACAAAGGAGAAGGGTCGTTCAAAGGTTTGGGTTCTTCTGGTTCTTTTGGTTGTTGATTTGCTTTTTCCAGTATTTCTTCTTTTGTGAGTGTTTTTGCTTCCTCTTCGGAAACATGAATGGTGTTGTCTGTTTTTTGTTCTGTTTGTTCTGTTTCTTCTATGATATCTACATAAATAGGGACAGGCATGAATGCACAGTATTTATGCAAAGCATCGTATAATTTGGTTTCGTCCAAAAATTCTTCACCATCTTGACTCAAAAACAGTGTGATTGTGGTACCACGTTGTGTGCGTGTGCCTGCTTCCATCTCATAGTCTATGCCATCAGCACAGCTCCATTTTGCAGGTTGTGCTTGTTCACGATAAGAAAGTGTGTCAATTTCCACTTTGTTTGCAACCATAAATGCAGAATAAAAACCAAGACCAAAATGCCCAATGATTTCGTTATCACCTTCTGCTTTTTCTTCATATTTTGCCAAAAAGTCTGTTGCACCAGAAAATGCAATTTGATTGATATATTTTTTGATTTCTGCATCTGTCATGCCGATGCCGTTGTCTATGATTTGCAGTTGTTTTTGTTTTTTGTCCAAAACAACATGAACAGAAAACGGTTCATCGGCAGGAATGTGGTCAGCTTCTCCCATAAGCATGAGTTTTTTTAATTTTGTGACAGCGTCACAAGCATTTGACACCAATTCACGGATGAATATGTCTTTGTCTGTGTAAAGCCATTTTTTGATAATGGGTAAGAAATTTTCGCTATTGATAGAAAGATTACCTGTTTCTTTCATGTTTGTTTGCCTCCTATTCGATATGGACATATGCCATGATTGTGTTACTTTATAAGCATTATTGTAGCACGGGAAAACAAAAAGTCAAGAAAAAATTAGCACTCATAAGAAATGAGTGCTAACAAATTTTAATATTCTTGTTGTATGGTAATGTTATGTGTGGTGCAAAAATTTGATACCCATGCTTCCCATTGGCTTTCATCGGTTTTGTCCAAAGAAAAGGATTGTTGTGCGATGGAAAGTGTGCAAAGCAATGTGTTTTCTCGAAACAATATATTCCAAAACAATGCAGAAGCATTAGGATATTGTGCTATATCGGATTGGGGACGAGATAACACCAATTTCATTTGTTTTGGTGTTTTTTTGCCCTTTACACCTTGAAATACAAGCGGTTTGATTTCTGCCCAACTGCAATAGGGTTCTGTTTGGTTTTCGTCATAATAATCCATATCTCTTTTACCGTCTATGGAAATATGGGTAGCGGCAGAAATTTCACATTGACGCAAACAAAAATCGTCAAATGTTGTGTTTTTGAGTAACAAAGACATAAATGTTTTGGTATCGGGTATGGTAAATGCAAACATGGTGTTTCCTCCTTTTGATTATGGAATATATTATACAATGGTTTTTGAGGTTTGACAATGCGGATTGGTTTTGGTGATACAACGATACAAAAAATTTTGAAAAAAGGAAAATGATGTATTTTTATTGCGTTTGTGGGTATGCTATATTATAATGAAATATAAAAATCAATGTCAAAAGTTATTATAGGAGGGGAACAGTCCCATGGCAGAAGATAAAACAATAGAAAACAGCGGTTTGGGTACAACAGGTAATTTTATACATAGTTATGTACAAGCTGATTTGGAAGGAGAACTGCAAAAAATACACACCCGTTTTCCACCAGAACCAAACGGATATTTGCATATTGGACATGCAAAATCGATATGCTTGAATTTTGGTTTGGCAAAATTATATGGTGGAAAATGTAATTTGCGTTTTGACGACACAAATCCCACAAAAGAAGATGTGGAATATGTAGAGTCTATCAAAGAAGATGTGAAATGGTTGGGATTTGATTGGGAAGACAGATTGTATTATGCGTCATCTTATTTCCAAACATATTATGAAGTGGCTTTGAAACTCATCAAAGAAGGCAAAGCGTTTGTTTGTGATTTGAATGCAGAACAAATGAGAGAATATAGAGGCACACTTAGTTCACCAGGGAAGGAAAGCCCGTATCGTAACCGTAGTGTGGAAGAAAATCTGGATTTGTTTGCACGTATGAAAGCGGGTGAATTTCCAGATGGTTCTCGCACATTGCGTGCAAAGATTGATATGGCTTCTCCCAATATCAATATGAGAGACCCTGTATTGTATCGTATTTCTCATGCAGAACACCACAATACAGGCACACAATGGTGTATTTATCCTATGTATGATTTTGCACATCCATTGGAAGATGCCATTGAAGGGATTACACATTCCATTTGTACGATGGAATTTGAAGACCATCGTCCATTGTATGAATGGGTAGTCAGAGAGGCCGGATATACTGACCACCCACCCAGACAGATTGAATTTGCACGCTTGGGTATGACAAATACCGTGATGAGTAAAAGAAAATTGCGTGCTTTGGTAGAAGACGGTTTGGTAGATGGCTGGGACGACCCTCGTATGCCAACCATCAGTGGATTGCGTCGCAGAGGATATACCCCAGCAGCCATTCGTGATTTCTGCGAAAGAATTGGTGTGGCAAAAGCAAACAGTGTGGTGGACAGTGGTTTGTTGGATTACTGTATTCGTGATGATTTGAAGGCAAAAGCCCCCGTTGTGATGGCAATATTAGACCCTTTGAAATTGGTGATTACCAATTATCCAGAAGGGCAAGTGGAAATGATGGAATTGGAAAATAATCCAGAAAATCCAGAAATGGGTAGCCGTCGTGTGCCATTTACCAGAGAGCTTTATATCGAACGTGAAGATTTTATGGAAGAACCTGTAAAAAAATTCTTCCGTTTGGCACCCGGAAAAGAAGTGCGTTTGAAAGGGGCATATTTTGTGACTTGCACAGATGTCATCAAAGATGAGAATGGTAATGTGACACAAGTGCATTGCACATATGACCCAGAAACAAAAAGCGGCAGTGGTTTTGAAGGCAGAAAAGTCAAAGGAACATTGCATTGGGTAAGTGCAGCAAAAAATGTAAAAGCAACTGCAAGATTATATGATTATATGATGTTGGATAATCCTGATGATCCCAATGGTGATATGATGATGAATCCCAATTCTTTAGAAGTAAAAGAAGATGTGGTGATTGAAGCAAGTATTGCACATGCAGAAAAAGGCGACCGTTTCCAATTTATGAGAAATGGCTATTATATCGTAGATACCAAAGACACAACACCAGAACGTTTGATATTTAACCGTATTGTACCGTTGAAAAGCTCTTTTAAATTAAAATAAAAATAATGAAATATCCCCATATGAAACCATTTGGGGATATTTTTTAGGAAATTATTAAGTTTATTAAGATTGTGTAACAAACTGGAAATTTGAACCAGTGCATGTTATAATAAAACAATAAAGAAATGAAAAATGATTATAGATTTATTGTAAAAAATGAAAAATTTAAAAACATTTAGAAAGGAAGATGTGTGATGAAAATGAAAAAATGTACGACAATTATGGCAACAGCTGTATTGGTGGCAACAATGGCAGTACCTGCATTTGCAGCACCTGCACAATTACGTTCGGATTTTTCCATTGTGGTAGATGGAAAAGATACAGATTTTAAAACAGCAAGTGGTCAAGCTGCTTATCCAATATTATATAATGGAAGTACATATTTACCATTGCGTGCAGTAGGCGAATTGATGGGTAAAAATGTAAACTGGAACAAAACCACAAAAACCATTGACATCAGCGGTAGCAGAACATCTACATCTGCAAATACAGATAACCCAAATGTTGGTGTACAAAGTATTGATGTATCAGAACGCTCTGATTTTAAAATCAAAGTAGACGGTGTAGAAAAAACATTCTATTCTGTTAAAGGGGAAAGAATTTATCCTGTATTGTACAACGGCAGCACATATTTGCCATTGCGTGCAGTTGGCGAATTGATGGGCAAAGAAGTGGTTTGGGATAGTGTAAACAAAGTGGTAACATTGAAAAATGGTGG
>CAJMNV010000084.1 GCA_905214825.1 uncultured bacterium | reverse complement strand
CTTGATTTTCGGAACATACCAACAATATTATTCAAGTTCTGTGCCTCCTTCCGCCAACAATTCAGGTAATATCAATGTATCATATTCCCCTTTTTGGAATTTTTTATTTCTCACCAAACGCAGTTGGTCTTCAATATTGGTATGGATACCATGAATGACCATTTCACAAAGTGCCACTTCCATTTTCCGAATGGCATCTTCTCTTGTGGGTGCATATACAATCAATTTGCCAATCATTGCGTCATAAAATGGCACAATCAAACAATCTTGCACCAATGCGGTATCAAAATGCACCCTTGCACCACCAGGCACATGCAAAAAGTCCACCTGTCCAGTACTTCTTGCATTGATACGGCATTCTATGGCATGCCCATGCAAATGAATATCTTCTTGTTTGAAATCCAATGGTCTTTTGCAAGCAATGCGAATTTGCCATTTCACAATATCAATATCACTGATTTCCTCTGTAATCGGGTGTTCCACCTGCAAACGTGTATTCATTTCAATAAAATAAAATTTTCCGTCAGGTGACAACAAAAACTCCACAGTACCTGCATTGACATAATTTGCGGCTTTTGCGGCTTTGATTGCTGCATCTGCCATATTTTCTCGAATTTCTTTTGTGATTACAGGGCAAGGTGTTTCTTCCAACACCTTTTGTTTGTTCAGTTGTAAAGAGCAATCTCTTTCCCCTAAGCAAACAATATTTCCAAATGCATCTGCCAAAATTTGCATTTCCACATGACGCACAGAATGTAAATATTTTTCCAAAAATACATCACCATTGCCAAATGCACTTTTCGCCTCTGCTGATGCTGCCAAAAAAGATGCTTCCAAATCTTCCGCTTTTTCCACAACACGGATACCTTTTCCGCCACCGCCTGCGGTTGCTTTTACCAATATAGGGTATCCAATTTCGTCTGCAAGTCTTTTTGCTTCTTCCACATCTTTTAAAATCTCTGTCCCCGGTACCACAGGTACACCAATTTCTTTCATCAGCTGACGAGAATGGTCTTTGTCTCCCATTTTGTCCAAAACAGTGCTATCAGGCCCTATAAACACAATGCCTTTTTCTTCACACAATGCTGCAAATTCCGCATTTTCAGACAAAAATCCATATCCGGGGTGAATGGCTGTTGCATTGGAAGCCAAAGCCGCACTGATGATATTTTTCTGATTCAAATAGCTGTCAACAGCCGCATTGGAACCAATGCAAATACGTTCATCAGCCAATGCCACATGCAAGGAGTTTTGGTCAGCCTCAGAATATACAGCAACCGTTTCAATACCCATTTCTTTGCAAGCACGAATAATGCGAACAGCAACTTCCCCTCTGTTAGCAATCAGAATTTTTGAAAACATATCGCATTACTCCTTTATCAGTGCAAAAGAAAACTCTGCACTTACGCATAATTTACCATCTACAAAACCTTTTCCACTTGCCCAGTAAAAAGGCCCTTTATGTTTTATGAGTGTACATTCTGTTTCAAACACATCTCCAGGACGCACACTGTTTTTAAAACGCACTTTGTCTAATCCTGTAAAATAAGGTGTTGCACCTTCTTCGGCTTCTGACAACAGTACACAGGCGGACTGTCCGAGAATTTCGCACAAAATAACACCTGGCACAACGGGATTGTCCGGAAAATGCCCTTTCAAAAACCATTCTGTACCATCAATGGTTTTTTTGCCATGTGCAACGCCGTCCCGCAATTCTGCTTCATCAATCAAAAGCATATTGTCCCGATGGGGCAATATTTTTTTCAATTCTTCTTGTTTCATGTGTTCCGCCTTCTTTCTATTTTATTTCTTAATCTTCTCGGATACGGAACAATGTCTGTCCATACTCTACAATCTGTGCATCAGATACACAGATTTCTTCTACAATGCCACTACATTCTGCGGCAATTTGATTAAACATCTTCATAGACTCCACAATGCAAATCGTTTCGCCTGCATTGATATGGTCGCCCACAGAAACATAAGGTGTTGCTCCACTTTGAGAAGCCAGATACACAGTCCCCACCAAAGGTGTTTTCTGTTCATAAAAATCATCTTCCAACATCTTTTTGGGTTGTTCTTTTGGCATTGGTGGAACTTGCACACTTTCTTGTACCATAGGCACGACCACACCTTCGCTCTTTCCAGCCTCCAATACCAAATGGCTTTCCCCTTCTGTCAATTTCAGTTTTGTCAAACCATTTTGTTTCATAATATTTGCCAATTCCGCAATTTTATTGATATCCATACTCTATCACCCTTTGAACTTTTTGAATGCAATGCAAGCGTTGTGCCCACCAAATCCCAAAGATGTAGACAATACTGCTTCCAATTCCACTGCTTCTGCCACATTTGGGGTATAATGCAAATCACACAATTCATCTTGTTCCAACAAATTGATCGTAGGTGGCACCAAATTGTAATTCATTGCATAAATTGCTGCAATGGCTTCTGCTGCCCCTGCTGCCCCCAACATATGTCCTGTCATAGATTTTGTAGAACTGATATGCACTTTTTTTGCATCTTCGTCACCAAGTGCTTTGTGAATGGCATTTGTTTCTGTTTTATCATTCAATGCTGTGCCTGTACCATGTGCATTGATATATATTTTTTCAACTGGAATATCTTGTATTTCTGCCATAGCATCTTTGATTGCTTTTGCACTTGCCACAGCATTCTCATCAGGTGCTGTCACATGATGTGCATCACAAGTAGAGCCATAACCGCAAACTTCTGCATAAATTTTTGCACCTCTTGCTTTTGCATGTTCATATTCTTCCAATATCAAAGCACCAGCACCTTCCCCCATGACAAAACCGCCTCTGCGTTTGTCAAAGGGCAAAGAGGCTGCGTTGACATCTTCCGCAGGGCTAAGTGCCATACATGCCCCAAAACCAGCAATCGCCAAGTCTGTAATCGCCGCTTCACTGCCACCACAAATTGCCGCAGTCACATAACCATGACGAATGGCTCTAAATGCTTCCCCAATAGAAGTCGTGCCGGTTGCACAAGCCGTCGTCATAGACACGCAAGGACCTTGTGCATCAAATTTAATGGCAATATGTCCTGCCGCAATATTGCTAATCATTTTTGGAATAAACAAAGGCGATACACGTCTTGGGCCTTTTTCCTGCATCATTTTATAAGAATCTGCAAATGTTTCAAAACCACCAATACCGCTACCAAAATACACACCCAATGCCTCGTTTGCAATATTGCCTTGCAAATCACTATCTGTCATTGCTTCTGTTGCAGCAGCCAATGCATACTGTGTAAAACGATCTACCTTTTTTGCAGATAATTTATCCATGCAGCACAAAGGATCAAAATCTTTGACCTCTGCTGCCAATTTATATTTTGATTCAGAAACATCAAAACGTGTAATCATACCAATACCGTTTTTTCCGTTTTTCAAACCTTCCCAGAAATCGGGGGCTGTATTACCAATCGGTGTCACTGCACCCAATCCTGTTACAACAACTCTTTTCATAAAGTACCTCCTACATTGCCAGTCCACCGTCAATACGAATTACCTCGCCCGTAATATAATCGGACTGGTCACTTGCCAAAAACAACGCAAGTTTCGCCACATCTTGTGGTGTACCAAATTTTTTCATCGGAATAAAGTCTTTCAACTGGTTGTTTTCGGAAAGATTTTCTGTCATATCTGTTGCAATAAACCCTGGTGCAATGGCATTACAGCAAACGCCTCTGCCTGCCAATTCTTTTGCAACAGATTTTGTCAAGCCCACAAGTCCTGCTTTTGATGCAGAATAATTTGCTTGACCCGGGTTGCCCATCAATCCAGAAACAGAGCTGATATTGATGATTTTACCGCTTCTTTGTTTCATCATCACAGGATACACCTGTTTTATCATATAAAAAGCACCTTTCAGATTTGTGTCCACCACACTGTCAAAATCGGGGACTTTCATCATTGGCACCAATTTGTCCTTGGTAATACCCGCATTGTTTACCAGTATATCCACACTGCCAAAATCTGTCACAATCTGTTTGCAAACTGTTGCAACCTGTTCAGCATCTGCCACATTACACTGATACGCTTCCGCTTTGACACCCATCTGCAAAAGTTCTGCTTTTGTTTCTTCTGCTTTTTGGGTATTGCCTGCATAAAGCAATGCGATATTTGCACCATTTTGTGCAAACATTTTACAAATGGCAGCACCAATACCACGGGAACCGCCTGTCACAATGGCTGTTTTTCCTTTTAACATATCTTGTGTACCTCCTCTGCCACTTGGCGTGCTTCTTCCATATTGGAAACAGCAAATACTTTGCTGTCTGGAAGAATACGGCTAATGAGTTTTTTCAATGTTGTACCAACACCCACTTCAATAAATATATCAAAGCCGTCTTTCGCCATATTTTCAATACTTTCCTGCCAACGCAAGGAATGGTTTATCTGTTTTTCCATCAAATCCAATACATTTTCTGTGTAAGGTTTTGTTGTATAGTTGGAATATACAACAATTTCTGGTTTCTGCATAGAAACCGCTTTTGCTCCCTGTGCAAATGCCACCGATGCATCATTCATAAAAGGAGAGTGAAAACCGCCACCAACTGCCACAGGCAGACATCTACCACCTGCCGCTTTCACTTCCTTACCAAATTCGTCCAATTCTTCTTTTTTGCCCGCAACCACAAGCTGCCCGGGCCCATTATAATTTACAGGGAATACATTTTCGTAATTTTCACACAATGCTTCTACTGCACTGTTTTCCATTTTCATCACTGCCACCATAGACGCAGGATTTTCTTTTGCCGCCTTGCCCATTGCTGCCCCTCTTGTGCAGGCAATGCGGAATCCATCTAATGGTGTATATGCTTTGGCAAATGCTAATGCTGGCACTTCTCCCAATGAAAAACCAGCAACGCCATCTGGTGTAATGCCTGCTTCCTGCAACGCCAATGCTGCCGCAATATCTGCCAAATATAAACAAGGTTGTGTATTTTCTGTCTGTTTCAATTCTTCATCTGTACCTGCAAAGCACTGTTGTAAAGTGCCGGGGCGGATTTCCTCCGCCCTGTCAAACAATTCTTTGATATTTTGTTTTTGGTCATAGAATTCTTTGCCCATACCGGCCTTTTGTGCCCCTTGTCCAGAAAAGACAAAGGCTATTTTACCCATTTTGCCGCTCCTTTCAGCAGTTCTTCCGCTTTTTCTGCCACTTCTTTGACAATTTCTGCTGCTGGCTGTTGTTTTTGCAACATACCAGAAATCTGCCCTGCCAAGAAACAACCGTTTTTGGTATCCCCTTCCACGGCTGCTTTACGCAAAGCACCAACACCCAATCTGTCCACATCTTCCACTGTGGTTTCGGGTGCATATTCCACTTTCAAGAACTCACGGCTAAATGGATTTTTCAGGCAACGACAAGTACTTCCACTGAAACGTCTGCCTGTTGCCACTGTGGAAATATCTGTTGCTTTTAGCACCATTTCTTTGAAGTTTTGGTGTACGCCACATTCTTCTGCCAACAGGAAACGTGTTCCCATTTGTACCCCAACAGCACCCAACATAAATGCTGCCGCCATGCCACGACCATCTCCGATACCACCTGCCGCCAACACAGGAATATTTACCGCATCGCAAACCTGCGGCACCAGAGGCATTGTTGCCATATCCCCGATATGCCCGCCAGATTCGCCGCCTTCTGCAATGACTGCGGAAGCACCTGCTCTTTCCATCATTTTTGCCGCTGCCACAGAGGCAACCACAGGAATGACGATAATATTTGCTTCTTTCCACATTCCCATATATTTTTTGGGCATACCAGCACCTGTTGTGACAACCGGAATTTTTTCTTCTGCCACAATTTTTGCAACTTCCTCCACATGGGGGCTCATCAACATAATGTTGACACCAAAAGGTTTATCTGTCAATTCTCTTGCAATTTTAATCTGTTCTCTCAGATAATCGCCATCTGCATTCATTGCAGAAATGATACCTAGACCACCACCATTGGAAACCGCTGCAGCCAGTTTGCCATCTGCAATCCAAGCCATACCCCCTTGAAAAATTGGGTATTCTATGCCAATCATAGAGCAAATCGGTGAAACAATCATTTCTTTCCCTCCAGTTGCTTTTCTCAAAATTAGTTCTGTTTGTTTTCAATCATTGCTACCAAATCTGCAACAGTGTCTACTCTGTTTTCGCCCATTTCGATTTCTGTGCCCAGTTCTTCTTCCAAGCTCATCAAAAGTTCCATAACGTCCAAAGAGTCAATACCCAAGTCGCCGAATTTTGTTTCCATTGTAATTTCAGAAACTTCACATTCCAATTTTTCTGCCAATAATGTTGCAATCTTTTCAAATACCATAATTCATTCTCCTTTTCATTGTTCAAAAATTTCTTTGTCATCATCATAACTGGGGCGAATATTTCGTCCCCGAATGTCCATTTTTGGACTTGTATATGAAACCTAACGGTTCATTACCATCTCAAAATGCAAGCCGCACTTGCCAATCCACCACCAAAAGCAGGCAACAAAAGCAAATCGCCTTTTTGCAACATACCTTTTTGGTTCATTTCGTCTAATGCAATGGGAATACTTGCCGAAGATGTATTGCCAAAACGGTCAATATTGACATAAAATTTTTCTTTTGGCACTTTCAGCATCACACTTGCAAAATCAATAATTCTTTGATTTGCCTGATGTGGCACAATATATTTAATATCATCAAATGTCAATCCATTTTGTTCCAACAAATCTTTTGTATCATGACAAATGGCATTGACTGCAAATTTAAATGTTTCTTGTCCTTTCATATGAATAAAAGGTTTTTTCTGTATCCCCTCATAAAAAGGAGATTTCCCAATAGGCTGTGGAATATCAATGACATTATCTCCACCTTTTACATGAAACACAGCATCTATATAATTGTCACCTGCTTCCAAAACAACGGCACCTGCACCATCACCAAATATAACACAAGTACCTCTGTCTTCCCAATCCACAATACGACTCAAACGTTCTGCACCAATGGCAAGTACTTTTTTGACTTTGCCTCTTGCAAAAAAACCTGCCGCTGTTTCCAGCATAAACACAAATGCAGAACATGCCGCATTGATGTCCATTGTCATGCAAGAAACACCCAATTTGTTCTGTATCATACAAGATACCGAAGGGGAAATGGATTCGCCACTCACACTTGCTGTCAATATCAAGTCAATTTCTTCTTTTTTTACACCACTGTTTTCCAGTGCTGCCAGTGCTGCCTTGTAACCCATATCTGCCGCTGTTTCATTTGTGCTGATATGACGTTGTTTGACACCCACCCTTTGCATAATCCATTCATCGTTGGTATCTACAAATTTTGATATATCTTCATTTGTCACCACTTTTTGTGGGACATACATTCCCGTTCCCAATACCGAAAAACTCATGTTTCTACTCCTCCTGCCCTGCAATTCTTTTGTATTGTTACGATAATATTAGTACCATTTTACCAAAAAAAGTTACAGGTTTTTGTGATATTTTTTTGTATTTTTTTTTATACAATATCAAACACGTTTTCTTTGGTAAAATAACCAAACACACATACTGCAAGATACCACCATATAAACCACCACAGCCAAAAATGTCAAAATTCTTCTATGCCGCATTCTTTTTGCCAACATACAAAAATTTTGTTCCATATTTTGTTGTGATACCATATGATTTTTTTTTGAAACCGCTTGATAATATTTTCTGTATTGTTTGTACTGCATTCTGCATTTTCTGCATTGCCACAAATGTGCTGTCACCTCTTTTTGTGTGTTGGGACTTGCAAGCCCATCTTGGTACAATGCAACCAAATCCATTACAACATCACAACTCAAACTCATGCTGCAATACCTCCATCATTTTTTTCTTTGCCCGAAAAAAAATTACTTTTGCGGAATTTTCGCTCATTTTTAACGCTGCTGCTATCTCCGAAAAAGAAAGCTCGGCATAAATTCGTAACAATACCACATCTCGATATTTTTTTGGAATTTCTCGCATCATTTTTCTAACTGCTTTTGTAATATATATTTTATCCATATATGTTTCTGGGTCATCTGTTTCAATGCCATACGTATTTGCCACCAAATCCAAATTTGCCGTATGTAAATGCAATTTATTTTTTTTCAAATATCGTAAATACACATACTTTCCAATGGATATCAACCATGTAGACACTTCACATTCTCCACGAAAACGATGTATGGCTGTATATGCTTGCAAAAACGTTTCTTGTGTCAAATCCTCTGCCAAAGAACGGTCTGCACAAAGCCGATACAAAAATGCGTATACCCTTTCGTAATATGTTGCGTATAATACCTCGAAGGAACGCATTTTTCCACCTCCCATTTTTTGGCATATAAAACGTATTCCTTTGTTGCAACAGTATATCACAACATCTGCGGAAAATCCAGCCACTTCCGTTTATTATTCAGATAATAACCGATATAAAACACAAAAAAATCGAAAAATTCTATTGACTTTTTACAAAAAAAGTTGCAAAATATTACTATTCTGTTACGGCGTGTGGCTCAGTTTGGTAGAGCGCTACGTTCGGGACGTAGAGGTCGCAGGTTCAA
>CAJMNV010000083.1 GCA_905214825.1 uncultured bacterium | reverse complement strand
CATTTGTACCGCCTTTGTTGGGATATGGTGCGTTGTCGGTTTGGTTTGGGCGTGCGTTGATGTTTTTGGTTGTTTCTTGTCCTTGTGCATTGGTGCTTTCTGTGCCATTGAGTTATTTTGCTGGTATTGGTGCGGCATCAAAAAATGGAATATTGGTCAAAGGTAGCAATTATTTAGATGCACTTTGTCACACAGATTGTATTGTGTTTGACAAAACAGGTACATTGACAAAAGGTGAATTTGCTGTGACACAAATGGTGGGTGATGAAAATATGCTGGCATTGGTGGCAGCAGGTGAAGCAATGTCCAATCACCCGATTGCAAAAGCCATTGTAGCAAAATACACACAAATGACAAATCAAATGCCACAAGATGTTTCTGATTATCAGGAAAAAGGCGGTTTTGGTATTTTATATCAAGTCGATGGTAAACAAATGGCAGTCGGTAACAACCGTTTGATGGAACAAATGGATATTGCATATCAAAAATATGATGGAATAGGTTCTGTGGTGTATGTCGCAGCAGATAACCAATATTTGGGATATCTGGTGGTAGACGATACCATAAAAGAAAATTGTAAAGAAGCGTTGCAAGACTTAAAAAAATATGGTATCAAAGAACTGGTAATGCTTTCTGGTGACAGAAAAGAAACTGCGGAAACGATTGGGCATACATTGGGGATTGACCATATTTATGCGGAATTATTGCCACAAGATAAAGTAATGAAATTGGAAGAAATATTACAAAAACAAAATCCAAAATCCAAAACAGCATTCGTGGGTGATGGTATCAATGATGCCCCTGTGTTGGCAGGGGCTGATGTGGGGATTGCCATGGGAGCAATCGGCTCAGATGCAGCGATTGAAGCAGCTGATGTTGTTTTGATGGATGATGATATTGCAAAACTGCAAGTTGGTTTGCGTATTGCAAAAAATACAAGAAAAATTGTACTCCAAAATATTGTGTTTGCATTGGGTGTGAAAGTGATTATGCTTTTACTGATTGCCATTGGTATGTCCACCATGTGGTTGGCTGTTTTTGCTGATGTGGGCGTGGCGGTACTTGCAATTTGTAATGCAATGCGGAGAAAATAATATATGCCAATAAAATTGAACAGAGGTGTATCCGTTGTTTTTCAAAGGATACACCTCTTTTTGTGTATAGATTATGGTTTGAAATGTTGTATATTTTTTTGTATTTGTTGCAAACGAGGGATAAATTGTGTTTGATTTTCTGATTGACAAATTGTGATTTCTTGTTCCAATATTGCCAACATATCCTCTTTTTGTAAATATTTTATGTGGGATTGCAAATCACTTTCGTCAAAATCGTTGGGATATGTATGTTCTTGATACAGCTTACCTTCTGCATTTATGCCATAGGTGATGGCTTCCAGTGGCCCAAAACAGGCACAAGAGAAAAATATGGTTTCGTGGTTATGTTTTGGCTGTAATGTGTGGTAGAAGTTTGCAACCCAAAAGCCGTTGTTCATATGTTATCCGTTGTTTCTGTGGTTGATGGTGAGAGAGGCAGTGTGTCGGCAAATAGAATTTTTTCCATATCTATATCACTTAATTCACAACGCAAAGAACACTGACACCCATCACCCGTCATATAAAACACATTCATACCTTTTTTGAGCGGGACGGTCAGTTCGTTGCTGACTTCTTTGGTTACGACGGAAAAATCCAAGGGAATGGATATTTTTTCTGTGTTGCCTTGTACATAATAGCCAATATTTGCATTGCCTTCTGTTTTGGTAAAGTCGAAAGATAATGTGGCTTCTACATCTTGTGAAACTTCGATGTAGAAAAATGGCGCTTCTGTTTCAGAGGGTGTGGCTTCCAGATTGACAGCCAATATATCTCCTTCGCTTTTTTGCAAAGATTGATATGTGTTTTGTTGTACTTGGGCTACGGTTTCCGTAGGGATTGTTGTGTTGGAAACAGGTTGTGTTTGTATTTGACAAGCGGTTAGTTGCAAAAGTAAAGTACCACAAATCAAATACGTTGTATATTTTTTACGCATGGTGTCACCTCGTTATAGATATTGGTTCATTTTTGTTCATGTTATCAGTATATGAGGTAAATTTTACATTCTGCATAACGAAACCTTACATTTTTATTAAATTGTTTTTCACATATTGTAAAAATATGTGTAATGGTGGATTTTATGAGAGAAAAGGGCATACTTTGCTGCAACAAAGTGTGCCCTTTTCTAAAATTATTGTTCTGTGTTACGGGATATGATTTTTTTTACATTTTTTTCAAATTTCACACGAGGCAACATGACCATATGCCCGCAACCACAGCATTTGATGCGAAAGTCAATGCCAGTACGCAGTATTTCCCATTGTGTAGAACCACAAGGGTGTTTTTTTTTCATTTGTACAATATCTCCCACTTGTAAATCCAAAAATTATCCCTCCTTTTGTGAAACAATATGCAATGTACGTTGTGGAAATGGAATATCAATACCTTCTGCATCAAGACGTTTTTTGATGCGGCGGCGTAATTCTGCTTCGGTTAATATATTTGTTTTGACATGGCATTTTGCAACGATTTTGATTGTGACAGCAGAGTCATCTAATCCTGTGACACCAATGATATTGGGTGTTTCCAAAATATCAGGCATATCTTTTGTTTTTTCCATTTCATCTTGTAACACGGCAAGCACGCTGTCAATATCTGCATCATAAGAAACGCCTACCGTTACCACAGCATTGATAAATTCTCGACACATATTTGTGACAGTACCTACAGAACCATTGGGAATGATATGCACACAACCTTGTACATCTCTGATTTTGGTAGAGCGCAGTGTGACACTTTCCACAGTCCCTGTGATATTTTGTATGGTGACAATGTCACCAACAGCGTAGTGGTCTTCAAATAATATGAAAAATCCACCAAACATATCCATTACAATATTTTGTGCACCCAAACCGATGGCACCAGAGCCTGCACTGGCAACAACAACCAAAGATTTGCTATCTACACCTAAAAAATCCAGTACGGTAAATATCCCAATGAAATAAATCACATATTTGACAACACTAGATGTGATGGAATTCAATGTTTTTGCTTTACGTTCTGTCATGGCAAGGCGTTGTTTTTTTGTTTGTGCAACAAAAAAATGTTTGATGATGCGATTGAGTATGCGTATGGCAAACCAGCATAATAAAAATGTAATGAAAATTTTCAAAACAATGATGCCCGTCTCTACCAAAAATTGTAGTATTTTTTCTGTTGGGGCGATAATATCTGTTTCAGATACCTTTTGCAGAATACTTTCTTGCATGGTGTTTTTATCCGTCCTTTCTGGTTGCACGGTAAGATATGGCAGATTCTACCAAACGACCGAATATGGCGTTTTGTTCCATTGTAGGCATGACTTCTGGATGCCATTGTACCCCCAATACAAAATCTTTGTCACGTTGCTGTATGGCTTCTGTCAATCCATCTGTGCTTTGTGCAGCCATAAAAAAGCCTACACCCAATCGACATACTGCTTGGTGGTGTATAGAATTGACAACAATCTGTGGTTCTTGCCATAATTGATATAACAGACTGTTTGTGTCGACGGATATGGTATGTGTGCCATAAGCACGTGGGGCTTGCTGGCTATGTTTCAATATAGAGCCTGTTTGTGTCAATATGTCTTGGTATATGGTGCCGCCTGCGGCAATATTTAATATTTGCATACCACGACATATGCCTAATATGGGTAATGGTGTTTGTAATGCTTGTTTGCAAAGTTCCAATTCGTAATGGTCACGCAATGGAGAAATTTCGCCGTTTTGGAGTATGGGTTCTTCTCCAAAAAGCAGTGGGTCGATGTCACCACCACCGCTGAGTATGATGGCATCAACATAATTCGGAAATCCTGTTTCGGGGAAAAGCAAGACAGGAATACCGCCTGCGTGTAACACAGCATTGGCATAATCTTCATGAATTTGATATTCTTTTGTATTTGCGTTGTAATTTGGTGTAATACCAATCAATGGCTTTTTCATAAAAATGACACTCCTTTTATGTTCTTTTTTATAGTATACAAAAAACAGCTGTGTTTTGCAACAAATGACAAGCTTTGTCAAAAAATCAAATGGGGATTTTTGGTGGGTTCTTGAATTATGTGCAAAGTTTATGATATGATAAAACAAAATCAATCAATAGAAATAAAGTCAGGAGTGATAAACATGGCAATTATTGGCGTGATTGGAGCGATGGAAGAAGAAGTTGCGTCTTTGAAACAAAAACTGGAAATTGTTACAACAAAAAGCGTAGCTGGGCTTTCTTATTGCGTTGGGAAATATGGAAAAAATCAAGTGGTGTTGGTAAAAAGCGGCATTGGCAAAGTCAATGCAGCAATATGCACACAAGCCATGATTGACCATTTTGGCGTAGATTATGTGATTAACACAGGAGTTGCAGGGGCAGTATCTACGGATTTGAAAATTGGGGATATTTTGATTTCTTCTGATGCTGTACAACATGATATGGATACCACTGCATTTGGTGACCCTGTGGGTATCATTCCCCGTATGGCAGAAAGTTATTTCAAAGCAGATGATATGCTTGTAGAATTGGCAGAAAATGCAGCAAAAGAACAAGCAGATAAATATCATGTATTGGTTGGACGTGTGGCAAGTGGAGACCAATTTATCAGCACAAAAGAAGGAAAAGAAAAAATTCGTTGCAATGTCAAAGGGGATTGTGCCGAAATGGAAGGGGCAGCGATTGCACAAACTTGTTATTTGAACAACATTCCATTTGTCATTATTCGTGCCATTTCAGATGATGCAAATGAGGACGCAGGTATGTCTTTTGATGAATTTTGTATGATGGCAGCAGAAAGAAGCAGTTTTTTGACACAAAAAATGATTGAAAATATCAAATAATGCACATCAAAAAAATAACAAAAAGTTTGCCATAAAAAATGGTGGGTTTTGTTGTGTCGGCTATTGTCAGCAAACAAAAGGTTTTGTATAATGCAAGAAATGGAAAAGATATTTTGTATACATAATTTTTATAAAATGAAAGGATGAAATTGCAATGACAGCAAAAACACATGGCTATATTACCAAAGAAATTGAATTGGAACAGATTTACCGCTTTATTTCTCGTTATTTTGACCCAGAAGCAAAAGTCAACCGTTATGAAAACCGCTTTGGGGAAAGTAATGAAATGGCAGTATATTTCACATACAAAGGGGAAGAAAGACGTTTGTTTACCATGGCTTACAAAAGCCGTAAATTTTCAAAAACAGGCGATAAAAGAAGATTGATATTCTTGGATTTGGATTATTGGGGACATAGTGTGGAAATTATGCGTTCCATTATTTCATTTTTCAGTGGCTGGTTAGATGAAAATGATTGCGACAAAGAAGGTCCCTATTTCATTGATGAACAACCAAATGGTGTTGTGCCAAATATCATTAAAATCACAAGAAAAGAATTGAATGAACGCATGGGTGGTATGGTGGTTATCATTGATGACGAGGACGAAGACGAAGAAGATTGAAAAAAGTATAAGACCCATCATTTTGGCATATTTCCAAAAAAGTAGCTACATGGCTTTAAAAGTTATGGGAAAAGATTGACTGGGAGAAACAGGAAACAAATTGTTTTGCTTTGGTTAGCCCCTATACAAGATATGTTATCTGCACAAAAAATAATATGGAAAACCATTACAACAAAATGATGCGATATAGAAATAGCAAACAGCCTGCTTTGTGGTGTATAAACAAAAAGTGAAAAAGTACGAAATCTTTTGATTTTGCAAGAGGTTTCGTACTTTCTATTTTTCAAAAATGAACCAAAATGCAAAACATTCTTTTTTACAGAGAACTTGCTTTTGTATGAAAAAGCCTTTTTTCCCTTTGCTCTGCTTGCAAAGACAAATGGGTTTTGTTATACTACATATAGTGACAAAAACTTCCCAACAAGAAGGGCGGCGGCAGTATGGAAGAAAAAGATATGCAAACCATGATAGAAACGGATTTGCAACAATGTTATGATATTTGGGAAAATTATTCGCATGACAATGCACAGCTTGGGGCATTGTTTCAAACATTGTTGCAGCATTATGAAGAAAAAATAGATGGTTTTGACCAATATCTATATGTCATTCAAAATCGGGATAATCCAGAAGAAATGGCAGAAGTTTATCGCCGCAATATATTATGTTTGGTGGAACGATTGCAAGCGTTTCGAGAAAATGGTTATACAAATGAAGGTTTGATGGAATACTATATCCAAAAAGAAGAAAAAGAAATTGACCACAAAGCAGATTTTACATCGGTGCGTATTGCACTTGGTATGTCAAACCTGCCTTTTTTGGAAAAAGAAGAAATTATGGAAAAATTGAATGAGATGGAAGAAATTTGTGCAAAAGTTGTGCCAAAAAGCAAAAAATGGGAGGCTTTGCGTCAATATTTGATATGGCTTTCCGGAAAAGATGCTGATACTGTCATGCAAATACTTCCCTTATTTTTCCGTATCAATGACAGCAGTATAAAGAGGCGTGAAATATGATAAAATTGATTGTGTCCGATATGGACGGAACGTTATTGAATGATAAAAAACAAATTGATGAAAGAATTTATGATTTGTTGCCAAAACTAAAACAAAAAGGGATACGATTTGTTGTGGCAAGCGGTAGACAATATCCCAGTTTGCGGCATGATTTTGCAGAACATATTCATGAAATGACAATGATTGCTGAAAATGGGGCGTTTGTGGTGCAAAATGATACAGAGGAACTATATTATAAAGGTATGACGCATACACAGATTATACATTGTTTGGATGCTGTGGCAAAAGTGGGCGGTGCAGATGCCTTGGTGTGTGCTAAATACTGCGGCAATACGGAAAGCAAATATTTATACGACCATTTGACTTCTCCCAAATTTCATTATGATATGGAATATGTACCATCTTTGTATGATGTAACAAAAGATGTGACAAAGGTATCTCTTATCATCAATAACAAAATGCCGACAAAAGTGTATTATGAAAAATTGAAACCACTTTTGACAGATGATATGACATTGGTGATTTCTGGCGAGAATTGTTTGGATACAGGTTTGAAAGGTGTCAACAAAGGCAGTGCGGTTGCAGCATTACAAAAAATGTGGGGGATTTTGCCAGAAGAAACATTGGTATTTGGTGACCAGTGGAATGATGTGGAAATGTTTGCTTGTGCAAAATATAGTTATGCGATGGAAAATGCTGCCGATGCTGTCAAACAAAAAGCAAATTTTGTGGCAGGCAATAACAATGCGGGGGCTGTTGTCAACATCATAAAAGAATATACAGGGCTGTAAAGTCATAGATAGAAGGAGTATTATGAAAAAAATAGCAAGTTATGCCTTAGGGTGTAAAGTCAATCAATATGAAAGTGAAGCCATTGCAGAATTGTTTGCAGAAAAAGGCTATGAGGTGGTGTCTGTGGAAGATACTGCCGATATTTATATTATCAACACTTGTACAGTGACCAATTTTGGGGATAAAAAATCCCGCCAGTTGATTCGAAAAGTCAAACGGCAAAATGAAGATGCTGTGGTGGCTGTGGTTGGGTGTTATGCACAGACAGCACCAAAAGAATTGGAAGAAATTATGGGCGTCAATTTGGTGATTGGTACAAAAGATAAAAGCAAAATTGTGGAGCTGGTGGAGGCATATCAACAGGAACAAGGTGTTTGCAATTATGTAACGGATATTATGCATGAACGCACATTTGAACCTTTGTCGATACAGAAATTGTCCAATCGCACAAGGGCTTATTTGAAAATACAAGATGGTTGCAGTCAATTTTGTTCTTATTGCATTATTCCTTATGCAAGAGGCCCTATTCGCAGTCGTGCCCCAAAAGATGTTGTGGAAGAAGTGAAGCGGTTGGCAGAAAATGGTTTCAAAGAAGTGGTTTTGACGGGTATTCATGTGGCAAGTTATGGAAAAGACTTGAAAACAGTAACATTGACGGATATTATCAAACAAGTGCATGATGTGGAAGGAATTGAAAGAATTCGGTTCAGCTCCATAGAGCCAAATGTGGTGACAGAAACATTTGCACAAGAAATGGCAAAATTGCCGAAGGTTTGCGACCATTTCCATTTGTCATTGCAAAGTGGTTGTGACAAAATATTAAAAGAAATGAACCGCAAATATGATACCATACAATACCGCAAAGCGGTACAGATATTACGCAAACATTTGCCCGATGTGGCATTGACAACAGATGTGATTGTAGGGTTTCCTGGTGAAACAGAACAAGATTATGCACAAAGCAAAGCGTTTGCACAAGAAATGCAGTTTTCTAAAATTCATGTATTTCCTTATTCCCCAAAAAAAGGTACACCTGCCGCAGAACGAAAAGACCAACTGCAAAATGCAGTCAAACAAACACGCAGTCAAGATTTGATTGCAATTAGTGACAATATGGCAGAAGCATTTGTAAAAGCACATATAGGGAAAATGATGTCGGTGTTGTATGAACGGGCTGTTGGTGAAAATGTATATGAAGGGCATACCACAAATTATATCAAAGTGCATACCAAAAGCGAAAAAGTTTTGTCAAATGTTATTGCACAAACAAAAATCATAGAAAGTGATGGCGAAACAGCTTTTGGTGTATTGGCAGAATAAATGACAGATTTTGTAATATTTATGTAATCAAACAACGGTTGCAATCCGCTGATGTTTATATTATGATGGAAAGAGAATATTGGCGGTACGCAGCAAAGGGCTGTGAAACGGAGAGTGATAGAACAT
>CAJMNV010000082.1 GCA_905214825.1 uncultured bacterium | reverse complement strand
ATCATTTACAATGTTACTTTTGTTTGGTAGAAATGATATTATGAAATGGACATGGAAACACATATGTGTAATTCTTTTTGCCGCAATACTCAGTGGTAGTGCATACATTGTAAAAGCAAGTAATAATGAAAGTACCCTTGTTCCACAAATCAACTATTATGGAAGCTGTGAAAATGCCAAAGTGGAACTACTGGCAACCAAAGATTTCAATCACTTTCAAGATACCCTCAACACATACAGCTTATTTGAATATGAAGTTCCCAATCATTTGGAACAAAATGGAGATATGTTTTTATTGGGATATGCAGTTTTATTTCCTTGTATACAATCGTTTGATGTAGAACACGACAAAATTAAAATATCAATCGCAGATAAGAAAATTTCTCTTAGAGCAAATGTGTTGACAAAAAAAGACCATAATTGTACAGAACCAACACGAGAAGTATTTTTTTATGTAAACGATGCAAAAGCATTTGAAATGGAAGAAATCACACATTGTATCATCACATACAGCGAAAACGAAATGAAAATTGATATGACATCATTTAGAACAACTGGCACAAACAATCACCCTCATATGCATGGGGAATTGACACCATCTATATGATGGATACTTATGTTTCAAAAATCGCCCAACAAAATTGGGCGATTTTTTCACTTCATTTTCTTTTTATTTTATATTGTATGGATAGAAACATATGCATGTATCACATCTTTTGCAACTTCATACTGTTCTTTCTGATTTTCCACAATCATATGTGCTGCTTTTTGATAATATGGTATTCTTTTTTGATACAACTGGTTGACATCGTCGAAATTTTTCACCAAAGGACGTCCATTCCCAATTTCTAATTGTGTACTCTCTCTTTTCAGCCATATCAAATATCCATTTTGTTGCAACATTTCTATATTTTTTTCACTTAGCACAACGCCGCCACCTGTGGCAATCACAACACCATTTTGTTTAGATACTTCGGCAACCACTTCTTGCTCCACAACACGAAATGCTTTTTCTCCAAATTTTTCAAAATATGTGGCAATAGGCATATTGATTTTTTTGATAATTTCTGTATCTGTATCTATAAAATTTCTTTGCATTTGTTCTGCAACTTTCTGACCAATGGTGCTTTTTCCACAACCAGACATGCCAATCAACACCAAGTTTCCACTATCTTTTTTCATTTTCTTTACCAAATCCAACATCGCTTCATCAGAAACTGCTTTTTCTGTAAATATTTCCACAGCATATTTTGCTTGTGCAATAAGCATTTCCAATCCTCCCACACTGGTACAACCTTTTTTGATGCCATTTAACACCAATTTTGTATGCAAAGGATTGTAAATGACATCAACAACCGCTTCTAATGCAGAAAAGTTTGTTATATCCAATGGTGTTTGGTCTGTATTGGGATACATGCCCACAGGCGTTGTATTGATAACCACCTGTGCATTGGTATGTTTTGCATAACATTCTGTATAAGATACTGCGTTTTTGTCCTCTTTGTAATATACTGTTATGATATCTTTTGCTTCCATATCCTGCAATACAGCAAGCACCGCCTTTGCAGCACCACCTTTGCCCAATACCAACACTTTTTTCCCTTTTATTTCTATTTTATTTTGTTGCAACTGATACAGAAAACCAAAATAATCTGTATTATATCCTGTCAAAATACCATTTTTATTGACAATGGCATTCACAGCTCCCACTTTTTTTGCTGTTTCATGCAAATGGTCTAAATAGGGTATCACCATTTCTTTATATGGTATTGTCACATTCACAGCAGAAAATGCTTTTTCTTTCAAAAAGCAATCCAATTCCTGTTTTGTGAGTGGTATCAAATCATATGTATAATTTGCAAACGTTTCATGAATGATTTTTGAAAAACTATGTCCTAACTTCTCGCCGATTAAACCGTACATTATATCACCTCATTTATATTTATTGTTTTATGCTAATACAATCTGTCTAGATATGCAATATCATATTGTAATAAAAACGTAATTTTGTATACAAATAAAGTATGTTACAATAGACAAATAATGTTAAAATACAAGTAATATTTCAAAGGAGTATATTTATGAAAAAATGGTTACAAAAAATGAGTGTTTTTGTATTAGGCACTTCTATTTTAATACACACCCCTACAACTTTCACTGTATTTGCCAAAGCACCCGAACATGATATGCGTGCTGTTTGGATTTCCACAGTATATAGTGCAGATTATCCCTCCACACAAAACAATCCCTCTGCACAAAAACAAGAATTTATTGAAAAATTGGAGCAAATCAAAGCATTGGGTTTGAACACCGTTGTGGTACAAGTCCGTCCAAAAGGTGATGCTTTTTACAATTCTGCATACAATCCTTGGAGTGCTGTTTTGACAGGCGTGCAAGGCAAACACCCTGGCTATGACCCTATGGCATTTATGATTGCAGAAACACATAAAAGAGGTATGGAGTTTCATGCATGGTTAAATCCCTATCGTATTACCACATCCGGCACAGACCTTGCCGCACTTTCTTCTGACCATATTGCAAGACAACACCCCGATTGGATATTGACTCACAAAAATGCAATGTATTTCAATCCTGCAAGAGAAGAAGTCAAACAATATATTGAAGATAGTGTTGCAGAAATTGTACAGAATTATGATGTAGATGCCATTCATTTTGATGATTACTTTTATCCTTCCAATTATCCATTGCCAGAAGGAGAGAGCAGAGATGGTGCTGTTGCAAATGAACGCCGTAGGCATGTAGATGATTTGATTTCTCGTGTTTCCAAACGTATAAACAGCATAAAACCCAATGTTGCATTTGGTATCAGCCCTATGGGCATATGGAAAAACAACACTTCTGACACACAAGGTTCTGCTACAAAAGGTGCCGAAGGATATTATTCTGTTTATGGAGATGCCAAAAAATGGATAGAACAAGAATGGGTGGATTATATCACACCACAGATTTATTGGGAAATTGGCAATCCTTCTGCTGATTATGAAACATTGGTAAAATGGTGGAATGATGTTGTAGAAGGTACTGACGTTGATTTATACATTGGGCAAAATATATACAAAGACAACATTGCCGCTGATATGAAACAAAAATTGCAAATCAATGAAAAATATCACAATGTAGATGGAAATTGTTATTTTAGCTTGCGTGATTTGTTGTAAAATCCTATTATACACCAACAACAGTACAGCCAGAACACATACCACCACAAGTCAACCAAACCAAAACAGCATATGCAGGCAGAACCAAAATAGAAATCGATGGAACATCTATGGATATACCTGTTTATATTGTAGATGATTATAGCTACTTTAAACTGCGTGATATTGCTGCTGCTTTCCATGGTACACAAAAACAATTTTATCCAAAATGGGTAGAAGAAGATATGGCAATTCATCTGGAAACCGATACCCCTTATGATAAACCCATTTCCGAAAATACATCACAAAAAGATACAACTGCAACATCATCTTCTGCAAAACTATATCTTGATGGCAAAAAACAAAATGTTTCTGCCTATACCATACAAGATTATACTTACTATAAATTGCGAGATGTTGCAGAATTGCTGGACTTCCAAATCACTTGGAGTGAAAAAGATGCAACCATTTCTATAAAATCTGATGTTTCTTATACAAAATAAACTATATAAAACAAACCACCAATGACATTGGTGGTTTGTTTCTTTTATATGATGTTTTTTTACAATTTTGCTAATGGTTACCCTAGTAAATTTGGTAAGAACATAGAAATTGCTGGAACATATGTCAACAACAACAATGTACCAATCATCAATACCAAGAATGGAATAATGCCACGAATAACCACATCTAACGTTGTTTCACCCACACGTGATGCCACAAACAAGTTTACACCCAAAGGTGGTGTAACGAAACCGATTGCCAAGTTTGTTACCATAATAATACCAAAATGCACAGGGTCAACACCCAAAGCAGTTACAACAGGGAACAGTATGGGTGCCAAAATCATGATGGCACATACGGTTTCCATAAAACAACCAACCAACAACAACAACAAATTGATTAAAAGCAATATCAACACTTTGCTATCTGTCATTGTTGTCAACAATGTTGCAACCGTTGTTGGAATACGTCCCAAAGTCAATACTTTGGAGAACGCAGTTGCACAACCAATCACCACTAAGATAGTTGCTGTGGTTTCACAAGCTCTTTTTGTTATATCCAATAACTGACGGAAATTTAATTCTTTGTATACAAACAAACCAATAATCAAGCTGTATATTACAGATACGGCTGCTGCTTCTGTTGGTGTGAAAATACCACCATAAATACCACCTAATATGATAATGGGAGAAAGCAATGCCCATTTTCCTTTCCAAACTTCTTGCCATGCACGTTTCATGCTAAATGGTTCACTATCGCCTTTATACCCTTGTTTTTTTGCATAAAAATAGCTGTAAAAAATCAATACCAAGCCAATCAAAATGCCAGGAATAAAACCTGCCAAAAACAAAGAACTCACCGAACTATTTACCGTTACAGAATAAACTACCATAGGAATACTGGGTGGAATGATAACGCCGATAGAACCAGCGGCTGCAATCAATGCCAGTACAAATTTTTTGTCATACCCTTTGTCCAACATGGTAGGTACTACCATACCACCAACAGCTGCAACGGTTGCAGGACCAGAACCAGAAATTGCTGCAAAAAACATACACACAACAACGGTTACGATTGCCAAACCACCACGAATTCTACCAAAGAACACATTAGCAACATCCAGCAAGCGTTTGGAAATACCCCCGCCACCCATCAGCTCACCAGCAAACACAAAAAATGGAATTGCCATAATGGGGAAAGAGTCACAGCCAGTTACCATATTACGTGCCACAAATCCCAATGTCAGCTGGTCTGTGTAGAAAATATAAGCCAAAGATGCAATACCCAATGAAAAACCAATCGGAATTGTCAAAACCAAGCTCAATATCAATGTGATAAAAACAACTGTTGCAATCGCACCTGTCATACTTTCTGCACCTCCTCATGATTAGACAATGCTTTTATTTTTCTAAAAATACATTGTATTTGACGAATAGAAGTTAATACAAAGCCAATCAATGGGGCTGCATATACAAACTGCATGGGAATATGTAATGCAGGAGATACCTGACCACTTGCAGAAATTTTTTGGAATACAGTGATAGAAGTAAATGCAATAAATATGGAAAATACCAATACAATCACTTCACTCAAAATCTCTACAAAAGGACGTGCCTTTTTGGGATATATATTGATCGCTGCATCAATACGAATATGTGCTTCTTTTTTTGCTGTATACGCTACCGAAAAATACACCAGCCATACAAACAAATATCTTGCCAATTCTTCTGACCAAGTCAAAGAACTTTTGAATACATAACGCATCACAACTTGTGCAAAAATGATAAGGCTCATTAAAAACATCAATGGTATGATAAAACAAGCCTCTAGATGTTCATTCAAAAATTTCATACTTTTTTCCTCCCCTTTATTTTTATACTGCGGGTTGTGTTGCATTCGGTTGTTCTGCCACAACTTTTTCCTCAGGATATTTTTGTTTTGCTTTTTCTACTTCTTCATAAAGCAAATCAATTACTTCTGGATGTTCTACTTTTCCATAAGCCATTTCTTTGATATCAGTACAAGCTTCTCTCATTTGTGCAATGGTTTCAGGTGTCAATTCTGCATAATTCATACCTGGATAACTTTTAATATTTTCCAATGCAATCGCTTCATATTCAGAACATCTTTGTCTTTCATATGCAACTGCCTCATCAGATACACGCAATATAATTTCTTGTTCTTCTGGTGTTAATTGATTGAAACGCTCTCCACTCATCAAAATAATGTAAGGAGAATAAATATGTTTTGTATATACATAATATTTCTGTACTTCATAGAATTTAGACTGCCATGTCAACTCTGCACCATTGTCTTGTCCGTCCACAGTACCTTGTTGCAGTGCTGTAAACAATTCTGTAAATGCCATAGGTGTTGGATTTGTACCATAATCCTTCCATTGTGCCAACTGCAATTCATTTTCCATGATACGAATTTTCAAACCCTTCAAATCAGACATAGATTCCACAGGTGTATTTGTTGTGGACAATGTACGGAATGCGTTTTCTTGCCATTGCAACAACTGAAAACCAACTTCCTTCAGCTGTTCTCCTAAGTAATTACCCAATGCACCATCTAATACTTCATATACTTGTTGTTTGTTGTCAAATAACCAAGGAATATCCAGACAGTAAATGTCCTTACAAAATGCTGCAACGGTTGCATTGGTTGCCAATACAATATCATAATCACCAAATTGACAGCTTTCCAACAATTCCCTTTCGCTCCCCAATACGTTGTCCGTATAAATATCTACGGTCATTGCACCTTTACTTTCTTGTTCCACACGCATTTTGAAATACTTTGCGGCATCAATGGTAGCAGGTGCATTCCCCAATGCATAAATCAAGTGTTTGCAATTTTCTTGCAATTCCACACCTGATTCAAATGACACAGGTTCTACCTTTTTTTCCACAAAGTCAGATGGGGCAACCGATTGTGTGTCATTTTCTGTCTTTTGCCCACAACCGGTCATGCCCAGCATCATAGCCCCTGCTCGTGCCAGTGCACCAATCCTTTTTTTCATACATACTCCTCCCTTTTATTTGTTTCACTTTTCCAATCAAAGTGTTATATCTCTGTCAAATAAGTCTGCATAAAATCATCATTTTAGACATTTTTTTGTTTTATCATACCCATTTTATATGAGATACCTTCTTATTATATGTAATATATTTTTAATTTTCAATAGGTATTATTGCCAATTTTATACTGTTGTTTCATATTAAAAACGAAAAAAATTATTCAAATTACACAATAAAATAATAATTAAAAAATTTTAATAAAATTTTAATTATTTTTGATTTTTTTATATTTTTCTATCAAAATGATGATTAAAAATTTATTTTATATAACATTCTTTTTATAAAATTCATTTTTATATCTATAAAATTACATATTTTTAAACAATTGGATATACACATATCCTTCTTTTTTTAATATAACATGTATATTCCTTTTAGATACAATGAACCTATATATTTTTGTATAAATTGTCAGCATTCTATTGAAAATTACATACATTTATGTTAAAATATTCGCAATAAAAATCCCATTTTTGGAGGAGGATATGATGAGAACATGAAAAGAATTCTTGTGTATGCAATTTTGTTTTCTCATAAAATCATATCCAAAATATCCTATCATGAAAGAATATCTCAAATTATATTGGAAACACACTTCTGAAAAAGAAGCAGATGAACCTGTTGTAATTATTTATGAAGTCAACTTAGAAGAAGAACGATATGCCACAAGGCTTATTGACATTTTTGCTAACCATCATACCGAAAATACAGAAGATAAAGTATGGGGATTTGTTACAGAAGCCCCCATTCCTACCGTCTCTGAAATCAATTCTGGGGAATATGGAGAAGAATTTCATGCTTGTTTGCTAACAAGTGCAGAATTTGAGAAAATTTGGCACACAAAAACATATCATGGAGATTTATATTTTCCAGGAAATTGATATTTCTGTCTCTTTTCAAAAAAATTTAATATCATACATGCACTCTAGCAATACATCTTTTTCTATGGTCATACAACAAAGTAAATGAACCCTCGAAATAATGCCAATGGCATATCCTATTTCAAATTGCGAGATTTGTAACCTATGATGCATTTTATGTGTCAATAGGATAACCAAAACCCATGCCCTGAAATTTGTCTACACCATACTCAAAATATAAAAAATAGGAGAATACTTGATATACAAAGTATTCTCCTATTTACATTTTCCAAACAAAATATTGTTTTTTTTAATTTTCTAAATGTTCCAAATCTTTTAAGTAATCTGTTTCACAACAAAATTCATATTCTGCTTCTCTTGCATATTGTTTGACTGCTGTTGTGGATTTATTGATAGGTTGGAGTGTACCAGCACCTGCTACACAACCACCGGGGCAAGCCATGCCTTCCAACAAATAACCATTATACTTTCCAGCTTTTGCAAGTGTCATCAATTTTTTGCACTCACGCAATCCTTGGGCACTTTCCACTTTAATATTTTCTTTTTCAGGATACATTTGTTTGATACAATTTACAACTGCTGTTGCAACACCACCTGCAATCGCAAAGTTTCTGCCATCTGTACTTGCTTCCGAAATCTCTTTTTCTTCTTCTATGGTATTTAAGTCGATATTTTTTGCTTCAAACAATCCCATCATTTCTTCAAATGTCAACACAAAGTCAATATCACTTCTGACACTTTTTCTACTTGCTTCCAATTTTTTCGCTGCACAAGGCCCAATAAACACCACTTTAGATTCAGGGTGTTTCATTTTAATCAAACGTCCTGTCAATACCATTGGTGTCAATGTCATAGAAACACAGTCTTTGAATTCTGGGAACAATTTTTTCGCCATCACTGACCAAGCAGGGCAACAAGACGTTGCCATAAACGGCAGTTTTTCTGGGACATTTTCGATAAAGTCTTTTGCTTCATCTGATGCACATAAATCTGCACCCACAGCCACCTCAATGACGTCAGCAAAACCCAATTCTTTCATTGCGGCACGCAATTTGCCCGGTGTTACTTTTGGTCCAAACTGTCCCACAAATGCAGGTGCAACCGCAGCATACACACGATGCCCTTCGTTCATCGCCTGTATCAACTGGAAAATCTGCCCTTTGTCTGCAATCGGACCAAAAGGACAATTTACCAAACACATACCACAAG
>CAJMNV010000081.1 GCA_905214825.1 uncultured bacterium | reverse complement strand
ATGATGATGGTGGTCATTGCAACCATAATCACAATCACAGTTGCAAGGATTGCAATGAGAAGGATATTTCAGCTCTGCGGATAAGCCAACCGCTTTGCCTTCTGCAATCACAAAAGGCCCACCATTAGAGTTGCCACAACAATCATACAAATCTGTTACACTGGTGACATTTGCTTCTGTGGAACCAAACAAAGAAACTTTCAAGCTGTAAGAACTTGTGCCATCAATACAGCCGATGGTACAGCCGTCGGAACGACGGAATTCCAGTGTGTAATCGAATACATAACGCAGTTCGATATCCCAACAACCTTCTTGAAAGCTACTGGGACATTTTTGTACAATGTCGATATGGTTCAGTTCTGTGTTGTGCAATGTCACGCTTGTGGCATTTGCAGGTGGTACGATGATTTCACCTTCACACATCATATCGTTACAAACACAATTTCCCATACCACAGCTAGCGGTTCTGGCAGGCCCTAAAATATCGGGTGTCAAACATTTCTGAACTCTACATTGGTCAAAAATTTTCTGGGCAATGATACAAGTTTCTCCCTTGTCGTTATTGTAATTTGTGTTGCGGTTAAAACCGCAATTTCTTGCATTGATATTGATATTATCATTTTCAAATTCAAAAGCTCCCATAAGACAGCCTCCTTAAAATTTAATTTGATTTCTTTATATACTATGTCAATATCAAAAATGGGTGCGTATGCAGAAAAAAATAAAATATACCGAAAAATTTATATTTTACAGAACTTTTTCCAATATTGTAAAAAAGTTGTTTTGCAATTTATATCAATCTGTATTATAATAACATTACAATTCAGCAATCAAAGAAGGAAGGAGCAGAAATGTTCCTTCTTTTCAAATACATAGGCAATCACATCTTTGATTTGCTAACAGAAAGATGGTGAATAATATGCATGAAAATTTTACACAAAAAGCACGTGAAGTTTTAAAACGAGCAGAAGAAGCAGCCGCAAAATTGGGCAATCTTTATATTGGTACAGAACATATTTTATTGGGATTGACATTGGTGACAGAAAGTGTTGCTGCAAAAGCTTTGGAAGCACAAGGTGTTACATATCATCAGGTGATGGAAAAATTACAAGCAATGTCAACAAATATACGCACGCAGACAATACCAAATGGTTTTACACCAAGAGGAAAACAAGTGATGGAAAGCAGTAAGCAAACTGCAAAACGTATGGGTGTACAGCAAGTGGGTACAGAACATATTTTGCTGGCATTGATACAAGAACGAGATAATATCGCAGTGCGTTTGATGGCGGCTTTGGGTATTCATTTACAACGTGTATTTGACGACGTGATGGCAATGCTTGGTGAAGGGGAAAACCAAAATACAAGCAAAGGTATGCAATCCAATATAGAAGATACGGAAAAAAGCCATATCGATACATTGGAAAAATACAGCCGTAATTTGACAATATGAGCAAAAGAAAATAAATTTGACCCGATTGTGGGCAGAGAAAATGAAATCGAAAGAATGATACAAATTTTGAGCCGTCGTACCAAAAATAACCCTTGTTTGGTGGGTGACCCCGGTGTTGGCAAAACAGCCATTGTGGAAGGTTTGGCACAAAAAATTGCAACAGGTGATATTCCAGAAGTATTGAGAAATAAAAAGATTCTGAGTTTGAATTTATCCGCAATGATTGCAGGGGCAAAATATCGTGGGGAATTTGAAGACCGTATGAAAAAGACTTTGGAAGAAGTCAAAGCAGATGGCAATATTATATTGTTTGTAGATGAAATTCATACCATGATTGGTGCAGGTGCCGCAGAAGGTGCCATTGATGCCTCCAATATTTTGAAACCTTCTATGGCAAGGGGGGAAATACAGCTTATTGGTGCAACGACATTAGAAGAATACAGAAAACATATTGAAAAAGATGCGGCATTTGAAAGACGTTTCCAACCAGTCAAAGTGGAAGAACCAAATGAAGCAGATGCCATTGCCATGTTGCAAGCATTGCGTGTGCAATATGAAGCACATCATAAAGTGACCATTACCGATGAAGCAGTGACAGCAGCAGTAAAATTGTCACAAAGATATATCACAGACCGTTTTTTACCAGATAAAGCTATTGATTTGATTGATGAGGCATCTGCTCGTTTGCGTTTGAAAACATTTACGCCACCAACTGATATAATTGCGTTGGAAGAAAAAATTGCCGATATGGAAAAACAAAAAGAAGGCTACATCAAAACAGAAGAATTTGAAAAAGCCGCAGAAATGAAACAAAAACAAGATGAAATTAGAAAACAATGGCAAAAAAAGAAAATTGCATGGGAAAATCAGCAGACCGAACAACCACAATCTGTGACAAAAGAGGAAGTGGCAGAAGTGGTTTCCAAATGGACAGGGATTCCTTTGCAAAGTTTGCAGCAAGAAGAAAGCAAACAGTTGTTGCATTTGGAAGATAGATTACACAAACGTGTCATTGGTCAGGAAGAAGCTGTCAAAGCGTTGGCAAAAGCGGTTAGACGTGGCAGAATTGGGTTAAAAGACCCTTCCCGTCCCATCGGTTCTTTTTTATTCTTGGGGCCTACGGGTGTCGGCAAAACAGAATTGTCAAAAGCATTGGCAGAAGCATTGTTTGCAGACGAAAATGCCATGATACGTATTGATATGTCGGAATATATGGAAAAACATAGTGTGTCCAGAATGGTTGGTTCTCCTCCGGGCTATGTGGGGCATGAAGAAGGTGGGCAGTTGAGCGAAAAAGTACGCCGCAACCCTTATTCTGTTATTTTGTTTGATGAAATCGAAAAAGCGTCCCCAGATGTGTTTAATATATTGTTGCAAGTGCTTGATGATGGGCATATCACAGATGGACAGGGCAGAAAAGTGGATTTCAAAAACACCGTGATTATTATGACATCAAATGCCGGTGCAAGAAATATTGTAGAGCCAAAACGTATGGGCTTTACAGGTATGGAAACAGCAGAACAAAATTATGAGTACATGAAAAAAAATGTTATGGAAGAAGTCAAACATATTTTCAAACCAGAATTTTTGAACCGTATTGATGATATGATTGTGTTCCATGCTTTGACAAAAGAAGATGTATTGCAGATTGTAAAATTGATGACAGACAGCGTTGCAAAACGAATTCAAGACAATTTGCAAATTCATGTCACATTTACAAAGAAAACATTGGAAAAATTGGCAGAGGCAGGATATGACAAAGCATATGGTGCAAGACCATTGCGTCGTACCATACAATCACAAATAGAAGATGCTTTTGCAGAAGAATACCTCAAAGGCGAATTTTTGGCAGGGCAAAAAGTTTCTGTGGGTGTGAAAACAAACGGTTTTTCATTCCGTGTCGTAAAATAAAAAAATTGCAGAAAGAAAGCGAATTTTGCTATATACTGAATGAAAAAAGTATGCTATAATCATGGATACAATCCATAAAGTCGCATATTTTTGGTATAACAATTCGGAATGCTTAGGAGGTAAGCAAAATGGCAGTCATTGAAGAACTAATCAGAAAAGAAGATAATGGAAGTATCAGCTTTGGGAATTATCTGATGGACGAAAAGAAAAAAGTGCTAGACTTTGAAGTAGAGGGCGATTTGTATAAAATCAAAACATATCATGAAATTACAAAATTGGAAAAAAATGGTAAAATGCTTTTGGAAGCTGTACCGGGCGCTACCATATTCAATTTTATACAAAATGAAAAAGGTGTTTTTTTTCAAGTGGAAGCGGCAGAAGATGTGCAATTGACATTGGAATTGGAAGCGGAAACAGAATATAAAATATTGGTTGATGATGTGAATGTAGGCAAAATGAAAACCAATATGGCAGGTAAAGTCAATTTTGCTGTGGAAGTGCAAAAAAATGCAACAGATATTAAAATTGAAAAAATAGGTTAATATCAAAATGGACTGTGAAAACAGTCCATTTTTTAGAAAAGAGGTGATGTGTTTGAGAGTCAAAACCATATATACTTGTACAAATTGTGGTTATCAAAGTTCAAAATGGTTGGGAAAATGTCCTGATTGCAACGAATGGAATACGTTTACAGAAAAAACAGAACAAAAACAAATCGCAGGCAAAAAAACGATTGCAGAAAAACCACAGCTTTCTCGATTGGCTGATGTGGAAAGCAAAAAAAGTGAAAGGCTGTTGACAGGCATTGGTGAATTTGACCGTGTGATGGGGGGCGGTATTGTCAAAGATTCTGTTACCATTTTGACATCACCACCCGGTGGTGGGAAATCTACATTATCTTTGACAGTTGCTTGCCGTTTGGCAGAAAAAGGCTATCATGTGTTGTATGCAACTGGTGAAGAAAGCGAAAGCCAAATCAAAAACCGTGCAGATCGCATATTGGAAAATATTGACAGAAATATTTGGATATTGGCAGATACTTCTATGGACGCTGTGTTGCAAGCTATTGCAGAAGTAGACGCAGATTTTATCATATTGGATAGTATACAAACATTTGCTTTGGCAGAGTTTTTCCCTTCTCGTGCAGGCAATCCCACACAAACCATGGAATGTGCATCTGCATTGGTGCAATCAGCAAAAAATAAACAACGACAACGTGCGGTTTTGATGATTGGACAAATGAATAAAAATGATGAAATTGCAGGTTTGCGAGCATTGGAGCATTTGGTGGATACAGTGCTTGTTTTGGAAGGGGAAGGATTGGACGAATTGCGAGGTTTGATTGCGACAAAAAATCGTTTCGGCAGTACAGGAGAAATGGGATTTTTTGAAATAACAAAAAAAGGCATGACTTCTATTGATAATCCATCTGCATATTTCATTACAAAGCGTGATAAAAATATGCAAGTTTCGGGTAGTGCGGTAACGGTGTTGCGTGAGGGTTCTCGTCCAGTTGTGGCAGAAGTGGAAAGTTTGGTTTCACAATCATTTACGCCATATCCTTCTCGTATTAGTGAGGCAATGAAAAAAGATACATTGCATACATTGCTTTCGATATTAGAACAGCGTGGCGGTATTAAATTATATGACAAAAATGTTGTTGTCAAAACAACAGGCGGTTTGGCATTGAAAGAGCAAGCAGCAAATTTGGCAGTTTTGATGAGTATTGTTTCTTCTGTGAAAAATAAACCCATTCCCATAGATTGGGCATTTTTGGCAGATGTGGGATTGACGGGGGAATTGAAACGTGTGCCAGCAATGGAAAGCCGTATCAAAGAATTAGACCGTATGGGATATGATATTGTAGTGACAGCAAGAGGGTGTGCAAATGGATTGCAGCTTTCTCATGCAAAAGTCAAAGAATGTCATCATTTGCAACAAGTGATACAAATGCTGTTATCAGAACGATAGTTTTTTTGATGGAAAATATCAATACAACTTATGGCTATGTTTCTATTTTTATTGTTTACGAATGGAATAAGCTATATTATAATATCTAGATAAGGGCAAAAACATCTGTCTTTACAGTGAAAATACACAAAGGAGGTATGATAGTATGCAGCAAGTAGAAATAAAAAAGTTCAAAAAGGTACTGGTGGCAAACCGTGGCGAAATTGCCATTCGTGTATATCGTGCTTTGAGTGAACTGGGTATCCAAACAGTGGGTATTTTCTCAAAAGAAGATAAATATTCTCTGTTCCGTACAAAAACAGATGAGGCATATATGCTCAACCCTGAAAAAGGCCCGATTGATGCATATTTAGACATTGATAATATTATCAAAATTGCAAAAACAAAAGGTGTGGACGCAATTCACCCCGGTTATGGATTTTTGTCAGAAAATCCAGATTTTGTATCTGCTTGTAAAAAAGCAGGTATTGCATTCATTGGCCCAGATGTGGAAGTGATGTATGCAATGGGTGACAAAATTTCTTCTAAACAAATGGCAATCGAATGTCAAGTGCCCATCATTCCCGGTGTAGACCACGCCATTCGTAGCTTGGATGAAGTGATGGAAGTTGCACAAAGAGTCGGCTATCCTGTTATGCTCAAAGCAAGTAACGGCGGCGGCGGTCGTGGTATGCGTATTGTAAACAGTGCAGACGAAATGCCAAAAGAATTTGCAGAAGCAAGAAATGAAGCAAAAAAAGCATTTGGTGATGACAAAATTTTCGTTGAAAAATATCTCCGTGACCCCAAACATATCGAAGTACAGGTGTTGGGTGATAAATATGGTAATGTGGTACATTTGTTTGACAGAGATTGTTCTGTGCAAAGACGTCACCAAAAAGTGGTGGAATTTGCACCTGCTTTCACAATCAGCGATGCAGTAAGAGAAAAAATATTTGCAGACGCAGTACGTTTGTCAAAACATGTGGGTTATAAAAATGCAGGTACACTGGAATTTTTGGTAGATTCTGATGAAAATTATTATTTTATTGAAATGAACCCTCGTATACAGGTGGAACACACCGTTACAGAAGCGGTGACAGGTATTGATATTGTACAAGCACAAATTTTGATTGAAGAAGGTTATCCTTTGTCATCTCCTGAAATTGGGATTATGTCACAAGAAGATATCAAATGTAGTGGTTACTCTGTACAGTTGCGTGTAACCACAGAAGACCCTGCAAATAACTTCTTGCCAGATACTGGCAAAATTAGTGTATATCGTTCTCCTGCGGGGAATGGTATCCGCTTGGATGGTGGTACTGCACATACGGGTGGGGAAATTACACCGTTTTATGACAGCTTACTTGTAAAAATTATTGCACACGACAGAACATTTGAGGGTGTGACAAGAAAAGCAGTTAGAGCAATTAAAGAAACTAGAATTCGTGGTGTCAAAACCAACATTCCATTTTTGATTAATGTATTGCAAAGTGATGTTTGGAGTGCCGGAAAATGCACAACAACATTCATTGAAAAGACACCAGAATTGTTCCATATTGTATTGGGCAAAGACAGGGCAACCAAAATTGCGGAATTTATTGGAAATAAAATTGTCAATGAATCCAAAGGGCAAAAACCAGAATTTGACCCCATTGTGCCACCATCTTTTGGTAAGAATGAAGATGGTACAACCATTCCTGTGGCAGGGGCAAAAGATAAATTCTTGAAAATGGGTGCAAAAGATTTCACGCAAAGCCTTTTGCAAGAAAAAAGATTGTTGGTGACAGATACCACAATGCGTGACGCACACCAATCTTTGATGGCAACCCGTTTGCGTACCAATGATTTGATTGTGGCAGCACCTGCAACCAATATGGCAATGGCAAATGCATTCTCTGTGGAAGCATGGGGGGGGGCAACATTCGACGTGGCATATCGTTTCTTGACAGAGTCCCCTTGGAGAAGATTGCAACAACTTTCCCAAGCAATGCCAAATACACTCATTCAAATGTTGTTGCGTGCGTCCAATGCGGTGGGTTATGCAAACTATCCGGATAATGTGGTAAAAGAATTTATCAAAGTTTCCGCAGAACGTGGAGTAGATGTGTTCCGTATTTTTGACAGTTTAAACTGGATGGAAAATATGAAAATGCCTGTGGAAGAAGCACTCAAAACAGGAAAAATTGTAGAAGGTGCTATTTGTTATACAGGTGACATTTTAGATCCAAAAGAAACAAAATATACATTGGATTATTATATCCGCAAAGCAAAAGAATTGGAAGCAATGGGTTGTCATATATTTGCAATCAAAGATATGGCTGGTTTGTTGAAACCTTATGCCGCAAAAGAATTGTTTAAAGCACTGAAACAAGAATTGCACATTCCTTTGCATTTGCATACCCATGATACCACAGGTAATGGTGTCAGCACAGTATTGATGGCAGCAGAAGCTGGTGTGGATATTGCTGACTTGGCCATTCAATCCATGAGTTCTTTGACAAGCCAACCTTCTATGAATGCAGTTGTGGAAGCGTTGAAAGGCACAGAACGTGATACTGGATTGGATACAGAACAACTTGTGGAATTGAGTAACTATTATCAAGGTGTAAGACAGATTTTTGCTGGTTTTGAAAGCGAAATGAAAACACCAAATACAGAAATTTATAAATATGAAATCCCTGGTGGTCAGTATTCCAATTTGCTTGCACAGGTAAAAGCAATGGGTTCTGCGGATAACTTTGAAGAAATCAAACATTTGTATAAAGAAGCAAATGAATTGTTGGGGAACATTGTAAAAGTAACACCCTCTTCCAAAGTGGTTGGGGATATGGCAATATTTATGTCCAAAAACGGATTGAACAAAAATAATATTTTGACAGAAGGTAAAGATATTTCTTATCCAGATTCTGTAATAGATTATTTTATTGGCAATATTGGACAACCGGAAGGCGGTTTCCCCAAGGCATTGCAGGAAATTGTGTTGAAAGACAAAAAACCGATTGAAGGCAGAGCAGGGGCTTTGATGCCAGCCGCAGACTTTGATGCCATTGCAAAACATTTGCATGACAATCATGTGATGAAAAAAGTAAATTCCAGAAATATTATCAGTTATGCATTGTATCCAAAAGTATATGATGATTATTGCGACCATTGGGAATATTATACCGATGTATCTAAACTGACAAGTGATGTGTATTTCTTTGGTTTGGCAAAAGGGGAAGAAACTTCCATTGAAATTGGGGAAGGGAAAGAAATTATCATCAAATTCATTGATATGTCAGACCCAGATGCAGAAGGGTTCCGTGCTTTGACATTTGAAATCAATGGCGTTATGCGTGAAGTGAAAATTCTGGATAAGAATTTGGAAGTTAAGAGTGATGGTAAGCTGAAAGCAGATAAAAACAACCCTTATCATTTGGGTTCTTCTATCCCTGGTACTATCAGCAAAGTGCTTGTAAAAGAAGGCGAAGCTGTGAAGAAAAACCAAGCACTGATTACCATAGAAGCGATGAAAATGGAAACATCTATTGTTGCGAAAGAAGATGGCGTTGTGGATAAAATTTAT
>CAJMNV010000080.1 GCA_905214825.1 uncultured bacterium | reverse complement strand
ATTCGCTTTACCGTCGCAGGCATATTTGGCATATTGCTTGCCTGTTTTGTTTATCGCAGATTGTAAAAAATATCCGTCTGTTTCGGGGAAAAACTTGGAGCGACGGTTTTTTTCTGCCATTTTTTGTGCAAAAAATGGTGTTTTTCCGATTTCTCATTTGTTTTTTATTGAAAAATGATTAAAAAAAAGGTATGATTAAGAATAGACTTGAAATCTTAATAAAATAAATATGATACAACAAACCATAAAAATTGGTTTTGTCAAATAGAAAGGGGTATTTTAATTTATGTTTTCCAAAGACATGGGTATTGACTTGGGTACAGCAAATACGCTGGTATACATGCGTGAAAAAGGCATTGTTGTAAATGAGCCATCTGTAGTAGCAATTAATACACAAACAAAAGAAGTATTGGCAGTTGGGAACGAAGCCAAAGACATGATTGGACGTACACCTGGCAACATTGTTGCTATCCGCCCTATGCGAGATGGTGTCATTGCAGATTTTGATGTCACACAAGCGATGTTGCGTTATTTTATCAATAAAGCTTATGTACGTTCCATGTTTGGGCCCAAACCAAGAATTGTAATCTGTGTACCTTCTGGTGTGACAGAAGTGGAAAAAAGAGCTGTTTTGGAAGCTGCCATTGCAGCCGGCTCCAAAGAAAAAGATACGTATTTGATTGAAGAACCTATGGCAGCATCTATTGGTGCAGGATTGCCTGTTGCCGACCCTGCTGGTAGCATGGTTGTTGATATTGGTGGTGGTACTTGTGAAGTTGCTGTTATTTCGTTGGGCGGTATTGTCACAAGCACATCTTTACGCATTGCAGGGGACTCTTTGGATAATGCGATTGTTGGTTATATCAAACGAGAATTTAATCTTGCCATTGGTGACCGTACCGCAGAAGAAATCAAAATTACAATCGGTTCTGCATATAAATTAGAACAAGAAGAAAAAATGGAAATTCGTGGTCGTGATTTGGTTACAGGATTGCCCAAAACCATAGAAGTCAATTCTATTCACATTCGAGAAGCATTGAATGAACCTGTTTGCTCCATTATTGAAACCATCAAACAAACTTTGGAAGCAACACCTCCAGAATTGGCAGCAGACGTTATGGAATATGGTATCACACTGACAGGCGGCGGAGCTTTGCTCAGAGGTCTGAATGAGCTGATTACCGCAGAAACAGGTATGCCTGTACACATTGCCAACGAACCATTAAACTGTGTGGCACTTGGCACTGGCTTGGTTCTGGAACACATCGACACATTGCGCAATGTATTGATTTCTCCCAGAAAAGCATTGTTCTAATACACAATCGTATAAAAAGGAGCGTTTCCATTGTTTGCTTTTTTTGAAAAACATAGAAAAATCATTATCACCACTATCATTGTGATACTGGCTTTACTGGCACTGATTACCAGCGGCAAAAAATTGAATGCCACCGCATTAGAAAGTGCGTTTGGCTTTATTGTAACGCCCTTTCAAGAAATCACAGATGGTATTGGCAGTTGGGTAGACGATACCTTTTCTTCTCGTCGAGAAAGACAAGAAATATTGGCAGAAAATGAAACACTACGACAAGAAGTGGAAACACTGCAAGCCACCAATAACCGATTGGCTTTATATGAAGAAGAAAACAAAACATTGTCTGATTTACTCAAAATTGCCCAAAAATATCCACAATATCAAACATTTGGTGTGGGTATCATCGCCAAAAATCCAGGTAGTTTATACGATATATTCACACTAAACAAAGGTTCTTCTGGTGGTGTGCAAGCAAATATGGTGCTTGCTGCCCCTGAGGGACTGGTTGGAAAAGTTTTGGAAAGCGGTGCCACATATGCTAAAGCACAATCCATACTAGATAGCCGTAGCTCTGTACCAGCTATGAGTTTGCGTACAGGTGACCTTGGTGTTGTCAAAGGAGATTATACATTGATGAATCAGGGACTTTGCAAAATGGAATACATCGATGCAGAAGCAGAAATTGCCGTTGGTGATGAAATTGTGACATCTCATTTGAGCGACATATACCCAACCGGCTTAACCATCGGAAAAGTAAAAGAAATCAAAGCCGATACAAATGGTTTGACAAAATATGCCATCTTAGAACCTGCTGTCGATATGAAGCATTTAGACACATTGCTTGTGATTGACAAAAACAATATTGCAACACAAACAGAGGAGGCACAAAATTGAGAATATTGATTACCACCATATTGACTCTTGTCAATTTTATTTTGCAAACAACATTACTGCCTTATATTGCCATTCGTGGTGTTGTACCCAATACTGCTTTCATTCTTGTGGTGTCATATGCTCTTTTGCGTGGTGAAAACGAAGGTTGTATTGTTGGATTTTGCAACGGTTTACTAATAGATATATTCTTTGGTGTTTCTTTTGGGTTTTACACATTACTGTTTTTTCTTGCTGGACTTTGGGCAGGTCGTGGGCAAAAAGATTTCTATCGTGAAAACTATTTATTGCCCATCATTACTTGCTCATTGGGTGCAATTTTTTATGAAACCATTTTGTTTATCACCGGATTTGTATTACATGGTGAAACCAATTTGATTTATTTTGTTGTGCATTTACTGATACCACAAGTGGTGTATACTGCAATTATCACCATTCCGATGTATCGTATATTATTTGGTATCAATGAATGGCTGGAATTGAAAGAGAAATATAAATATCGGCTGTTTTAACCTGCCTGTTTGCAAGGAGGTTTCCAATGCGAAAATACTGGGAACGTTTTTTAGAATTATGTAAAAGTAGAATATTTGTTGTGCTTGTTGGTATTTTTATACTTTTTTCCATATTGGTCATTCGTTTGTTCATATTGCAGATTTTAAACGGTAGCGAATATGATGTTTCTTTGACAACAAGCGTATCCAAAGAAGTCAATGTACCTGCCTCTCGTGGGAATATCTATGACCGATATGGTAGACCTCTTGCGATAAACAAAGTGGCATATTCTGTGCAAATTGATGATAGTGTGGCTTTGGATTTGACAGAACATCGGAACCAACTGATTACCGACTTATTAGACATCATGTTTGCACAGGGTACAACTGCTGCTGATGATTTACCCATCAGCAAAACAACTCCATACACATTTTTGTTTACAGGCGATGAAAAAGAACAGAAAAAAGCAGAAAAACAATGGAAAGAAATGATTGGTTTACAAAAACGGCAAATGGATTTTACCGCAGAACAATGCCTGCAATACTTATATGAAGCATACAATGCCCCTACCCATTATACCGATGCACAAAAACGTATGTACATCTATTATTCTTTGGCATTGACAGATAAAAACTTAATGGCATTGACGTTGTCACAAAAATTTATGGAATTTGGGGAAACTGTGATAGATGACATTCCCATGGATATGGAATATCCTTATCACTTGCAGTTTGGCGGAAACAAAAAGAAAGAAGAAAACTGGAAACGTACCTGGAAAACCAAAGACGTAACAGAAAATGAATTGTTTGGTTATGATTCTATACAAATGCTGGATTATTTGCGGGATTATTTTGGATTACCAGAATACTTACCTACCGATTTGGTCAGAAATACCATTGGTATCCGCAATTCGTTATATGCAGTACGATATCAAAAATATCAATCTGTTACCGTCGCCACCGATATTAGTGATAAAACATTGGCATATGTGGAAGAAAACCAAGATATATTTCCCAATGTGTTGGTCAGCACAGCATCTTTGCGAGAATATCCCAATGGAGAACACTTTGCCCATATCACAGGCTATATCAGACAAATGACAGATGCAGATATGCCATTGTATCAAGATATTGTTGATGCAGAAGGAAATCCCGTTTACAGCAATACAGACATTGTTGGGCAAGCAGGCATTGAAAAATTATACGAACAACAGCTCAATGGTGTAGACGGTAAAATCACAATGGAAGTAGACAACCAAGGCAGACGAATGAGTGTCATCGGCTCCACAGAACCCACTGCCGGCAAAGATGTTTATTTGACCATTGACAGCAAATTGCAATCTACCACTTACACTGCATTGGAAGAAGAATTGAGACAGGTTTTGCTCAATCGTTTGAAATCCGGTGGCAAATATGGCGTATCTACTTTGGAATTGTTTGTTTCCATGGTAAATACCAATCATATCTCCGCATCAAAAATGCTTTCTGCATCTGATGATAGCATACAAGCGGCTTTGGTTGCACGTTGTAAAGCATCCGTGCCTGATTTTGACACAAATCGAGAAGATGCATCAGAAATTTTACAAACATTTTTAACAGATGGTTTATCCAAGGGGTCTGTGTCTGCAAAAGAACTTTTGCTTTCTATGATAGAACAAGGGCGATTATCTGCCACACCAGAAGATTTACAAGCCATACAAAGTGGTGCAGTTGCTCCCTCTACATTTATCATACGCAAATTGGAAAACGGTGAAATGTCACCTTCTGACACCGGTCTTGACCCTTCCACAGGTTCTGTTGTTGTTTCAGAAGTGGATAGTGGCAAGGTTTTGGCTTTGGTGACATATCCTTCTTTTGACAACAACCAACTAGTAAACACATTTAACAACAGCTATTATAATTCTTTGTTGGAAGATATGAATACACCATTAGTTAACCGCCCTTTGAAACAAAAAAAAGCTCCTGGTTCCACATTTAAAATGATACCTGCATTGGCAGGATTGGAATCAGGCACAATCACACCAAATACGGCAATAAAAACATATGGGATATTCAAAGATGCCAGCACGCCTTATGCACGTTGTTGGTATTACAGCAACACAGGGGGCAACCATGGTACATTGACCATAGACCATGCTTTGGAGGTATCTTGTAACTACTTCTTTTATGAACTGGGATATCGTATGGGCAATGCAAAAAATGGTACAACCGAAAAAGCAATTTCCACATTAAACGAATATATGGCAGCATTTGGGCTAAATTCTGTCACAGGCATTGAATTGGAAGAATACGCTCCCACAATGGCATCACCTTATTACAAAGAAAGAACCATCAAAACATACAACCCAGATGCCACAACCAGCCAAACACGCTGGACAGATGGGGATACCATTCGTGCATTCATCGGGCAATCTGTCAACAGTTATACGCCTGCACAAATGAACCGTTACATTGCCACATTGGCAAATGGTGGTACATTGTACCAATATCATTTGGTAGATAAAGTGGCAAATCCTGATGGTTCTATTTATGAACAAAAAGAAGAAGTTGTGGAAAATATTATTCCATTACAAGAAAACAATCTACAAGCAGTTTATGAGGGTATGTATTTGGTTTCTTATGGTACAAAAGGTACATTACGTACTGCATTTACCGATTTACCTGTGAAAGTTGCTTCCAAGTCTGGTACTGCACAAGAAGACCTTTCTCGCAGTTCCCACACATGGTTGGTATGCTTTGCACCTTACGACGACCCTCAAATTGCCATCACCGTTATGATACCATTTGGTGAAAATTATGGTTCCCCTGCCCCCAAGGTGGCAAAGGCAATCATACGGGAATATTTGGGGCTGGATTATGTTCCAACAAATACCAACATGGAAACACTATTGGCACAATGATAAACAGGAGGCAAGCATGAAACAGGAAAATCATGTCATATTCAAAGGCACAAAAGATGGTATTGCAATACGATTTTTAGGAGATATTCCGTTTGATACACTTTGTGAACAATTACAACAAAAAGTCACAAAAGCAGGAAAGTTCTTTGACCATGTAAAAACCGCTTTGGTATTACAAGGCAGAACATTTTCAGAAGAAGAAGAAAATCGCATACTGGAAATCATCACAAACAACACCACAATGACAATCACATATCTGAAAGTGGAAGACAGCCATTCCAAACGTTTGATAGATTTATGCGACAATCTGGATTGTATGACAACCAAATTCCACAAAGGTTCTTTGCGAAATGGGCAAACATTGGAATTTGACGGCAGCCTTGTGTTATTGGGCGACGTCAACCCTGGTGCAGAAGTCAAAGCCACAGGCAATATCATTGTGTTGGGACAATTACGCGGCATTGCCCATGCAGGTTGTAATGGCTTAACAGATGCTTTTATCGCTGCCATACACATGCTCCCTGTACAACTGCGTATTGCTGACATCATCACCCGTTTTCCAAACGAAGAAAAACGCAATATCAAACCGGCAGAGTACGCATTTGTACAAGAAGGACAAATTTTCGTCCATATTTGGTATATTTTTGCTAAAATACAAATATATCTGATATTTTCGTATCAGGACAGCAAACCATGCCGTCCAATACTTTTACAAAAATACAACATTGTTTCTGATGAAACAAATTTGAAGAACGACTAGGGGGATTTATCCATGAGTGAAGTTATTGTAATCACCAGCGGCAAAGGCGGTGTTGGCAAAACCACAACTAGTGCAAACTTGGGTTGCGGCTTGGCAATACAGGGCAAAAGAGTTGCTTTGGTAGATGCAGATATTGGTTTACGTAACTTAGATGTTGTAATGGGGCTGGAAAACCGCATTGTATATGACTTGGTTGATGTTGTGGAAGGAAATTGCCGTCTTAAACAAGCCTTAATCAAAGACAAACGTTATGATGGATTGTTTTTACTGCCTGCGGCACAAACCAGAGATAAAGATGCTGTTTCTCCGGAACAAATGCAAAAATTATGTGACAATCTCAAAGAAGAAGGTTTTGACTACATCATCATAGACTGTCCTGCGGGTATCGAACAAGGATTTAAAAACGCCATTGCAGGTGCAGACCGTGCTTTGGTTGTGACCACACCCGAAGTTTCTGCTGTGCGTGATGCCGACCGCATCATTGGGCTTTTAGAAGCAAACGGCTTAAATAATCCTGGTTTAGTATTAAACCGTCTGCGTGTGGATTTGATGAAACGTGGCGAAATGATGAATATTGAAGATGTCACAGAAATTCTTGCCATAGATATTTTGGGTGTTGTACCAGATGATGAAAGCATTGTCATTGCCGCAAACAAAGGTGAACCCGCTGTCAGCAACTATGACTCCTCTGCAGGACAAGCATATCGTAATATTGTACAACGCATTATGGGACAAAGTATCCCCTTGATGACATTTGAACAAGAAGCTGAAACTTTTATGGACAAACTCAAAAAACTGTTCAACCACTAAAAAATGCAACCTTTTGGAAAGGAGTGTCGTCTATGGATTTGTTTCATCTTTTGAAGAAAAAAAACGTGCCATCCTCTGGCAGTGTCGCAAAGGATAGATTAAAACTTGTTTTGGTACATGACCGTGTGAATTGTTCTTCTCAGATATTGGAAATGCTCAAAACCGATATCATCAAAGTCATATCCAATTACATGGAAATCGATAATGATGAATTAGATATCCAAATCACACAAACAGAGTCTGATGATCAAAACGGTACTGTGCCTGTGCTTTATGCCAACATTCCTATTAAAAGTATGCGGAAAGTCAATCAGGACAGCGACGCAAAATAATAAAAAGAAAAGCCGGGGAAATAAAAATCAACACTTGATTTTTTTCTGCGGCTTTATTGTATTTTATCACAAAGAAACGGAGATGCATCATGCAAACAAAAAAATGGTTACAAAATTTGGACTGGTATTTGGTGGGGGCTGTGTGTATACTTTGTGTATTTGGCATTCTCTGCATCGCCAGTGCCAAACATTTCAATCTGGGCGAAGGTGCTTCCGAAGTCTATAAACAAATCGTATTTTTTGGTATTGGTTTGGTATTGATGGTGATTGCTGCAAATGCGGATTATGAATATTTTTCACAATTTTATATTCCTATTTATTTTATCAATATTGCTTTTCTTTTGGCAGTATTTGTTTTGGGAAGTGAATCAAAAGGGGCTACACGCTGGATTGCCATCGGCTCTTTAACCATACAACCATCAGAATTTGCCAAAGTGTTTATGTTATTCTTTTTGGCAAAATATATTTCTTTACACAAACAAGAAATCACACAACTACCATTTTTTATCAAACTTTGTGTCATTGTAGGTATTCCCATTGTATTGGTATTAAAACAACCTGCACTGTCTGCAAGTATGGTATTGGTTGCCATATTTTGTATATTGATATTCATTGCAGGTATCGAATACCAATGGATACGAAATGTCGTGATTGTATGTTTGCCCATATTGCTTTTTATTTGTTGGGACGTCACAAGAGAAAATCCACTTTTGGTGGACAAAATATTTGAACCACATCAAGTCAATCGTATTCTTTCTTTTGTAGACCCAACTGCCGACCCTGATTTATATTATCAAACCGAAAAATCCATTAGTGCCATTGGTTCTGGACAACTGACAGGAAAAGGATTGTTTCAGGGTACACTGAACCAACTGAGTTATTTGCCAGAACCACATAACGACTTCATTTTTTCCGTTATCGGAGAAGAATTTGGATTTTTAGGTTGTATATTTACATTAGGGCTATTGCTCTTTGTTGTATTTCGTTGTATCATAATAGCATTATCAACAAGAGATACATTCAACCAACTGATTGTGGTAGGCATTGCAGGCATGTTTGCTTTTCAAACATTTATCAACGCAGGTGTTGCCACAGGGATTGTACCAAATACAGGTATGTCGTTACCTTTTGTCAGCTATGGCGGCAGCTCTATGTGGACAAATATGGTGGCAATCGGTTTGGTATTGAATATTCGGAAAAAATGTTCTAGGTCATTATTTGAGGGGGGATTGTTATGAATATCGCATTGATTGCCGACGATAATAAGAAAAAATTGATGGAAAACTTATGTATTGCTTACCGTCATATTTTATGCAAACATGAATTATTTGCAACTGCAACCACAGGCAGACTTGTGGAAGAAGCAGCCAATTTGAATGTACACAAATACTTAGCAGGACAACTGGGAGGCTCTGAACAACTGGGAGCACAAATCATAAACAACGATTTGGATATGTTGATTTTTTTGAGAAATCCAGCATCACCACAATCTTATGATGAATATACTTCTTTATTCCGTTTGTGTGATACACACAATATTCCGCTTGCAACCAATTTGGCA
>CAJMNV010000079.1 GCA_905214825.1 uncultured bacterium | reverse complement strand
AAAAATACAAAAAATAAAACATTTTTATTTTGAATTAGCAATAAAAATATATTTTATTTCAAAAATATATAAAAAAATGTGAATTTTCTTGCAAAAAAATAAAAAGTGTGCTATTATGTATACGCAAAATGAAAATAAGTCGTAAAATATGCATAAAACAATTTTTGAAAAATATAATGTTTTGTGCAGAATTTCTTTGCTTTTTTATTATTTATTGAATACAACCAAAAACCATTTCGACAATTTTATATGTGTCGGAAAGAGGAGGTGCAAAATATGGTTTCTAATGATAAAAGAATTCGTATTATTACAGGTCACTACGGTAGTGGAAAAACGGAATTTTCCGTCAATTATGTGACAGCTTTGAAAGAAGTGTCAGAAAAAAAAGTTGCCATTGCCGATTTAGATATCGTAAATGTCTATTTCCGTTCCCGTGAGAAAAAACAAGAAATGGAAGAAAAAGGAATATATGTGATTTCTTCTTCTATTGAAGGTGCTGGGTTAGATGTGCCGGCTGTATCAGCGGCTATCACCACCCCTGTCAAAGACAAATCTTGTGATTATGTCATTGATTTGGGCGGCAATGATGTGGGAACAAAAGTGCTGGGAAGAATTATTCCTTTATTACAGCCGGAGGAAGTAGACTTTTTTATGGTAGTCAATACATATCGCCCAAATACGTCCACACCAGAAGGCGTTATCGAACAAATGCGTAATCTGGAAGCGGCGTCCGGGTTAAAGGTGACAGGCTTTATCAACAACACGAACTTAATTCGAGAAACAACCGCAGCTTGTCTTGCTGATGGAGATGCAATATTGAAAGAAGTTACCAAACGCACGGGAGTTCCTGTGAAATATGTTTCTTATGTTGAGGAGCTTTTGACAGAAAAGGTACCCGAAGGACTTGCAGGCGAGTTGTTCCCAATGAAGTTCTATATGCGGAAATCCTGGATGTAAATTTTAATATTTATGGAGGTGTGTTTTGAATGGCAAAAGGTAGAGTAATAATCGATGAATTGATCTGCAAAGGTTGTGAACTGTGTGTTTCTGTTTGTCCAAAAAACGTTTTGAAACTTTCTGAAACAAAAATCAACCCTTCAGGTTACAATCCCGCAGAATCTGTAAACGATGATTGTATTGCTTGTCAAAGCTGTGCAAAAATGTGTCCAGATTGTGCAATTACAGTAGAAAGATTTGACTAAGGGAGGAGGAATAAGCAATGGCAAAGGTTTTAATGAAAGGAAATGAAGCAGTTGGTAAAGCAGCGATTGAAGCAGGTTGCAGATATTTCTTTGGTTACCCAATCACTCCACAAAGTGAAGTACCAGAATATTTGTCCAGTGAATTGCCAAAAGTAGGTGGCACATTTGTACAAGCAGAATCTGAAGTGGCTGCAATCAACATGGTATATGGTGCAGCAGCAGCAGGTGCAAGAGTTTTGACAAGTTCTTCTTCACCTGGTATTGCATTGAAACAAGAAGGTATTGGTTATTTGTCTAATGCAAGTATGCCCGCAGTTATCATCAACATGATGCGTGGGGGCCCAGGTTTGGGTACTATCCAACCTGGTCAGGCTGACTACAACATGACAGTAAAAGGCGGCTCCAATGGTGACTATCATGATATCGTATTGGCACCTGCCTCTGTGCAAGAAGCGGTTGATATGGTTATGGAAGCTTTTGACCTTGCAGATTATTATGGCACACCTGTTATTATTTTGGCTGACGGTTTGATTGGTCAGATGATGGAACCTGTTGAATTCAACTATGTTTGCAAAAAACAGTTGAAAGAAAAAACATGGGCATTGACTGGTAAAGGCGATGGCGAAAAACATATGGTGCAAAACTTGGTTATTGAACCAGAAGAATGTGAAGAATGGAACAAAAGCCATTTTGCAAAATATGCTGAAATCGAAGCGGAAGAACAAGGTTGGGAAGAATACTTGATGGATGATGCAGAATATGCTTTTGTTTCCTATGGTACTGCTTCCAGAGTTGTGAGAACAGCCATTGGCTACCTGAGAGCAGAAGGCTATAAAGTGGGTATGATTAGACCAAAAACATTGTGGCCTTTCCCTGTAAAAGCATTTGATAAAGTAAATGATAGAATTAAAAAATATATGGACGTTGAAATGAGTATGGGGCAGATGGTTCCAGACGTTGCAGTTGCTTGTAACGATAAACATAAAGTAGAATTCTATGGTAGAACAGGTGGTATGGTACCTACTGTTGATGAAATCGTAGGATTTGGTAAAAAAGTTATGGGAGGTGACAAATAATGGCAGTTATATTTGAAAAAACAAAAGCGTTGACAGACGTAAAATTGCATTATTGTCCCGGTTGTGCACATGGTATCGTGCATAGACTGCTGGCAGAATGTCTGGAAGAAAGCGGCGAAGACAAAAACGCAATCTGTGCGGTTCCCGTAGGTTGTGCCGTATTTGCAAATAAATACTTTAATTTTGATGCAATTCAGTGTGCACATGGTCGTGCACCTGCAACAGCAACAGGTATCAAAAGAGTACACCCTGATAAAATGGTTATTACATATCAAGGTGATGGTGACTTGGCTTCCATTGGTACTTGTGAAATCGTACATGCTGCTGCAAGAGGTGAAAAAATCACAACTGTTTTCATCAACAATGGTATTTATGGTATGACTGGTGGTCAGATGGCTCCCACAACATTGCCTGGCATGAAAGCAACTACTGCAAAAGCTGGTCGTAATCCAGAAGTGAATGGTTTCCCAATCAGAGTATGTGAAATGTTGGCTACTTTGGACGGCCCTGCTTATATTGAAAGAGTAAGTGTTTCCACACCTGCACAAGTAACACAGGCGAAAAAAGCAATCAAAAAAGCATTGGATATTCAAAAACAAGGTTTGGGCTTCACATTTGTAGAAGTGGTTTCCACTTGTCCTACAAACTGGGGTATGACACCTGTACAATCCATGGAATTTGTAAGAGAACAGATGATTCCTTACTATCCTCTTGGCGTTTTCAAAGATATTACAGCAGAGGAGGGCAAATAATATGAATACATTTTCTTCTATCATTGCAGGTTTCGGCGGTCAGGGCTCTTTGCTGATGGGTAAGATTATGGCTTACTCTGGTATGTTGGAAGGCAAAGAAGTATCTTGGTGTCCTTCTTATGGCCCTGAAATGCGTGGCGGTACAGCAAACGTAAACGTAATCATTTCTGATGAAGGTATCGGTTCTCCCGTTATCACAAAAGATGCTGACTGTATCGTAGCTTTGAACCAGCCTTCTTTGGACAAATTTGCACCAGTTGTAAAAGATGGTGGTTCTTTGGTTATCAATGCAGACTTGTGTTCTGTGGAACACTTGAATGTGAAAGAAGGCGTAAAAGTAGTGGAAGTACCTGCCAATAGAATGGCAACAGAAACATTTGGCGGCTCCAAACTGGCAAACTTGGTTATGCTGGGAGCAGTGGTATATGCGACAAACGCTGTAAATGTTGATGGTATGGACGATACATTTGCACATGTATTCGAAGGTAGTAAAGCAAAATTTATCCCTGATAATAAAAAAGCATTTGAATTGGGTTACAATTTTGCAAAAGAACATTGCTAATTCTGATTTATGATATCATATTTCCCTGTGTCGGTTTCGACACAGGGTTTTTATTTTTCTAAAAAAACAGTTCTTCCGTCTTTTGAGTTTTTATGATATAATTTTACCAATCATCATAAGCAAACATGAGTAAATGAGCATTGTTTTTAAGGAGTGTGCAGAAGTTTTGAAAAACAAAGTCAAGATTACCATTGACGGAAAAACATTTACATTGATGGGACAAGAAAGCGAAGAACATATGAAAGATATTGCAGCCTATATTGATACAAAAATGCAGGAAGTTCGGCAAAATTCAAAAGCGGTTGCAAATGATACAAGCCTGGCTTATGTATTGACTTCTATCAATGTTGCTGATGAATATTTTAAAAATTTGGAGCATAATTTTGCTTTGCAAAAAATGATAGAAATATTGCGTTCTGAGATATTGGCACAAAAAGAATGTATGGAAGCATTGGAAAAAGATATAGAACAACTGGAAAAAGAAAATCATAAAATACTGAAAAAATTGGAAGAATATCAAGCAGAAGAAATTGCACGAAATGAAGGCAAGCATACAGCAAAAGCAAGACCAAGAAAATGAAAAACCTAGAAAATAGCAGGTAATGTTTTTAAAATTGCAAAAACTGCTATTTTTTATTTATGAAAGAAACAACAGAAAGGAGAAAGTTTATGTTGTATAAAATAAAACCAGAATTGTTGGCACCTGCTGGTTCTATGGAAAGTTTGAAAGCAGCAGTACAAAATGGATGCGATGCGGTTTATGTGGGTGGAAAAGAATTTAGTGCAAGACAATATGCAGGCAATTTTTCATTAGAGGAAATGGAAGAAGCTTGTGATTATTGCCATGCACATTATGTGAAAGTATATGTGACAGTGAATACTATTTACAAAGATAAAGAACTGAAAGGTTTTTTGGATTTTGTTGGAAAATTATATCAAATTGGTGTAGATGCTTTGATATTGCAAGATGCAGGAGCAGCAAAGTTGGTCAAACAATATTATCCTAACTTTCCACTGCACGCAAGTACACAAATGACATCGAATTCTTTGGCAGATGTGCAATACTGGCAATCACAGGGGTTTGATAAAGTGGTGTTGAGCAGAGAATTGACGTTAGACGAAATCAAATATATTACAGCACATACAGATATGGACGTGGAAACATTCATTCATGGGGCGTTATGTGTTTGTTATTCTGGGCAGTGTATTATGAGCAGTATGCTGGGGGGCAGAAGTGGCAACCGTGGCAGATGTGCCCAGACTTGTCGCTTACCCTATACATTATATAAAGGGTATGAAAAAGTAGCAGAAGGGCATTTGCTTTCTCCAAAAGATATTGCAACGATATCTATATTGCCACAGTTGATTGACGCAGGCATTGCATCATTGAAAATAGAAGGTAGAATGAAAAGCCCGGAATATGTAGCAGGTGTGACAAGAATATATCGCAAATATATTGATTTGTATACAGAACACCCAGAACAGTATGCAGTGGAACAGGAAGATATGAAAGAATTGTTGCAATTATTCAATCGTGGTGGTTTTACAGAAGGGTATTATACTTCTGTGGGTGGTTTGGATATGATGAGTGTGGAACGTCCAAAAACTTGGGGTTTGAAAGTAGGGATTGTAGACAAATATTTGCCACAACATAAAAAAGTGGTTATTCGTACCAGAGAGCCACTCGTTCCAGGAGATGGTATTGAAATTTGGACAAAAACAGAACCACATGTTGGTTGTCAAGTGACAAAACATTCCAAAGCAGGTGAAGTCATTACATTGACGTTGGAAGGCGATATTCAGAAAAATGATGTGGTGTATCGTACCTATGGTAAGGCACTTTATGATACATTGCAAAAAACTTGGGAAAAAGAAACCAGAAAATTGCCGATATATGGCATATTGAAGGCAAATGCAGGAGAACCTTTGGCGTTACAGCTTTTGGAAAATGGCGGAAACAGTGTTTATGTAAAAGGTGATGTGGTAGAAACAGCACAAAATCAACCAACATCTGTGCAAAAACTCAAGCAGCAAATAGAAAAAATGGGTACAACACCTTTTTGTTTGATGAATTTGGATATACAAACAACAGGTAATGTGTATGTCAGCATAAGTAGTTTGAACGCATTGCGTAGAGAAGCAACAGAAAAACTACAAGAAGCAATCAGAAAAAAAACAAAACGAATTTGCAAACAACAAGATATACAAATCCATATTGCCAAAGAGGCGAAACAATTACAAAAACAGTTGACGGTTTTGGTGAGCAATTTGGAACAATTTGAAGCGGCTGTCAAACAAAAAGAGGTTTCTGTGATATATGTAGAGTCTGGGGAAGCATTGGCAGACAATTTGCAACAAGTGATTGCAAAATGTAAAAAATATGATGTAAAATGTTTTGTGGCTTTGCCTCGTGTGGACAGAGGTCGCAAAGAAGATATGGCATATTTGAAAAAATATTTGCAAAGCGATGTAGATGGTTTTTTGGTCAGAGCAGCTGGACAGTTGGCAGATGTAAAACCATCAGGCAAACAAATTGTGACAGATTATAATTTAAATGTGGTCAATAGAGAATCTGTGTTGTTCTGGAAGGAACAAGGTGTGCATAATATTTGTCTTTCTGTGGAAAATAATTTACAGGAAATATCAAAAATGGCAGATAAAGATTGCGAAATGGTGGTATATGGGTATTTACCATTGATGGTGACACAACAATGTCCGATTGGTAATTTTGTAGGTGGCAAACATAGTGGTTTGTATTGTAAAGAGCGTTTTCAGGAAGAATTATACTTCTTGCGTGACAGAAAAGGCGAAAAATTTCCATTGATGACAGATTGTGAACGTTGTGTTTGTTCTATATTAAATGGGAAACCTTTATTTACATTAAAATTTTATGATGAAATATTGGAAAATGCGGTAGGCAGTGTGCGTTTGCAATTTACAAAAGAAAGCCCTGCCCGTGTGGAACGTATTGTCAAAGCGTATAGCGAAATGACAAAAGATACTGCAAATTGTAGTGCAGAAACAAAGTCTTTATTACAACAGATGAGCAAAAAAGGTAGTACAAAAGGACATTTCTTCCGTGGAGTGGAGTGAGCATATGTTTGATTTGATTATCATGCTGAGCAGATACTTGTTTGTATTTCTGATAGGGCTGTACTTATGGGAGGCGATTGTATATATTGCTTATGAACAAGGTGGATTTTTGGGCAGTCCATATCATGCAATCTCAATACAACGACGGTTGATTGTGATTATGCATTTGGTGGCATTTTTGATATTGGCATACAATCAGGAAACGCATCTTTTTGCATGGCAAGTATTGCTTTTTGGTGCGGTATCTTTGGCGTTTTTATTGGTTGCTGTGCAGCTGTTAGACCGTTTTTATTATGAAGGGTGTCCGTTGATATGGACAGGTATGTTGTTTTTGATAGATGTGAGTTTGATTATGTTGCAAAGGCTTTCGTCTGTATCTGCACAAAGACAGTTGCTGTGGTTTGTGGTGGGGCTTTGTGGTATGTTGGTATTGCCGTATTTGTTGCGGTTGATACCAAGATTTGAAATATTTGAATGGGCATATATCATTGTTTGCTATGGTCTATTGCTGTCAACACAAATTTTTGGTATTGAGCAATATGGTTCTAGAAACTGGCTGGATATTGGCGGCATCAGATTTCAACCATCTGAATTGGCAAAATTTTTGTTTGTGTTTTATCTGGCAAGTGTATTTAGAAAACGGGTGGAATGGCGGTCATTTTTGACAACAGGGATATTGAGTGCAGGCGTTGTGATGCTTTTGGTAATGCAAAAAGATTTAGGGGCAGCATTGATATTTTTTATGACATATATGGTGATGTTATATATTGCAACATCGAATGAGATATTGTTTTTTGCAGGTATGGGGGCAGCAAGCGGGGCAGCAATGATTGCTTATCGTTTGTTTTCACATGTGCGTGTGAGAGTGGCAGCTTGGCAAAATCCTTGGGCAGATATTGACCATGGTGGATACCAGATTGTGAGTGCATTGTTTGCCATTACCACATATGGGTTGCTTGGAAGCGGCTTGACAAAAGGTATGCCAAAAAGTATTCCAGTTGTGGAAAGTGATTGTATTTTTGCGGCAATTTGTGAAGAATTTGGTGTTCTGTTTGGTGCAGGTGTGATTTGTGTTTTTATTATGCTGTTGTATCGTGGTATTCGCATTACGTTGGATTGTGGCAGAAGATATTATAGTCTTTTGGCAGTGGGTATCATTGTGATGCTTTGTTTTCAAGCATTCGTTATCATTGGCGGCGTGATTAAACTGATTCCTTTGACAGGAGTGACACTGCCTTTGGTGAGTTATGGCGGTACATCTGTGATGGTGAGTTTGATGATGATTGGTATTTTGCAATGGGTTTGCGTATACTGTGAACAACATAACCAAAATGCAGAAGGAGGCGACACTGATGCATAATATGAAAAATAGTGTCAGACGTGTATTCTGGTTGTTGGCGTTGTGCTTTTTTTTGCTTTTGGGGTATTTGGGAAAGTTGGTACTCACAGACAGACAGGAAATTTCTTCCAATACTTATAACATTCGTATGAGAAATGATATGGAAGGGATACAAAGAGGTGATATTTTAGACAAAGATGGAGAATTGCTGGCAACAAATGTGTTACAAGATGATGGCAGTTATGAAAGAGAATATCCAAGAGCCAGAATGGCGGCACATGTGACAGGATACAGCAGTGTAGGTAAAACAGGGGCAGAGGCGTCAGCAAATTTTTTGCTGATGTCGGTACACAATGAATTGCAACAACGCATTGCTAGCATTATCAGTGGCGAAGACCCAAAAGGCAATGATGTTGTGTTGACCATTGATATGGATATACAGAGTGTTGCAGGGAATTTGTTGGGTGAGGCAAAAGGTGCGGTTGTGGTGATGGAACCATCAACAGGGCGTGTGCTGGCGATGCAGGCATATCCAGATTTTGATCCCAATCAAGTGGAAGCACAATGGGAGAATTTGACAGCCGATGAAGACAGCCCATTGGTAAATAGGGCAACACAGGGATTGTATCCACCAGGGTCTACACTGAAAATTGTGACAGCATTGGCAGCAATGGAATATGTACCAAACTGGAACAATTTTATATTTGAATGTACAGGCGAAGTCAATTTTGAAAATAAAGTGATACATTGTTATAACAATAAAGCACATGGTACAGTGGATATGCAAAAAGCAATGGAAGTTTCTTGCAACTGCTATTTTGCAACATTGGCAAAAGAAATTGGTGCAAAAAATTTGCGTGATATTATGAAACGTTGCGGTTTGGATATGGATTATGGTTTTGATGTGGCATACAGCAAAAGCGTGATGCATTTGGATAAAAACGCAACAGAAAGTGAATTGGTGGAAACAGGGATTGGACAAGGGAAAACGAGTGTTTCACCATTGTATATGGCAATGATGATTTCTGCAGTTGCAAAT
>CAJMNV010000078.1 GCA_905214825.1 uncultured bacterium | reverse complement strand
CGCAGTAGTGGTTGAAGCAGGAAGCTCCGACTTCTATAAGTCGGAGTAGTTCACTCAAGGATTTAGAAATGAAGTATGGGGCAGATAAGGTTATCGTACTTGCTGGAAATCATGAGGATATGGCGTGCGACGGAAGGTGGCCGATTGGAGTGTCTCAGTTTTCGGATTCCAGCTTTGATCATGACGACGATGATGATAAATATATTTTCTGGATGCAAAGGCTTCGCAGATATTATGTGGTAGACAATACAATCTTCGTTCATGCTGGTGTTGATGAGGAAGCAGGAGATTGGTGGGAATGGGGAACAGATGATTTTACATTCACAGAAAAATATCCCGCTGAAACTGGAAAATTTCATATGAATATTGTTGCTGGTCATGTAGGAACAGCAACAATTTCCGGAGATTCACACTTTCATGACATCTATTTTGATGGAGAAAGTCATTACTATATTGATGGTACAGTGCTGGACAGTGGTGTTATCCCTGTTATTCAGTTGGATACGGAAACCAATCAATTTTATCGTATGACAAAAACAGGGTGCAGGCTTGTTCTGCCTTACGATGTAGAAAATGGAAATAAATCTGAACAATTAACATAGGACAAAGGCTTCGCTTCAACTTCAGAGAAGCCTTTATTGTTTATGCAACTATCAGAAACAATCAAACTGTATCCAACAAAAGAACAGGCAAAATTTATGCAGACTACTATGTAGAGGCAGACCTGCCATCTGCAGTAAAGAATCAATGTATCTGTGATGAAAAATCCATTGTAAAAAATATTTAGTAGCTTTTCTATCATTTTTATCACATGTTTTTATTTTATCAAAAAAGCCCGGCTTTTGCTGGACTTTTTCGATAATCGGAAGAAGTATTGTAATAGTCTACTTATTTTTTATTATTAATATAATCTTTCTCTATTTGCGTACTAAATTCAATTAAGGTCTCATTTAAGATTTTGTTATACACAACGGCATTTCTGCTACAATTTAATTTTATCTTACTTAATTCATTTAGATTTATATTAGAATTGTAAGTTCCTACCCGTAGTTCACAATCTATCTCATCATTATCTTGATCAAAATCCATTTCATGTCAGTTAAAATCCATTGAATTTTTATGTTTTAGCTTTTTTGGTATTGGGTATGAAATATCTGTATTTTCATTTAAGACTTACTGCTTTGTGTGTCGGTTTGGGGGGCTGGATATTCAATGAACAATTATAGTCGTAAAGGAAAAATGTCATCTCTTCTGGCATACCATTTACATGAAAACGATGTTTCTTTTCCTGTTGTCGCTTCATGCCCTGATGTTCATAAAATCCATAATTACAGCTTGTATCAGTAAACAGATAGAAGTTATGAATTTTTTGAGAGTGCATATACGCTACAACCTTTTGAAACAATATCTTTCCAATCCCTTTTCCACGGCAATTTTGTCTGATTGCAAAAAATGCCAATTCACCTTGATAATGTGTGGGGCACAGGCTTAACAGTTCTCTATCAATCCCATCTACACAGCCAAAAATCTTGGAAACTTTGCGCCCTTCTTTTGAAATCAGAAGTTTGACAATAGATTTTATCATTTTAAGTCGCAGAGAAAATGGACATTTGTGTGTAGTTCGGTTTTTCCCCATGATAATTCCGACTGGAACACCATCAACCAGTGCAACCTGAGTAAAGGTCTGATTAGCAAGGCAACTGCTTAGATATATGCTTGCTAATTGGGCTGCGGTTTTCGGTGTACAAAAACGATCATAATACCATGTTTCTCGAATTATCTGTTCCAGTGCCAGACGGTCAGATTCTTCAAATTCTCGAAAAATAATTTGTTCACGCATGTTATTTTATTCTCCATTTCCTGTTCAGTTTTTGATTTCTGTTTCTTTGACAACCTTTGTTTTGGATAATATAAACAACATCCTACCGAGTGCGTGGGTCTGGATAGCGATAAATTCATCTCCGGAAACATTTCCGCCATAGCATAATATTTCCATATAGCCGCTTACGCCTTGTGCAAAAATCCCAGAAGATGCAAATCCATTTTTTAAATAAAACCGTTTTCGGGCAATCCTTTGTTCGTTGTTGGCAGCTGTTTCATCAATTTTTTCAATCAGTAGCAGGATACGCCGACCTGCGTACTGCCTGCATATTTCGTTGAGTATTTTGCTGCCTGTTCCTTTACTGCGTATCTTAGTGGAAATCGCGAAATATTCCACCATAACCATATCACGATAAGGAATCAGCACAATAAATCCGGTAACTGCACCACTTTCCAATGCAACCCATATTTCTGATTTTCCTTTTTTAACAGCACGATTTAAAAGGAAAAATGGTTTTCTTTCCGCTTTTGGAAAGGCTTCCATATAAATACCTTTTACACTGTCCCATTGGTTTTTACAAATTCTTTTTATTTCCATATAAAATGCCCCTTTCAAATTCTGTCAGTCAGAACACTGGTAAATCACTTGTTATTTCTTTCTACATGGACTATAATAAACTATACTGTAACAGGATAGTCAAGGGGGAGTTGAAATGTTTTTGGAACATAATAAATTGTTTACAATCGGACAGTTTGCTGCCATACATGAAGTAACAAAAAAGACGTTAATGTGGTATGATGAAATGGGTTTATTAAAACCTGCTGTCATTGGAGAAAATGGGTATCGCTACTATACATACTTCCAAAGTCCGGTTTTGGAAACGATTTTAATGTTGCGGGAATTAAATGTGTCCATTCCAGAAATTAAAGCCTTTTTGTCTAATCGTTCTGCGGAGAATATGGAACAACTATTACAAGAAAAAATAGTAGAATTAAATGATACGATTGCCAATTTGAAACGTATTCAGCAAGCATTGGTAAGCCGTCATCAGGATATGACAACAATATTAAAAATTGATTTATCCAGTATTTGTATTGTGGAACAGAAAAAATCATATCTAGTCACTGTCCCAACAACAGCAGACGCAAACACTGAAACAGAAATCGAGAAAATCATTGATAAAAGCAAACAGTATCAATTACATCGTTTGCATGATGCCGCATATGGTTCTATGATTTCTGCCAAAAGCCTATACCAGGGTGATTTTCAGAATTATTCTGCTTTGTATATTGAATTGCCTAACCCTACTTCCAAAAAGGGTTTGCATATAAAACCTGCTGGGAAGTATTTGCGGGCTTTCTGTAAAGGAAGTTGGGATAAACTGCCGAACAGATACAAAGAAATCCTTGTTTATGCCAAAAAGCAAGGATTGTCTTTGACTGGATATTCTTATGAAACAGGTATCAATGAAACAGTGATTGATTGTTTTGACGATTATATCACGCAGATAGAAATACATATCAAATCAGAATAGTGGGTGGTTACCTATCCAATTTTTTATGTTACTTTATCACACATAAGTATTATAAGTATTGGCACAAGGTATCAAACAGCAGTCCATTTATAATCAATAATGATTTTATGACATTTAAAAAAGCAGAAAACCATGAAAAAGGTTTTCTGCTTTTTGCATCATTATGATGTGGATAGACTTGTTTTTACAAATTTGCACTGCATCAAGGGCAAATTCCTACTGCTTTACCTTAAATTTTTAGACAAATCCCATCAATTTTGCACAGTTGTTGTAAAATACATCTTCCAATTCTATATCTGTCAGCCCACTGGTTAAAACTTTCATTTCCTCAACAGCGGCAGGGTGGAATGGAGCATCTGTGCCAAACAGAATACGGTCTGCACCGACTTCACGATATGCTTCCAAAATTTTTGTAGGCATAGGCATACCACTCATTTCCAAATACAGGTTGGGATAACGTTTTGCCATTTTCAAAGAAGCATCTATATATACGCCATGTCCATGCCCCATATGAATCATAACCAGTTTTACATCTGGATGACGTTCTGCCAACAGTGCAATACTCCAAGGCAATGAATAAGGTGGGTGACCACAATGCATAAACACAGGAATGTTCAAATCTTTTGCGGCTTCCATAATGGGGTCCATAATGGCATCATCTGCCACATAGGCATGACGCAAGGGGTTTGTTTTGATACCACGAAAGCCTTTGTTTTGTATATAATCATAAAGTGCCTCTACTTCTGATTGTCCGCCAAAGGGATTGGCATAATACATACCAACAAAACGGTCGGGATATTTCTGCATGGCATCGAATGTTAATGTATTTGGTTCTGCACAAAGCAGTGTTTTTTCAATGCAAAATGCATCCATTTGTTCTATCAGTTGTTCGGGTGTGACTGCTAATTTTGCCCAGCCGCCAAAAATACCAACATGTGCATGGGCATCTATTTTTTTGAAATTTTTTGTTTTTGCGTATACCATTGTTTTACATCTCCCTTAATTTTTGTAATACATTTGCTTTGCCAAATGCAATGACGAATACTGCACCTAAAATAATGCCTGTAATGGTTTGAGAACCAAGCGATGGAATGCCAGCGATGGCATAACCAATGCCATAAAGTGGAATTTTTATCAATGTATATAGAATAAGTTGTACAATACCACCCACAACAGACCCAATGAACCAGTTCCATTTTGCTTGGGGCATGAGTTTATCAATGAACAGCCCCATTACTTGTGCCATGATATATTTGATAAAAAATGTGGGGAGTATCCATTGCATATATCCACCAATCAAATCTGACAACGCAGCACCAATCGCACCTGCCAAAGAACCTTTTTTTGTACCCAATAATAATACACTGATGAAAATCATGCAATCGCCTAAGTGTGCATATCCATGCAATGATGGGAATTTTATCAAATAGACACCAATAAATGTAATGGTAGCCATCATTGCCATTTTTGTAATGTCTTTGATTGTATAAGTGTTTTTCATAGAACCACCCTTCTTTTTTTCATATATTTCTTTTTTCTTTTCAATTATTTTAACAGTAAAAGGAAAAAAGGCATACTATTTTTAGAAGAATGAAAAAAATTGTATGGGTACAATTAATATGATTATACCCATACAATTTGACTTTTTTGTTTTAAGGGGTTGTGTGTGGTGTTTCTTTTTGCAATTTGATAAAATAACCAATACAAAGCAATAATTCAAAAAATGCAGATATGGGTACGGCAAAGGAAATCAAAAGTAAATTGGTTTCTGGTAATATGCTGAAAATATAAGATAATGGAATACGTACACAAAATGCGGTTAAAACACCTTGTACCAATGCAAACTTTGTTCTGCCTCTACCGTTAAAATAACCCAGAAAACAAAATATGAAAGCGGTCATCAAATATTCAAAAGAACACCCTTTGAGATATAATGCAGTTGCGGAAATGACTTGTGGGTCTTTTGTGAATAGAGATGCTAAAAAATCACCACGAAAAAATGTCATCAAAAACACAAAAAATCCACAACAAAAAGAAATACGACTGGCAATGAAAAATGCTTTTGTTGCACGAGGTAGATTATTTGCACCAACATTTTGTGCAACAAATGCAGATAGTGCAGACATAAAACTCATGGGTACCAATGCCAAAAATATAAATAATTTTTCGGAAATACCAACACTTGCAGAGGCAATGACACCTAAAGTATTGACAATACTTGTGATAATCAAAAAAGATACATTGACTTGAAAGTCTTGTGCAGCAATGGGTAAGCCGATGGATAATATCCGTTTGACAGTACCTTTTTGATAAAAATTTTGTTTTGATAAACAAAAAGGCAATTTATATTTTTTGGTATATTTCATATACAATATGGAAAATAAAAAGCTGCTTGCTTGTGAAATAATGGTTGCCAATGCGGCACCTGCGGTAGACATATGAAATAGACCTACAAATAACAAATCCAATATGATATTGATACAACAAGCAATGAGTACAAATAAAAATGGGGAGTGAGAATTTCCCATACCACGAAAAATACCACTGACTGCATTATATGCTGTGATAAATATCATACCAGAAGCACAGATGCGAATGTATGTAATGGTTTCTGGAAGTGCCTCTTCTGGTATATGCATTACATAAGCGGCTTGTTTTGCAAAGCAAATCAATAAGATGGTCAATAGTAAAGCAACACAGAATAATAATTTGATTTGCCCTGCAACAATGTTTGCAGCTTCTTGGGGCTTCTTGGCACCGATTGCTTGTCCCAGCAATACCGTTACACCCATTGTCAAACCAGTGATGATGACTGTGGCAGACTGCATCACTTGTCCACCTGTCGCAACTGCAGAAATACTGGCAGTGCTACCGAATTTACCAACAACCATCAAATCGACTGCACCATACAATGCTTGTAATATCAAAGAAAGCATCAATGGAATTGCAAATTGAATGAGAGGGGTGGCGATTTTTCCATACAGAAATGCATTTGTTTCTATCTTTTCCATAAGAACCTCCATATTGTTTTGTTAGCGTTTTTTACATAAAAAACGCTAACAAGATATACCCTTGTTAGCGTTAGTGTACCAAACGAAAATTCCGAGAATGTTTTTTTATTATAGAGTATTGGGAAAAAAATGTCAATAAAAAATAAAACAGAAAATAGGAAAAATCATATATTTTAATAGGCATAAAATATGTTGGGAAAATTTTGTAATGTGTTGCATAAAATTGGTTGAATTGTTTATAATCCCATGATAAAATCAAACAAATCCATGATGAAATTAAAATTGATAAAGAATATTTGCACTATATAATAATGATAAAAAGAGGGCTATAAACAGTATGGGAAAAGAAAATAATTTGGGAACAGATGCAATGTGGGGTTTGGTATTACGGCTGGCGATACCTGCAATGCTGGCACAATTTATCAATGTGTTATACAGCATTGTAGACCGTATTTTTATTGGAAATATTCCAGAGATTGGTGCAACGGCTTTGGCTGGTGTGGGTATCTGTGGGCCGATTGTGACACTGATTACATCTTTTTCTATGTGGGTGGGGATTGGTGGTTCTCCTTTGATGAGTATTAAAATGGGAGAAAATGACTGGAAAGAAGCACATCGGATTATGGCAAACTGCTTTTTGATGATGGTTATGATGGGGATTGTGATTAGTATACTTGTAATTTTGTTCAGACAGCCGTTGTTGATGCTGTTTGGGGCAAGTACAATGACATTTCCGTATGCGGATACATATATGACAATTTATGCGGCAGGTAGTATTTTTGCCATTGTATCTATGGGTATGAATATATTTATCATTTGTCAAGGGTATTCTAAAATTGCAATGTTTTCAGTGATTGTGGGGGCAGTATGCAATATGGTGTTAGACCCTGTGTTTATATTTGGTTTTGATATGGGGGTTGCAGGAGCAGCAGTTGCAACAGTGCTTGCACAGATGGTTTCTTGTGCATTTGTATTGCTGTTTTTATTTGGACATCGGCCGCCTGTACGGATTACATTTGGGCAATATGATAAAAAGTTGATGGGCAAAGTATTGATAACAGGATTGTCTCCATTTATCATTGTGGCGTTGGATAGTGGTTTGATTATTGCGATGAATATTGTGTTGCAGCATTATGGCGGGCCGGGATATGGAGACCAGCTTGTGACATGTCATACCATTGCACAAAGTTTCTTTTTGATGGTGACATTGCCGATGGGGGGGATGACAGGGGCTACACAGCCGATATTGGGGTTTAATTATGGTGCTTGTCAGATGGAACGTGTGAAAGATGGCGAAAAGAAAACAGGAATGGTTTGTATTGTCTTTGCAATTATTATGATGTTGGCAGCACATACGATATCGCCGTATTTTGTACGTTTATTCACAAATGATGTATTTTATATGGATTTGTCGGTAAAGGCAATCAAAATTATGACACTTATGATTATTCCTTTGGCAATACAATATACTATTGTAGATGGATTTACAGCATTGTCTGCGGTGAGATATTCTATTAGCTTATCTACATTTAGAAAAATGTTATATTTTGGTTGTATGATTGTGTTTCCGTTGATATGGGGGATTGAAAACATATTTTTTGCAGAGCCTTTTGTAGATTTGATTAGTTCGGTGGTATCTATGTGTATATATTTGAAATGTATGAACGGTATTTTACAAAAAAGAGTGGAATTATTTTCTAAAAATAAAATAAAATAAAATAAAATTTCCATACATGCTTGTACTTTTTTTGTATGCAATTTTTACAAAGTTTGTCTTGTATTTTTTTGTCAAACATGGTAGTATAAAAACAGCAGATATGGGGGAGGCTTTTTTGCTTTCTCATACAGCAGAATGAAAATTCTGTCATTTATCTGTAAGAAAACGTTATCAGATATTGATTAGGAGGGAATTTGCGTGAGTAAAAAAGCGACAAAGAAAACATTGTCCATGGCTTTGGCAGCAGCATTGGCATTTGCACCTATGCAGGCTTTTGCAGCATCTAACGATATTGCAGGTCACTGGGCAGAAAAAGTAATTACAGATTGGCAAAACAAAGGTTTGATTAGTGGTTATGAAGATGGCACATTCAAACCAAATAACAGTGTAACCCGTGCAGAATTTGTTATTATTATGAATAATGCTATGGGTTTCAATAAAACAGGCGATGTGTCTTTCACAGATGTACAACCCGGTAACTGGTTCTACAAAGCAGTAGCAACAGCAGTTGCGCAAGGTTATACAAAAGGTTATGCTGATGGCACATTCAAACCAAATGCAACAATCAGCAGAGCAGAAGCAGCTGTTATGATTGCAAACGCAGCAGGTTTGGCACAAGATGAAGCTGGCGCAAAATTCAGCGATGATATTCCTTCTTGGGCACGTGGCAGCGTTGGTGCAGTGGTAAAAGCTGGTTACATGAGTGGTTATCCTGATGGCACATTCGGTGCTTACAAATCCATCACAAGAGCAGAAGCTGTTTCTTCTTTGAACAGAGTGATTGGTGGTAAAGTTGACGAAGGCACAAAAGGTGAAGAAGTCGTTGTAAAAGAAGCAGGTACAAAACTGGAAGACCAAACAGTTACAGGCAATTTGGTTGTTGATGAAGCTGTAAGCACAGGTGATGTAACTGTGAAAAATAGCACAATCAAAGGCGACCTGGTTGTAAAAGGTGAAAAAAAGAAATAAGAGGACGTTGTAAAAATCTGTGGCGGATTCCTGAAATAC
>CAJMNV010000077.1 GCA_905214825.1 uncultured bacterium | reverse complement strand
CTATCATCTGGATTTTCTGATGCATAACCGCTTCTTGCAGATGCAAACACAAAAGGAGCGTCCAACTGATTGTCATTTGCCTCTAACTCCAAAAACAGTTCCAACACTTCATCAACCACATCTTGTGGGCGTGCTTCTGGTCTATCCACTTTATTCACACACACCACAACCGGGTGATTCAATTCCAATGCTTTACGCAACACAAATTTTGTCTGCGGCATCGGGCCTTCAAAAGCGTCCACAACCAATACAACGCCATCTACCATTTTCAACACACGTTCCACTTCACCGCCGAAATCTGCATGTCCAGGTGTATCAATGATATTGATTTTAATATCGCCATAATGCACAGCTGTATTTTTGGACAATATGGTAATGCCACGTTCTCTTTCAATATCACCACTGTCCATCACACGTTCTTGTACCACTTGGTTTGAACGGAAAATACCGCTTTGACGCAATAACTGGTCTACCAATGTTGTTTTACCATGGTCAACATGTGCAATAATTGCCACGTTTCTAATATGTTTCATACTTTGTTTCATATTCTTCTTTCTCCATCTCTTTCAATTTTTCATACATCATAGTATTTTAGCATAGCCCATGTTGCCATGCAATTATTGTTTTACAAAATCAGAATTATTTTTATTTTTCATACAATTTTTTACATCATACAAATATTTTACACAAAATATTTTTTCATTTTACAAAAAATTCTACATGAACATCAAAAAAAGATATTGTTTTTTGAAAACAATATCTTTTTCTTCTATTTATCAGAGCACACGTCTTGCACAAACATATGTACGGGCACTGTAACCACTATTCAAGTTTGTAATGGTTACACCGTTTCCTTTGCCATCTGTTGAATGGATATAATTTCCATCACCCATATAAATACCTACATGGTTAATCTGGCTGTTACCACCACTGTTAAAGAATACCAAATCGCCCGCTTGCAAATTTGATTTATCAACATCCACACCATTGTTTACCATTGTTGCAGAACTTCTGTTTACCCCCACACCAAAATCACGCAACACTGCATATACAAAACCAGAACAATCCACACCACTATTCAAGTTTGTACCACCCCATACATAAGGTGTACCAACAAACTGTTTTGCATAATTTACAACTTCTGCACCTTTTGTGGAGGCTGCTGCACTACGAGCAGGTTTTTCTCCGCTGTGTACTGTCACATATTCTGCACTGACATATCCTTTTTGACCACTTTCTGTGATCACTCGTACCCATTCTGAGCCAACACGGTCTACATCAACCACTGCACCATTTGGCAACACTTGCAATATATTGGAAACCATAGAAGCTTCTTTTCTCAATTTCAAACCGCTATTTGCATTTACCATTGCATATTGACGTTGTGCTGCTGCGGGTGTTATGCTGTCTTCTGCATTTCCAATTTCTGTCAATGCAGAAAGATTTTCTCCTGTCAAATAATCTTTACCAATATAAGCTTCTTTTCCATTATATTCTATCTGATACCAACCATCGTTTCTACCAACAGCTTTCAATACTTGCCCTACATTGGCTGTACCAATCACATCGCCATCTGTGCTTGCTTCTGAGCGAATATTCACACCATTTGCAGAGACTTTGCCATCTGCAGATGTCACTTTGAAATAATCTCCTGCAACAAAACCATTTTGTCCATTATAAGAAATTTGATACCAACTGCCGCTTTTACCTGTCACTTGATATTTTGTGCCTGCACTAATTTTCCCCAATATATCTGCATTTGTACCTGCTGCTACACGTACATTGATATCTGTTCCGGTTGCTTGCCCCATATCTGCTGCGAATACTGCTGTTGTACCCATTACCACACAGGTTGCTGTAATGCAAGCCTGACGAATTACATTTTTGACTGTCATTTAGACTTCCTCCACCATTACCAAATTGAAATTATTACAAATCTGTTACGGTTAGTATACGAAAGTTTAACAATCTTGTCAATGTTTTTCCTAAGAAAGTTTTCATAAAAATCGCAATATCCGCATAAAATAATAGGTTTTACAATATTTCAAACCGATACTTTGTTCGTATTTTTGTCATTTTTTGTAACAAAATATGGATTCCAATTTTTAAGATTTTTTAAATTTTATAAAAAAACACCGTATTGCTCCCCCCGCAAATCATACCCAAACTGGCACTATCTTTATTGTGCAATACATATCTTTGCACATCAAACATATTTTGTTGCTGTTGCATTTGTGCACAATGTTTGATGACATGCTGTTCTATGGCACCACCGCCAACGGTACCGCAAACAATACGCCCATTTTGCACAAACATTCTTGCACCTGCTTCTCTGGGGGCAGAACCGTCTTTTTCCACAATCACAGCCACCACGCCACTTTTTTGTGTACAAACAGTTTTCAAAAATTCATCAGATATGGTTTTGCTTGGGTTTTGGTTTTTGACTTGTATAATTTCTGCCGCAATACAAACAGCAATTTCTTCTGGTGTCACTGCACCAATTTGTAAACCAATGGGGGCATGTAATGTATCAATCTGTTTTTGTGAAACACCTGCCGCCAATAAACTTTCTTTTGTTTTTGCTACTTTTGCACGACTGCCAATCATACCAAAATAAGCATATTTTCTTTTGCATATCTGTTTTGCACAAATACTGTCTGCCTGATGTCCTCTTGTCACAACGATATAATATGTTTGCAAAACATCTGGAATTTTATCAAATGCACAATCAAAATCATCACAAATCAAACCATCTACTTTGGGAAAACGCTCCCTGTTGACAAATTCTTTTCTATCGTCCACTACTGTCACATGAAACCCCAACAACTTCCCCAAATCTGCCAAAGCCAATGAAATATGTCCCCCCCCCAATATCACCCAACGTGGAATACCGCTAAACCGTTCCACAAAAACAGCATTATCCTCAACATGTACTACCGTACCATTTTTTTGTTCTTTTACCAAATCAAAACAATTTGTTGTCCATACACCTTTTTGTCCGGCACAAATTTCTGTTTCATTAAATAAAAAATAAGTACCTTGTTTTTCTCCCTCAAAAACAAAGGCACTACCAATACTATCTTTTTTCTGTAATTGTTGTTGCAACATTTGGTCATATTGTTTCATATTTTGTTTTCCTTTCCGCATATTTCTTTTTGCAAACTCCCCCAAACATAAGGCACTTGTAAGCAATTTCTCAAACGCCTTGCCTGCTCTTTTGTCACACAATCTGCTTGATTGGCAAACACACAACCATTATATTGTTTCCAGTATGTTTTATATCCCATCTGCAATATATTTGCCATTTCTTTTTCCATCACAATCGTATTTGCATCATATCCTAAAACCCCTGCACGTTGCCAACGATGGCACACCATAGACAATTTTTTACCCAAACAAGACAATCCGACAACCGTCACCAAAAAATCACATGCTTTTGGTATCACAGGCTCTGTATCATTGGGCAATTTCAAAGGTAGTCTTCTTGCACCATCTGCCTCCACCAAAACAATATCTGCCATTAGAAATACCGTTTCCCAGATATGTTTTGGCAAACCTGCCATTTTTCCGCCACCACAAGCAACACCTGCCACAACCAATCCCCATTGTTTCAATTTTTGTTTTATTTCCAATACATCACATGACAACACAGCATATTCCTGTGGTAAATACATTTTTGTTGTCGTTGTCAATAATACGCTTTTCCCTTGTTTTTGATAGCACTTTGCCAAATAATACAACAAACTGGTTTTGCCACCACTACCCACAGCACAAATACATTTTACATCTGTTTCCATATGCAGTTTTTCTAAAATATCCATACCACACCTCAAAGCCACATTTCATATACCCCATCATACAGCAATGTTTGCAAAAGTGTCTGTACCGTTTCTTTTTCTGATATTGACATTTTCCAAGCCAAACCACACCCTGCGGTAATCTCTTGTGGTATGGGTATCAACCTGCCTGAAATCCTTTTTTCTTTTGCAATATCCTCCCAAGCCAACGCCGCTGTTGTGGTTGGGAATGTCACAACAAAACAATCTGTTTTTTTTCTCATGTCAATACCTCCACAATTTGTTTCACAGCTGTAATTGCCGTTTCCACTTCTGCCTCTGTAACAAAATAGCCAAAACTAAACCGCACAGCCCCTTGTTTTGCCGTCCCCAATGCTTCATGGAGCAAAGGGGCACAGTGTACCCCACCACGCACCGCAATATCATATTCTTGTGCCAACACATCACAAAATTTACCTGATGACACGCCTTTGATATTACATGTCACGATAGCCGCACGCTGTTTCGTCTCAAAATCCCCATATATTTCTATTTTGGGTGTGTCTTTGATACCATCATAAAACTGCATCATATATGTGTATTCTTTTTGTTGTATGACTTCCAAACCTGTTTGTGCAATAAAATCCAATGCTGCTGACAATCCCGCAATACCATGTCCATTCAATGTACCTGCCTCCAAATGTTCTGGGTAAGTTTGCGGCTGTGTTTTTAAAAAACTTTGCACGCCTGTACCACCTGTGTAAAAACTAGGGATTTCCACACATTCTGCCACACACAATCCCCCTGTGCCCTGTGGCCCCATCAACCCCTTATGCCCTGTAAAGCACAGCACATCTATGTGCATTTTTTGCATAGATATGGGAAATACACCTGCTGTTTGTGAAGCATCTACCACAAACAACAAACCGTTTTGTTTGCAAAATGCCCCAATTTTTGCAATATCATTCAAATTTCCCGTTACATTGGAACCATGTGTGCATACCACCATTTTTGTATTTTTTTGCAACAACAACGGAAATTGTTCATACTGCAAAACGCCTTTTGCATCACACCCTACAAAAGAAATTTCCACCCCCTCTTTTTCTTTTTGATACAATGGCCGTAATACGCTGTTGTGTTCCATACAAGTCGTTATCACATGGTCTCCTTTTTGCAAAAGACCACAAATTGCCATATTTAAGCTTTGTGTCGCATTTGCTGTAAACACAACATTTTCCATTTTTTTGACATCAAACAAATTTGCTAATTTTTTTCTGGTTTGATATATCATCCTTGCAGTATCCAAAGACATTGCATCATTGCCTCTACCAGAATTGCCCAAATACAGCAATGCATCATATACCGCTTTTGCAACTTCTTTTGGTTTCCTTGCTGATGTTGCTGCCACATTCAAATCAATCATCGTATCCCCCTTGTATCAATAACTTGCCTTCTTTTGATTTTGGGCAGTCAAACAATATTTTGGTATCACCATATTCTGCGGCTTTTCCCTGTTGCATCACCATACATTTTTGTGTTAAACGATATATTTCGCCTTTGTTGTGCGAAACCAACACCGCCACACCCTCATATGATGACAATACCGCTTGTACTTGTTTTTCCATCTCCTGTCGCAAAAAACTATCCAATGCAGAAAACGGCTCGTCCAACAAAAGTACTTTTGGTTTTGCTGCCAACATTCTTGCCATTGCTGTTCTTTGTTGTTGTCCACCTGAAAGCATGGCTGGAAACAAATCTGCCACATTTTGCAGATAAAACCGTTCCAAAAGTTCTGCAACTCGTTCTTTGTCATTATCACAGGCAAATGCAATATTTTGCCATACTGTCATATTTGGAAACAATGCATAATTTTGAAACAAGTATCCAATATTTCTTTTTTGCGGTTTCAAACAAATTTTTTTATCACTATCAAACAAAATCGTATCATTCAATACAATCCGCCCTGTATCCGGCTTTTGTACACCCGCCAAACAACGCAATGTCATACTTTTGCCACAACCACTTTTTCCCAAAATACCCAATACCGTATTTTCCAATACAAAAGAGAGCGACAACGTTTCTGTTTTTAATTTTTTTGTAAATGTTGCTTTCAATATCAAAAACCGTCCTCCTCTCTTATTTTTGTTTTTCGTTCCAACAGCAAAATGACTGTCATTGCCACAACAGATAACAACACAATACACACTGACCAGAAATACGCCTGTTGTCGATTGCCGCTTTGCACCGCTGTATACACTGCCAATGCCATAGTTTGTGTTTTTTGCGGAATATTTCCTGCCACCATCATGGTCGCACCAAACTCTCCCATACCACGAGCAAAAGCCAGAATAATTCCTGCCAATATTCCACTACGGCAATTTGGCAATATCACATGAAACAATATTTTACTTTCAGATACACCCAATGTGCGTGCCGCATCAACCATTTGTTTGTCCATTTGCTCCATGGTACTACGCACCGCACGATATACCAAAGGAAACGAAACCACAAACGCTGCCGCCACAGCACCTCTCAATGAAAATATAAATGGTAATCCAATTTCATATAAAAACTTACCCAAAACACCATTTTTTCCAAAAACCATCAATAAAAAAAATCCAACTACTGTTGGCGGCAATACCAAAGGCAATGTCAGCACCACATCCACAACACCACGCAAACGCCGCAATTTCATAGCAACATAAGAAAGTCCAATGCCAAACACTGCTGCCAAAACGGTACTCAAAAACGCCACTTTCACAGAAATCAAAAGAGGACTCCAATCCATATCATACACCTGATTCTGCGATATATGTAAAGCCATAACGTGCAAATGCTTCTGCGGCTTTTTCATTTGTCAAAAAATCCAAAAATGCTTTTGCTTGTTCTTTGTTTTGGCTATCAGAAACAACTGCTGCCGGATAACGCACATCTGGTGCATATTCTGCTGGCACTTCTTCTACCACTTGTACACCTTCTGATGTTGTAGCATCTGTGGCATACACCACACCACAATCTGCCTCGCCTGCTTCCACCCATGACAACACTTCTCGCACATTGCTTGCAAACACTGCTTTGCTTTGCACATCTTTCCATATACCCATTTTTATAAATATTTCTTTTGCATATTTTCCAGCAGGTACACTTTCTGCTTCACCCAATGCAATAATGTTGTTTGTTTGTGCAATGTTTGCAAAACTTGTTTCTGTATTACCATCTTTTGGCACAACCAAAACAATTTTATTTTCCAAAACATCTTTTCTGGTATCTGTATCAATCAAATTTTGTTCTGCCAAAGCCTCCATATTGCTTTCTGCCGCAGAAAAGAATATATCACTTGTAGCCCCTTCTTCAATCTGTGTTTGCAATGCACCACTACCACCAAATGTAAAATCAATTTGCACATTTTCATTTTCTGTTTGGTATTGTTCTGCCAATTCTGTCAAAACATCTGTCAAACTTGCCGCTGCTGATACGGTCAATGTTGTTTTTTCAACTTGTGATTGTGTATTACCACAACCAGCAAACAAACACACCACCAACACAGACAAAATCCCCCATCTCAAAACATTTCTTTTCATTATGGCATATCCTCCCTTGTTGCACATTCATTTGCTTTTCCTGTCAATATATCCAATCCATGTGCCAATGCCGGCAATATATAAGCTAAATTTTCTTTGACTGCTTTTGGACTGCCTGGCAAATTGATAATCAATGTTTTTTCTCTGATTGCCGAAACACCTCTGCTCAGCATGGCTTTTGGTGTAATGGTGAGCGAATACGCACGCATTGCCTCACTAATACCATACACTTGTCTTTGTGCAATATCCAATGTTGCCTCTGGTGTCCAATCTCTTTGTGAAAGCCCTGTGCCTCCCGTAGTAATGAGCAAATCCGCTTTATTTTCATCACAAATTTCTGCCATACATGTCGAAAGCTCTGTCCTTTCATCTGGCAATATCTGCATGGATACTACTTTGTACCCTGCATCTTCCAACAATTCTTTTGCAACAACACTGCTACTATCTTCCCGCAGTCCTGCCGCCCCTTTATCACTTGCTGTTATAATCGCCACTCGATACAATATACATCTCATCTCCTATCTTGATTGTGCCGCTTTGTATCACTTTTGCAAACACACCTTCTCTTGGCATAATACAATCCCCCGTTTGTTGATAAATCTGACAGTGGTGATGACACTCTTTTCCAATTTGTGTCAATTCCAATATCGCTTGGTTGCATTGCAATTTTGTACCAATGGGCAATGTTTTAAAATCAAATCCAGAAACAACCAAATTTTCCCCAAAATCTCCCAAATCCACATCTGCACCTCTTTGTCGAAATGCTGTAATTTCATCATAAGAAAGCAAACTGACTTGTCTGTGCCAATTTCCTGCATGGGCATCACCTTCCAAGCCAAAATCTGCAATCAGATTGCCTTTTTTTACATTCTTTTTTTGTGTACCTCTTTTTTCACTGATACACACCGCCATAACTTTTCCCATATTGCAAATATTATCCTCCAATTTTCCACATCGGACGTTTTTCATCTGTGGTATATCCATCTTTTGGTTTTTGCCAAATTTTTTCCGCAAAATATCGTTGTATCTGTGTGATATCTGCCCCTTTTTCCAACAACATTTTCAAATCGCCGTCTGCCGAATGGTGCAAACACAATTTTAATTTTCCTTCCGCAGTAACACGAATGCGATTACATGCATGACAAAAACGATGACTTTGTGGGCTAATAAAACCAATTTTTCCCAAAAAATTTTCATTATCCCAATACGTTGCAGGAGAACCATTTTCTTCTGTTTGTACTTGTGTCCATATACCATATTTTTCTGTCAGTTGTTTTTGTATGGTTGCATTTTGTATGGGCTGATACGCTGTTCCCGCCCCAATGGGCATCATTTCAATAAAACGTACAGCCACAGACGATTGTTTTGCCAACATCGCCACTTTCAAAAAATCCTGCTTTGCAAAGCCGCTGACAGGCACACAGTTGATTTTGACTTGCAACCCAATTTGTTGACATACAGCAATGCTTTTTTGCACATCTGACAATGCATCACGTTTTGTCAATGCTTGATATTGTTCTCTGTCCAATGTATCCAAACTGATATTAACCCCTTGCAACCCTGCTTTTTGCAATGCTTTTGCCTTCTGTGCCAAAAGCACACCATTTGTTGTCATCACCACACATTTGATACCTTTGATATTTGCAATGCGTGCCACCAATTCCACAATATCTTCTCGCATCAAAGGTTCACCGCCTGTGATACGTATCTTACAAATGCCGATTCCTGCCGCCGCTTTACAAACCGTTTCCCATTGTTCCAGTGTCAAAAGCATTGTTTTT